>JACRBQ010000007.1 GCA_016213135.1 Chloroflexota bacterium | reverse complement strand
TTCACTATCGTTGAAAATGGCGCTTGTTACATCGGGCAGGCGGACAGTTTGCAGCCTGTACGTTGGTACAGGTTTAGAGATCAACCAATCCCCGCTGCGCGGCGAAACGCACAGCTTCGGTACGGTTGCCCGCGCCGAGTTTGCTCAAGATTGCGCTGACGTGAAATTTCGCCGTTCGTTCGGTGATCACCAGTTCGGCGGCGATCTCTTTGTTGGTCAGGCCGCGCGCCAGCAGGTGCAGCACCTCTAACTCCCGATCGGACAGGGCGTCAGGCTGATCCTGGCCGAAGCGGCGCAGCAGTTTTGAGGCGACCACCGGCTGTAACAGCGCTCCGCCCGCGTGAACGGCTCGCACTGCGCCGAAAATCTCATCACGCGGCACTCCTTTGAGCAGGTAGCCCTGCGCCCCGGCCTGCACCGCCTGGAGGATTCGATCATCCGTGTCGAACGCTGTGAAGACAATCGCCCGCAGATTAGGATCAAGCTCGCGCAGGCGTTTGAGCGTCTCCACGCCGTCTAATTCCGGCATTTCAATATCGAGCAGCACGACATCCGGCTTGAGCGCTGTCACACGCTGGATCGTCTGGGGGCCGGTGGCGGCATCGCCCACCACTTCAAAATCGGGCTGCGTACTCAACACGGCGACCAGACCATCACGCACGATGGGGTGATCGTCAGCGACCACGATACGGATTGGGTCAGTCATGTTTTTGCCTCAGTGGGAACGATAATCTCAATCCGTGTGCCTTCACCGAGGCAGCTTTCCAGCGTCAACTGCCCGCCTAACAGCCGGGTGCGTTCGTTCATCCCGATCAGTCCATAGTGACCTTTGGGGATATGCGCCGCGTCGAAACCCAGACCGTCATCCTGGATCACGAGTTGAACCTGAGCGGGCGTGATTACCAGTTGGACCACTAATTTCTGGGCGCGGGCGTGGCGCGCGACGTTCGCCAGCGCTTCCTGCGCGATACGGTAGAGGCCCACCTCGATCCGCACGGGCAGGGGGTGACTGCCGCC
>JACRBQ010000073.1 GCA_016213135.1 Chloroflexota bacterium | reverse complement strand
TTGCCGACGCGTTGGCTCAGGTGCAGGGTTTCAACGACCTCACCGGCGGCGGCTTCGAGGGCATTGGCTCAAACAACTGGGTTATCAGCGGCAAACTCACCGCCACCGGCAAGCCGCTCCTCGCCAACGACCCGCACCTCGGCATCCAAATGCCGAGCATCTGGTACGAGGTCGGCCTGCACTGCCGCGCCCTCTCCGACGTGTGCCCCTACGACGTGACCGGCTTTTCGTTTGCCGGAGCGCCGGGGGTGATCATCGGCCACAACAACCGCATCGCCTGGGGCGTCACCAACCTCGGCCCGGACGTGCAAGACCTGTACATCGAACACCTCAACCCCGACAACCTCAAACAGTACGAAGTGAACGGCGCGTGGGTCGAGGCCAAAGTGGTCACCGAGATCATCACCGTGAGGGGGCAGGTGAAGCCCGACCCCGATCATCCCGAAACGACCAAGGGCATTTATAAGAAGGACACGAACACCACCACCCTGGCCCTCAACGTGCGCCTCACCCGCCACGGCCCCATCATCGACGAGATCAACAAACAGGCCCGGACTCTCAGCGGCGTCGTCAACGGTGTGGACATCCCCACGCCCGCCGCGCTGGCCCTGCGCTGGACGGCGCTGGAACCCGGCTTCACTTTCCGCTCGGTGCTGAAACTTGACCGTGCCCAGAACTACGATCAGTTCCGCGATGCCCTGCGCGATTGGACCGTGCCCTCGCAGAATTTCGTTTACGCCGACGTGGACGGCAACATTGCCTATCAAACCCCCGGCAACATTCCCATCCGCGCCAACGGCAACGGCCAACTGCCCGTGCCCGGCTGGAGCGACGATTACGAGTGGACGGGCTACATTCCCTTCGACGAACTGCCCCGCGCCTTCAACCCGCCGCAAGGCTACATTGCCACCGCCAACAACGCCATCGTCGGCCCCGACTATCCCTACCTCATCTCGCTCGACTGGGACAAGGGCTATCGCGCCCGGCGCATCGTCAATATGATCGAAGCCGCCAAAGGCAGGAAGCTCACCGTTGACGACATCAAAGCCATTCAGGGCGACGACTCCAACCTCTCGGCGCAGGAAGTGATGCCCTTCCTCGCCGCCGTTTCCTTCGACGACCCCGCCCTCAAAAGCGGCCTCGAATACCTCAAGAAGTGGGACTTTCAACAGACGTTGGACTCCGGCCCGGCGGCGCTCTATAACCTGTTCTGGGTGCGGCTCATCGGCGACACCTTTTACGACGAACTGGGCAATGACGACCGCCTGTGGCCCGGCCCCGGCGGCGATACCATGCTGGCCGTGCGCAACCTGCTGGAGCAACCCGACAACCACTGGTGGGACAACGTGTCCACCGCCGATCGCGTGGAAACCCGCGACTACATTCTGCGGCAAGCCTTCAGCGAAGGCTACGCCGACGCGCGAAGCCTGCTGGGGGCCAGCCCCGACAGTTGGGCGTGGGGGCGGCTGCACACGGCCACCTTCCGCAACGCCACGCTGGGCCGCTCCGGCATCGCCCTCGTCGAGGCCCTGTTCAATCGCGGCCCGGTCGCCGCCAGCGGCGGCCCGGCCATCGTCAACGCCACCGGCTACCGCATCTCTAAGCCGTCCGACGAGTCATCCGACGCCAGGACCTTCGAGGTTGCGAGCGTGCCGTCCATGCGTATGATCGTGGACTTCTCGGACTTCGACAACTCGCTCACCATCCACACCACCGGCCAGTCGGGCCACGCGTTCAACCCGCACTACAACGACATGATCGAGCCGTGGCGAACCATCGAATACCACGCCATGCTCTGGTCGCCCGCCGCCGTCGAAGCCAACCAGAAAACGCACCTCACGCTGGAGCCGTAGCGCACGGAAGACCGACGTATCTTCTCAAAATGGTGGGGGCGAACCTGTGTGTTCGCCCAGGGCAGACACACAGGTCTGCCCCCACCCCCATTTATTGAGATGATGCAGACCGACGCGGTTTCGCGCAGCGAACCGCGTCGGTCTGCCCTGACAACCTTTGCCTTCCCACTCTTCCCAGCAATTCACAGTGTGGTTTCGTAGTGACGACTTCAGTCGTGGTGTGCGGCCAAAAAGCGACTGAAGTCGCAACTACCGTGGGGGAGGGGTGAGGCGGGTGCTATAATCAGCCCTATGCGCTCCAGTTTCGCCGCCCTGCTCGTACTCCTCCTCTTAGCCGGGCCGGTAGCCGCCAAACAACCCGCCCCCACAGCCCCACCGGTTGCCGAAGCGGGCGACCTGTGCACCGTAGCCTATCAGCTTACCCATCCCGGCCAGTGCCCCATGCAAGGCCCCGGCGGCCGCGCCGAATTCCACCACCGCTACGAACTGCCCGCCGACCTGCCTCCGCTGGCCGCCTTCCACCCGGATGTGCCCAGCCCCGTCCTCACCCGTTCCTACGCCAAAGTCACCACCGCCAACGCTCCCATTTTCGCCAGCCCGGAAGACGGCGCGGCGGGCAACGTCAAACGCAGCTACGGCAAAGGCTTCATCTACGTCAGCATCGGCAAAACCGTGGACTATGGCGGGCAGGAATACATCAAAATCAACGCCGACGAGTACATGCGCCGCGAAGACCTCTCGCTGCTCGACCCGTCGCAATTTCAGGGCATCGGCTTCACCGAGCAACCCGCCCGCCCGTTTGCCTGGGTGGTGCGCCCGTACTTCCCGCGCTTGCGGCCTGATGGTTCCGTGAACCCCGGCGCCCCAAAGCTCGAGCGCTACACCATCGTGCAAATCTACGGCAAAGAGCGCGTGGGCGATTTCGACTGGTACCTCGTCGGCCCCGACCAGTGGGTTGAGCAGCGCAGCCTCGGCATTGTCGAAATGCAATCGCCGCCCGAAGGCGTTACCGGCAAGTGGATTGCGGTGAACCTCTACGAGCAAACCGTGGCCGCCTACGAGGGCGACACGCTCGTGTATGCCACCCTGGCTTCCAGCGGCCTCGGCGCGTGGCCCACCCGCCCCGGCCTTTTCCAGATCTACAGCAAGCTCGAGGCCACCAAAATGAGCGGCGCATACGCCGCCGACAAATCGGACTTCTATTACCTCGAAGACGTGCCGTGGACGATGTACTTCGACCGCTCCATCGCCCTGCACGGCGCATACTGGCACGACGGCTACGGCTTCCCCAAATCGCACGGCTGCGTCAATCTTGCGCCCAAAGACTCCCGCTGGCTTTACGGCTGGGCCGAAATCGGCACGACCGTTTACGTGTACGATCCCAGCGGCCTCACCCCCACCGACATCGTCCCCGGCGGCGGGCCTTAACCTGTGACCTCCTTCCTCACCCAACTCGCCCAACCGGCCCGGCTCATCCTCGACGGGGCCACCGGCACCGAACTGCACCGGCGCGGCATTGACACCGGCCTGCCCCTGTGGTCGGCTAACGCCCTGCTCACCGCTGAAGGCCGGCGGGCACTGCGACAAATCCACCTCGATTACCTCCGCGCCGGAGCCGACATCCTCACCGCCAACACCTTCCGCACCCACGGGCGCACACTGGCAAAAAGCAGCCACGGCGGGCAGGCCCGCGAACTCACCGCCCGCGCCGTGCGCCTTGCCCGCGAAGCTATTGCCGAGCACGCCTCGCCCGCGCCGCTATTCGTCGCCGGCTCCATCGCCCCGCTGGAAGATTGCTATACCCCGGCCCTCGTCCCCCCGCAAGCCGAGTGCCAAACCGAACATCGCCAAATGGCCGAACACCTCGCCGAGGCCGGCGCCGACCTCCTGCTCGTCGAAACCATGAACACCATCCGCGAGGCGGTGGCGGCCGCCGAAGCCGCCACCACCACCGGCCTGCCCACCCTCGTCAGCTTCGTCTGCAGCGCAGATGGCCGGCTGCTCTCCGGCGAAACCATTGCCGAGGCCGCCCGCGCCGTGGCCCCGCTGCACCCGGCCGCCATCGGCGTCAACTGCGCCCCGACCCACACCCTCGCCGCCCCCTTGGGCGAACTGCGCGCCGCCGCGCCCCATCATGTGCCCCTTATCGCCTACGGCAACATCGGCTACGCCGACGACGCCCAAGGTTGGGTCAACACCGACGCCGTCGACCCCGTTGCCTACGCCTCCTACGCCACCGCCTGGCCTGTGCACATCCTCGGCGGGTGCTGCGGCACCACCCCCGAACACATCCGCCACCTGCGGACCCGCATAGCGAGATAACCCATGACCCTCAAACGACTCTTCCTCATCAGCATTTTCTTTTTGGGGATGGCATGCAACACCGTCACCCGGACACTCGAAGTCCCCACGGCCGGCCTGCCGCCCACCATTGCTCCCCCCCCAACCGCCGTCCCGCTTGCCACAGTTGCGCCCGCCCCCACCCGCGCCGACAGCCTCTACATCCCGCCCGGCTGCGAAAATGCCCCCCTCGCCACGGTAGACCCCACCGAAGTGGCCGGCCACCCGCTGGTGGTGCCCACTCCCACCGTGGAGCCAAACCCCACCATCTCCCAGGACAAGCAGCTCGCTGTCTTCGAAGACTTCGCCGAAACCGTGAGTGAGGTCTACCTCTACCCCGACTTTAACGGCCACGACTGGGCAGCCATTACCGCCAAATATCGGGCGCGGGTAAAAAGCGGACTCGACACCGAGACCTTTTACACCGACATGAACGCCATGATCGCCGAACTGGGCGACGACCACTCCCGGTTTCAGTCCCCTGCCGAAGTGAAACAAGAGGACGCCGACCTCGCCGGAGTGACCGATTACGTGGGCATCGGCGTGCTGGTGCAGCCGCTCCTCGACAAAGGCTACGTCACTATCCTCACCGTCTCGCCCGACTCCCCCGCCGACCACGCCGGGCTGAAGCCGCACGACAACATCCTCAGCGCCGACGACCGGCCGCTCATCGAAGACGGCGTCTACCTGCCCCGCGTGCGCGGCCCCGAATGCACCGCCGTGGTCCTCAGCGTGCAAACGCCCGGCCAGTCGGCGCGCGACATGACGGTCGTTCGCCGCCGCATCACCGCCTTCAATTCCGTCCGCGCCGAACTGCTGCCCACCACCGACGGCTCGCGCATCGGCTACATTTTTCTCCCCTCCTTCTTTGATGAGACCATCCCCGGCCACGTCAAAGAGGCGCTGCAAGCCTTCGGCGATCTCGACGGCCTCATCATCGACAACCGGCTCAACGGCGGCGGCTCCAGCACCGTGGTTGAACCGATCCTCGGCTATCTCGCCAAAGGCACGCTGGGCCAGTTTCGCAGCCGCGCCGAATCGCGCCCGCTCACCGTCCAGCCCGACCCGGTGAACAACTCACAAACCGTGCCGCTGGTGATCCTCGTCGGCAAAGGCACGGTGAGCTTCGGCGAAATCTTCTCCGGCGCGCTGCAAGATTCGGGGCGGGCCAAAATCGTCGGCGTGCTCACCGATGGCAACGTGGAAACCCTGTATCCGTATTATTTTGAAGATGGTTCGCGGGCGTGGATCGCCCATGAACGGTTTGAGCCAGCGGTCTCTCACGCCGACTGGGAAACCAACGGCATCATCCCCGATGTGGCAGTGGCCGACCCCGGCTGGGATACCGTGACGCCGGCCACCGATCCCACCGTGGCCGCGGCGGTGATGCTATTGGGGCACAAGTAGAGACAGATTGGGTGAAGAGGTGTGGGAGCGGGTTGTACCCGCGATAGCCGCAAGCATCGCGGCTGTCCCGCGACACCGCTCGCCAGGAGCGCAGGGCAGCGTAATCCGCTTCTACTTTGCCAACTCCGCCTTCGCCCCTTCGCACAGGCTGGCCCCGCCGGCGGCCAGCCATTCATCCAGCGTGGGGCTGGTGCTGCCCCCGGCTTTCACATCGGCGTAAATGCCGCTGCCCCAATAGTAGTAGCGCTGAGTCTCGGCGGGCCATTCGCTCCAGAATTTATCGATGAGCGAGTGCCCGCCGTTGTACCCGGCCAGCGCCAGCCCCGGCTTGTCCCCCGCCAGCGCCAATCCCTCGGCCAAATATGTCAGCCCGCGCCGGGCATTCGTCTCCGGGTCAAGCATGGCCTCGCCCGCCGCAAAGTGAAACGGCATCACCTGAAACAACCCCTGCGCCCCCGAGCCGGATACCGCCTGCGGGTTGCCGCACGATTCGATCTGCATCACCGTGGCGATCAGGTTCGGGTCGAGGGCGTACGTGGCCGCCCACCCGGAAATCCGCTCCCCCCAGTGCTGCACCTCCGGGGTGAATATCGGCCAGATGTAGCCCGCCTCAACCGGGGCGGCAGATGAATTTTGAATTTTGAATTTTAAGTTTTGAAGTTGGATGGCCCGGCCCGTGAGGCTGCCCACGACGATCACGAATGCCAGTATGAGCAATGGCAACGCCTTGATCGGCCCAGGCAGCGACGGGGCGGCGCAGGTCGGGGTAGTCATACACGCTCCGGCCGTTCACGGTTTTCGGGCCGAACCGGGGCGGGCTGATACGCGGATGGCTTGGGCGCGGGCCGCGTGGCCGAGGCCGCCATCGGGGCGGCGGGCCGATACGCCGGGGCCGGGGCGGGCATGGTCACGCGGCGCGGAGCGGCGGGCCGCTCCACAAACGGGTCATCGTCGGCGTCGATGTATGCGGGATCAGGCCCACTGCCGCCGATGACTTTGGCGAGCGGCTGCGCGGGTGCAACCGAGGCTACCCGTTGCGGAGCGTAGGCAGGGGGCCGGGGCGTTGCTGCCGTGTTCCGCACTTCCAACAGCGCGGCCTCGGCCTGGGCAAACAGCCTTTCGCCCGCGACGCTGAATGTGCCGATGATCAGGATGCGCGTGAGCCAGACCAGCGCGGCCACGAACACCGGCACGTAGGCCAGCAGTTGCTCGCGGCCGAGGATTTCGTTGCCGAACTCGTGGCTCATCATGGCCAGCGACACGGCCCACCACGTCATCATGGCGTTCATGGTGGCGCCCAAGAACCACGCCCCCAGCAAATACCATGTTTCCATGGAATAGGCGGCGGTGCGGCCACGGTCGGGCGTGAAGAGCCGCGCCAGCCCGGCGAAGTCGATGCCGCAGAAGGCGATGGCGAGGATGGTGGCCCAGCGCAGTCCGCTAAATCTGAGATCGCCGAGCATGTCGGCGAGGGCGAACTCGGTGGTCGAGAAGTTGAAAGATTCGAACGCGGCCAGCGCGCCCACCAGAATCAGGCCCACGATCAGGCCGCGCCTCGTTCGCATGTCGTTCCACAGTTTGAGCGCGGCCCGCAACGCGACCCAAAAGGCTTTTGTCGTTGGCGGGCCGCTTCGATAATGATGGTTGTTCATGGTTGCCTCCGTCATGCTCGCTCATTCCTCCACCACTGCGGTGGCTATCGAATACAAAGATACTTCGGCGTATCGGTAACAGTCCACGGTGTGATCGTTGACCATGCCAACAGCTTGCATAAAGGCATAGCAAATGGTGGAGCCGACAAATTTGAATCCGCGCTTGAGCAGATCTTGGCTCAACGCGTCCGACTCGGATGTCTTCGCCGGAAATTCGGCCAACGACTTGAAGCGGTGGACGAGGGGTTGACCGCCGACAAACCGCCAAACGTAAGCGTCGAACGAGCCGAACTCCCGCTGGACTTCCAGGAATCGTTGGGCGTTGGTGACGGCCGCGCGCACCTTCAGTTTGTTGCGCACAATGCCGGAGTCTGCCAGCAGTCGCTTGATGTCTGCTTCGGTGTATCGGGCTACCATCGCCGGATCAAACTGGTCGAACGCCCGGCGGTAGTTTTCGCGTTTGTTGAGGATGGTCGTCCACGACAGCCCGGCCTGCGCGCCTTCGAGCAGCAGAAACTCGAACAACCTGCGGTCGTCGTGTACCGGGACGCCCCACTCCCTATCATGATAATTCTGCATTGTCGGACTGTCGTTGACCCAAGGGCATCTATTCATAGGTACTCTCCTTGATAGAACAATTGTTCTATATATCGACATTCTAGCACTGGTTATGCCTATGTCAAGAAGGAAGCCTTAAAATTTGGCGATTGACATAGAACTTACGTTCGCATATAATCTGCTTGAACGTTGGGGCAACAATCATAGCTTCCGGCCCGGAGGAATCAATGGCAAAAGACAAGTTATCAGAACGCCAGAGCGAAATTCTGAACTTCATCCGCACCTTCCAGCACGAATCGGGTTACCCTCCCACCATCCGGCAAATCGGGGAATCCGTGGGTATCAGCTCCACCTCGGTGGTGAACTACAACCTCAACAAGCTGGAAAAGGGCGGTTACTTGACTCGCGATCTCAAAGTGTCGCGGGGGTTGCGGCTGGCCCATGGGCCTGATGCGCTGGGCGGCCTGGGCGATGTGTTGCGCATTCCACTGGTGGGCCGCATCTTCGCCAGCGCCCCCGTGCCCGTGCCCGGGGCGGCCACCTCCTTCGCCCCCGACGAGGCCATTGAGATCACCCGCTCGCTGGTGAAGGACCCGGAGAACTTGTTCGCGTTGCAGGTACGCGGCGACTCGATGATCGACGCGATGGTGAACGACGGCGACATTGTGGTGATGCGGCGGCAGGAGCAGGCGCGCAACGGCGAGATGGTGGCCGTGTGGTTGAACGAGCGTGAAGAAACCACGCTCAAGCATTTCTTCCTCGAAAACGGCCGCGTGCGGCTGCAACCCGCCAACCCCACCATGGGGCCAATTTATGCCGACCCGGCTAACGTGCGGGTGCAGGGTAAAGTCGTGCTCGTTTTGCGGCAGATGAAGTAAAGGGACGCACCCGAATCAAAAGCGCGGAGCCGATGAGGCCTCGCGCTTTTTTGTTTTGCCTGCCCATGCCGCTTTCGATTATACTGCCACCGTTCGTCAGCCGGGGCACGCTGCGCGTCTGCGTCGGCGCGCTCATCGCCTGCACTCTGCTCGCCGGGTGTGCCCGCGCCGCAACGCCCGCGCCGCCGACCCCCACCGCGAGCGCCTGTGTTTCTCGTAGCGAGGCCGCAATGAAATTTCTGGCGTTGGGCGATTCGTACACCATTGGCGAAAGCGTCGATCCTGCCGAGCGGTGGCCGGCGCAATTGACTGCGCTGCTGCGAGGGCAGGGCCTCGCCGTGGCCGAGCCAACCCTCATTGCCCAGACCGGTTGGACGACTGACGAACTGGCGGGGGCGATTGCCGTGGCGAATCCGCCGGGGCCGTACGATCTGGTTTCACTGCTCATCGGGGTGAACAACCAGTATCGTGGTCGGGAGGCGGAGGAATATCGCCGGCAGTTTGTCTCACTGCTGAAACAAGCCATTGCCTTCGCGGGCGGCCACGCCTCGCGGGTGATCGTACTCTCCATCCCCGATTGGGGCGTGACGCCTTTTGCCGCCGGGGGCGACCGCGCCGCCATTGGCCGCGCCATCGATTCGTTCAACGCCATCAACCGCGCCGAAACCGAACGGCTGGGGGCGGCCTATGTGGATGTGACTCCCGGCTCGCGGGAGGCCGCCACTGATCCCGGACTGGTGGCTGCCGACGGCCTGCACCCCTCAGGGCGCATGTACGCCGAGTGGGCGCGTTTGAGCTTCCCCGCCGCCTGCCGGGCGTTGCAACAACCGTAGCCCCGTCCCTGCGGACATTCGCCGCAATTGCCCCGTGCTCGCGCTCGTGATATTATCAGCGCACAAGCGAGGAACCGATGGATAATGTTCGACCCGGACAAATGCTGGGGCCGTACCGCATCATCAGCGCGGTAGGGCAGGGGGGCATGGCGACGGTGTACAAAGCCTACCACGCCGCCATGGACCGCTACGTGGCTATTAAAGTGCTGCCCAGCAAGTTCATCGACAGCGAGCAGGGCACGCAATTTGCGACGCGGTTTCAGCAAGAAGCCCGCACCATTGCCAATCTCGAACATCCGCACATCCTGCCGGTCTACGACTACGGCGAGAGCGAGGGGGTGACGTATTTCGCCATGCGTTTCATGGACACCGGCACGCTGAAAGAGCGCGTGCAGTCCGGGCCGTTGTCGTTGGCGGAGGTGGATGGCTACTTTACTCAGTTGGCCGATGCGCTGGGCTATGCCCACCAGCGCGGCGTCATTCACCGCGACGTTAAACCGTCCAACGCATTGGTCGATTCGCGCGGCGGACTGTTCCTCACCGACTTCGGCATTGCCAAGCTGATGGAGAACGCCTCGCAGCTCACCGCGACGGGCGCCATCACCGGAACCCCGGCCTACATGAGTCCCGAACAGGCTCAGGGCGACCGCCTCGATCAGCGCTCCGATATCTACTCGCTGGGCATCGTGCTATATCAGATGGTCACCGGGCGCGTGCCGTTCGAGGCTGAAACCCCGCTGGCCGTCATCCTCAAGCAACTGCAAGCCCAGTTGCCGCTGCCCTCCGAAATCAACCCCGCCGTGTCACCGGCTATTGAGCGCGTGCTGCTCAAAGCCCTCGCCAAAAACCGCGACGACCGCTATGCCACCTGCGAGGAATTTCTGGCTGCATGGAAAGAAGCTTACCAGCAGGCGCAGTCCGATGCGCCCACCATGGGGATCCTGTCGCGGACGGGCTCCGTGCCGCCGACGGCCAAGGCCACAGCGCCCTACTCGGGCCCGGTTCCGGCCACAATGTCCGCGTCCGACACGGCGCAGTTCGCTTCCGGCAAAAAAGCCTTGCCTCTGCCGCGTTGGGCAATTGTGAGCCTGATTGCGCTCACGGTGGTGCTCGTGGCCGGGACCATGGCCCTGCCGCGCATTCGGCGATACGTCCGCTCGCTCAACAACGCGCCCGCTCCCACCGTTGCGGCCACCCAGCCGATTGTAGTCGAGGCCACGGCCACGGTTGAGGCTGTGGCTGCCACGACTGCGCCCGCCGCCACTGCCGGGGCGGTTTCACCCGTGGCTGGGCAGTGGGCTTCGTGGACGGCGGGCAACTCAATTTGGTCAGTGTCGGCGATGGGCGATTCGATTTACACCGCCGGGCCGGGGGGCATCACCGTGTGGAACCGCGCCGACGGCTCCATCCTCAAACGGATTACCACGGCGGATGGGCTGCCCAACCCGGTGGTGAATACGCTGATGCTCGATGCGGATGGCGCGATGTGGGCCGGCACCGCTGCCGGGCTGGCGCATTTCGACGGCAAAAGTTGGACGCGCTACACCATGGAAGACGGGCTGGATAGCGACACCATCACGGCCATTGTGCGACAGGGCCAGGATTTGATTGTGGGCACGCAATACTCCGGCGTGGACGGCGGCGGGCTGAACGTGTTCGACGGAAGCTCATGGAAACCGTTTGCCGGGTATCCCTCGGCTCATCCGGATGAGCACCCGGAGAAGCTGGCAAACTTTGTCAACGCCATTGTGCCCACGGTGGATGGCGGGCTGTGGGCAGCCACTCCCACCGGCCTCGGGCGATACGATGGGCAAACGTGGAAAAGGTATGCCACCGCCGACGGGCTGCCCTCCGACGCGGTGACCGCGTTAATGCTGGACAAAGCCGGCGATTTGTGGGCCGCCACCGATGCCGGGGTGGCCCGGTTCAACGGGCAGGGCTTTGAGGCCGTCCCCCAGTTGCACAACGTGACTATTTATTCGATGTTGCAGGACAGCCACGGGGAGTACTGGTTCTCCGGCGGGGGCGGCGTGTGGCGGTTCGATCCGGCCAAGGCTAATTGGGATTCGTACGCCGAGCCGACGGGCGAGCTGCCCTCGTACACCATGTTTGGCGTGGCAGAAGATGCCGAGGGCAAGCTATATTTTGGCAGCGAAACGGGCGGCCTGGTGCGTTACGATGGCAGCGAGTTTCTGACGTGGCCGGTGCCCAATGTGCCGTCGCAGGCGGCGTTCGGCCACATCCTCTCCGCGCCCAGTGGCGAGTTGTGGTTTGTTCAACTGTACGGCGACAACCTCGATCGGCTGGATCCCTCAAGTGAAACGTGGTCGCCGCTGATGGGGCTGCCGTGCAGTTGTGTTCCGTTGGCGTTCGACTCTGGCGGCAGCCTGTGGGCCGGCGAGTACAACGCCGGGCTGTGGCTCATTGCCGCCGACAACAGCACAACCCGTTTTGCCGCCGAGCAGGGGATGCCCTCCGAGGCTACTGTGCGCCTTGTGGCTTTTGCGCCGGATGGCTCGGTGTGGGCCGGTTCGGACAAAGGCGTGGCAGTGATTCAAAATGGCAAAGTGTCCGAGGTGATCACCGCCGCCAGCGCCGGGTTGGCCGGCGATAGCATCAACGCCTTGTTTGCGGGCGCCGACGGCTCGATGTGGGTGGGCACCGATGGGGGCGCGAGCCGCCGGACGCCCGATGGCCGGTGGGAGCATTACGGCCTGGGGTCGCCCTTTAGCTACACGTTGGCAGTGACCGATATTGCCGAGGATAATAGTGGCGCGGTGTGGATTGCCACCAGCGGCGACGGGGCGTACCGGCTGGCCGACGGCAAGTGGCAGCGGTTTGCCCCGCGCGATCCGGCGGGGGTGGCGTTGCCGTCGACGTACGTCAACAGCGTCACGGTGGCCGCGGATGGGTCGGTGTGGTTTGGCACTCAAAGCGGCGCGGCCCGATTCGATGGCAGCATCTGGCAGGCCTTCGGAATCAAAGAAGGGCTGATCGACTCGGAGGTCTACGACATCTTTATAGACGAATCGGGGACGGTGTGGTTTGCCACGGCCGGCGGCGTATCGCGTTACAAGCCGTGAGTCAGCAAGGGGTCTGGCGTATCGTTTTCAACAGCGGCTCCAACGGGGCCGCTGTTGATTCCACGGGGCCGTGTGGGGTGACACCGGGGCCAGGGCGGGGAGCCGTCTGTGCCCCGGTGTCGAGGCTCGGGGTGAGCGCCTGTTGCCTTCAGTATAGATCAGGATTTCGATTTGCCAACAGACCAGTTACGGTATTTCCACAGGGCGCGCAGGGCGGGCAGGCCGTCGGCGGGGGAGAGTTTTTTGTTTTCGTAGCGGGCGGTGTAACGGATGGGCAATTCGTGGATGGCGTGCCCGGCGCGCAGGAGCTTGGCGGTGATCTCGGCTTCCACATCGAAGCGGCGGCATTCGAGGTCGAGGCTGAGGGCGATGTCGCGGCGCATCATTTTGTAGCAGGTTTCCATGTCTTGCACCTGCGCATGGTAGAGGAGGTTGGTGACGAGGGTGAGGAAGTTGTTGCCCAACCGCATGACCGGCTTTTGTGTTTCCAGCGAGCGCACGCCTTAGACGACCCGGGCGCTGCCCTCGGCGATGGGGGCGAGGAGGCGGGGAAAGTCGCCCGGATCGTATTCGAGGTCCGCATCTTGAATGACGACGACTTCGCCCGTGGCGGCCTCCAGCCCGGTGCGGATGGCCGCGCCCTTGCCCCGGTTGATGGGGTGGTGCAGCACCCGCACATCCGGCGCGGCCAACCCGTCCATGATCTCGAAGGATCCATCCGAAGAGGCGTCGTTGATCAGCACCAGTTCATGATCCAACGGCACGGCGCGCACGCGGTCCACGATGGCCGCGATGGTGGGCGCTTCGTTGAATACGGGCATGAGGATGGAGAGTTTCATGGAGGCGGGGGTGGGAGGGGGGAGGTGGGAGGTGAGAGGTGAGAGGTGAGAGGAGAGAGGAGAGAGGTTAGAGGTCGGAGGTCAGAGGTCAGAGGTCAGAGGTCAGAGGTCAGAGAGAGGGGATGCGTTATTCTGACTCCTGTATTCTGTCTGCTGAATTCTCTCGATGACGCCGGGCAAATCGGCTAAAGATGACACAATCGCATCGGGCAGTATCGTTTCGCGGTGGGCAATGTTGCCGGGGGTGTCGGCCTGCATGGTGACCCAGATGCTTTTGAAGCCCGCGTTTTTTGCGCCCAGCACGTCTGCGCCCAGTGTATCGCCAATCATCACGATTTCGGAGGGATGGAAGCCCCACGATTTTATCACCGGCTGAAAAATGCGCGGGTTGGGTTTGCGCACGCCCGCCGCCGCCGAGACGATGATGGGATCGAAATAGGGGCGCAGGGCGTGCCGGTCGATGAGCCGTTGAACGTTGGCCTCGTCGGCGGCGTTGGAGACGAGGGCCAGTTTGAGACCGCGCGCACGCAGGGTGGCAAGGGTCTGGTGCACGTGCGGCATGGGCCGCCACGATTGCTCGCTGAAGGCAAAGTAGGCGGACAGGGCGTGGGGCAGGTCGAGGCCCTCGGCGGCGATGCCCAGTTGGCTGAAGGTGATGCGCAGGGTGTATTCGGTGGTGATTTCTTTGAAGTGAGTCTGTCGCTGGTCGTCGAAGTCGGCCAGGTTTTGGTTGAAGGCGGCGGCAAAGGCGGCGGGGTCAAAGGTCAGGCCCTGCGCGCGCAGGTCGGCGACGAGGTTGGCAATGAGGCGCGGTCGCAGGAGCGCCCACTGATTGTCGTACTCGTTATGGATCAGCGTGGAGCCAAGGTCGAAGATTGCGCCGCGTATCATGAAGCGAATGATGAACGATGAATGATGAACGATGAGTCATTCATCGTTCATCGTTGGTCAGGGCGCGGGCAGGTAGTTGTACGGGTTGGGGCGGGAGCCTTGGAAGTTCATCTCGAAGTGCAAGTGCGGGCCGCTGGAGTTGCCGGTGCTGCCGGCGAGGCCGACGATGTTGCCCTGCAGCACGCTTTGGCCGCAGGAGACGTTGTATTGGCTCAAGTGGGCGTACAGCGTGTTCCAGCCGTTGCCGTGATCGATCTGCACCATGTTGCCGTAGCCCCAATTGCTCCATCCGGCAAAGACCACCACGCCACTGTCGGAAGCAAAGATGGGGTCGCCCTGGCCGGTGGCGATGTCGATGCCCGGATGCCCGGCCCAGTAGGCGTTGCCCGAGAGCCAGTGGTTATTGGCGGGCCAGATGAAGAAGCCGGAGCCGACGGCGCCGCCGGTGTAGCCGCCGGGGCACGCGCCGGGGCCGGGGTCGCTGCCCGCATTTGCCACGCGCTTGACGGTGCGGCTGGTGTTCGGGACGACGAACTGCACGAACTCGCGCGACCCGCCGGGGATGACGAGGGTCTGCCCCACGACGAGTTTAGGGTCGGCGGGGTCGAGGTCGTTGCCGGGCCAGTTGACGATGTCGTCCACGGCGACTCTGTAGAAATTGGCGAGGACATCGAGCCGGTCGTTGGGCTGCACGTCGCGCAGCACGCCGCTGACCGGGGCGATGCGAAACACTTGCCCGGGGCGGAGAAGGTGGGGGTCGTCTTTGAGGATCGGGTTGCCCCAGACGACGGTTTCCGGGGTGACGCCGTATTTTTCGGCGATGCCAAACAGGGTGTCGCCGGCGGCCACGGTGTAGGTGATGATGTCTTTGCGCGGGCGGGTGGGGATATTGGTGTGCAGGTCGGTTTGTCGGGTGAGGTTTGCCGGCGGGGCCACGGCCACGATGGGGGCGGCCACCGGGGATTCGAGGACGGGCGCGGCCGGGGGCGTCCCGGCGATGGCGCCGAGGTCGATCACGGCGGGAATCTGCGCCAGCACATTCGACCGGGTGAGCCAAATTGCGCCGAGGGTAATGGCGATGAGAAAGGCGTGTGGGATGGCGCGGTCGGCGCCGGAGTTGAGTATGGAGTTGAAAAAGTCCGCGAGGAACTTGCCGGGCTGCGGCGGGCGGCTGGGTGGTGTGGGCGAGTCGGACATTAGAAGCCGTTTTTGCCGATGCCGTCCAAGAATTCGACGTTGTTCTCGGTCTGGCTGAGGCTCTGGATGATGGCTTCGGTGGCGTTGGTGATGTCCATGCCGGCGCCGTTGGGTGGGGTGCCGATCATCTGCCCGAACATGCGGCGAATGAGCCAGACGCGCGGGGTGATGTCGGGGCCGAGGAGCAGTTCTTCGCGGCGGGTGGAGGAGCGTTCGATGTCGAAGGCAGGGAAGATGCGGCGCTCTTGCAGCTTGCGCGAGAGGTGCAGTTCCATGTTGCCGGTGCCTTTGAACTCTTCGTATACCACGTCGTCCATGCGCGAGCCGGTGTCGACAAGGCAGGTGGCGACGATGGTGAGCGAGCCGCCTTCTTCGATGTTGCGGGCCGCGCCAAAGAATTTCTTGGGCGGATAGAGGGCGGCGGGGTCGAGGCCGCCGGAGAGGGTGCGGCCCGAGGGGTTGACGATGAGGTTGTAGGCGCGGGCCAGGCGGGTGAGCGAATCGAGCAGAATGGCAACGTCCCGCCCGCCTTCGACGAGGCGCTTGGCGCGTTCGAGGGCCATTTCGGCCACGCGCACGTGGCTCTGGGCCGGGTCGTCGAAGGTGCTGGCCACCACTTCGGCATCCACCGAGCGATCCATGTCGGTCACTTCTTCCGGGCGCTCGCCGATGAGGGCCACCATGAGGTGCACGTCGGGGTAGTTGTGCGAGATGGCGTTGGCCACTTCTTTGAGGACGGTGGTTTTGCCGGCTTTGGGCGGCGAGACGATGAGGCCACGCTGGCCCTTGCCGATGGGGGCGATGAGGTTGAGCAGGCGGGTGGAATAGGTGCGCTTGTCGGTTTCGAGGTCGAAGCGTTCCAGCGGAAAGATGGGGGTGAGCGTTTCAAACGCCGGGCGGCGCTTGGCCACTTCCGGGTCGAGGCCGTTGACGGCTTCCACGCGGATGAGGCCGAAGTATTTTTCGGATTCCTTTGGGGCGCGCACCTGCCCGATGACCATGTCGCCGGTGCGCAGGCCGAAGCGGCGGATTTGCGACTGGCTGACGTAGATGTCGTCGTTGCCGGGGAGGAAGTGGTCGGAGCGCAGGAAGCCAATGCCGTCGTCGAGGATTTCGAGGACGCCGCCGCGCAGCTCGAGGTTTTGCTTCTCGGCGTGGGCGCGCAACAGCCGGATGATCAGGTCATCCTTTTTGAGGCGGCTGTAGTTGGTGATTTCCCACTGCCGGGCAATGTCGCGCAATTCCTCGAGGGACTTCTTCTCAAGGGAGTTGATATCAATGATTTCTTCTTTTATTGGCATGGATGGCCTGTCTCAGGGGGGAGGATTGAAGGGGGTGGACGGGATCGTGCGTGGATCAACTACCGGGACGCCGAGGCCTGTTTATGGGCCGGAGTCCTCAACTCGTTTAAGAGTAGTTGAGTACAACTCACGAAATGGAACCTATTGAACTAGTAGAAAAACAAATGGTGATCGGGCGGGGAAGACGCCGCGGGACTTGCTTGACTTGATGGAGATTTTAGCATTGGCCGGGGGATATGTCAATTGGCCCGACACTCCCAGAGTTTGGGGGTATTGCGGCTTTTGAGACCACGGGTACCGGCGCCTGCTCAACCTCTTCCCCACATGCGGCTGGATCGCCACACAGAGGTTTGCCTTGAGGGCCGGATCACTGTATAACTGAGGTTGCTCCGTCGGCATCCGATCAACACCCCTGTGCCGTCGGCCTCAAAGCCTTTCTCAAAGCTGCCTGAGATTTATGACCAGGCCTCACTCAATCAGGAGTGACACCGAGTGAGTCTCCGTGAAACGACGCGCACGATTTTGAAGCAGGTTGAGGAAACCTCGGGCTACCCCGTGCTAGTCCAGGAAGACCCCAGCCTGACAACTTTCGCCAGCATCCGAATGGCGTGAGGCGGCATGCCGGCACATATGCTACGCTACCGTCTATTGGATAATCAAGCTCCCGATTACGCGCTTGTCTATCAATGTGGTTTTATTCTGCGCCTGTTCGCTAATCAACCTACTGAACGCTTTATGCTCGCAGAGACATCCCTGGGTCAGGAGCACGTGAAAAGACTTGTGCTGGCCGAAACTGCCCCGTTGCTTGGCTTGACTACCCGGCAAGCGGCTGATCTCCAGGGACAGTTGCTGGCCGGCCTGCTGGTGCATTTGCAATCTGTGCCAGTGGGATTACGGATTGGCCGATGGCTCCGGCAGAGTTTTGCAGAGTTCCACCCGGCCCAGCGAGAAACTTATTCCCAATGTTGCTGGATGTAAATCATCGCTCATGCAGGGCCTGGCGCTTCACCGCCACTTTGCCGCGCGGGCCCCGATCAGGCACGTGAGCGAGTATAGCCAGATGCCGGGCGCGCGCCCGCGCAGGCGATTTCGGAAACACTTCCGCTGGAGAGCAAGAAGAAGAAGCTGCTGGATGGGTTCCTTGCGGGGAGGGAGAGAGTCCAGCAGGAAGTGGAGAAGTCCGCTGATCAAGGGAAGTTGTTTCAATGAAGCCGGCGAAAGAGGATAAAATAGCGCCATCTGGAGGCTCCCATGCTTAAGCGACTCTATGTAGACAATTACAAGTGCCTGGTCAATTTCGACCTGAATTTCAACGCCATCAACCTGTTCCTGGGTGCGAATGGTAGTGGCAAGTCCACTGTTTTTGAAGTCTTGCAAAAACTGCGCGCCATTGTCAATGGGGACAGCCGCATCAGCGAAGAATTCAAGCCTGAAAGCCGCACCCGCTGGCAGACCTCCCCGCTCCAGAGTTTTGAAGTGGAGATCACAAAGGACAACCGTACTTATCGTTATGAACTGGCGGTGGAGTACAGCAAAAACGAACAAACTGCCCGCGTCAAGCATGAACGGCTCTACCTGGATAATCAGCCGCTTTTGAAGTTCGAGGGTCAGGAGGCGCGTATTTACAAAGTTGATTTTTCGGAGGGACTCAATTTCCCCTTCGACGGCAGCCGATCGGTTATCGAATTCTTCCCTCAGTTCAACGTATCGATTACCCAATTCAAAGTCCGCATGAACGAAATCCTGGTTGTGCATATCGATCCACGACTGGTAAACGACGTCAGCGAAAAGGCGCAAGCCTATCCTTCGAAATGGATGGACAATTATTCTTCCTGGTATTCGTATCTATCACGAGACCAAAGTTGGGTATTTGAATTGACCAACGCGCTCAAGGAAGTATTGCCTGGCTTCGAGTATTTCAGGTTCACGGAAGCAGGAGAAAAATTCTCCATTCTTAGGGCCGTCTTTTCAGGACAGGATAACAATAGTGGGACAAAACGGGAATATCGGTTCGCAGAACTTTCGGACGGGCAGCGGGCCTTGATCGTCTTATACACCTTGCTGATCGCCGCGCAGAAAGAAAATTATGTGCTGTGCATTGACGAACCGGAAAATTTCCTGGCACTGCCCGAGATACAACCTTGGCTGTTGCAACTCTACGATAGCTGTAGTGAAGGAAAAACCCAGGCGTTGTTGATCTCCCACCACCCGGAATTGATCAACTACCTCCTGGCTTCCCCTGTCGGATATTGGTTTGAGAGAGAGGCAAACACTCCGGTCCGCGTAAAACAGATCGTCGCTGAATCAAATGGCGGTTTACCCGTATCCGAACTGATTGCCAGGGGGTGGCTGAGTGCCTAAACGAATCCGCGCTGTGATCCTGTGCGAAGACAGGCAACAGGAAGTCTTCGCACGCTACTTTTTGACTGTGTGTGGCATTCGCCCTGTTCGAGTGCAAATCAGCCCAGGCGGTAAGGGATCGGGAGAACAATTTGTGCGCGAGAACTATCCCGGGGAAGTACAAGCCTTTCGTCGTAAATTTCCTGCTCAATCAGATATTCGCCTGGTCATTTTGACGGATGCCGACAAGCATACGATCAGAGAGCGTTTTCAACAATTGGAAAACGCGTTACAGGAGAATGGATTGCCCATTCGCCAGCCCCAGGAGGGCATCGGTGTTTTCATTCCAAAGCGGAACATTGAAACTTGGATTCATTTTCTCAAAGGGCAGCCTGTCAATGAAGAAAAGACCTATCCGCGCTTAAGCGAAGAAAGCGAGTGCAAGGCAGAGGTCGAGGCGCTTGCCAGAAATCGTCGCAATCCACTGCCAGAGGAAGCCCCGCCTTCTCTACGCGCGGCCTGCCAGGAACTGCCCCGCATTCTCACGGAGACCGCATGACCGCTTGTCATACGATTGCCATTCCCCACGACGATATCCTGCAAGGCAAAATGACAATGGATGTCTTTGCCGCTGATCTTTGGGAAGTCTTCAAAGGCCGCGGCGTAGATGAATATCGCAAGCCTGAATTATTCTTCCAAAAGACCTGCGGTCTGCTCGATCTCGCGCAGATCACGCTACGCGAGGTGCAGGCCGTACTCGCGCAGGTGGCCAAGTACAGCTCCAGCTTGCGCTGGGCGGTCAAGCGCGGGGTCGAATTCGTCTTGGTCATGAGGTGAGTGTTCTTACTTGAGGCGCCTGCCAGAGGCCTCTGCCGGGTCATCCCCGGCGGTAGGGCGCCGGCTTGTGTTTGGGAGAGCGTCACGGTCAATCGAACGCGATCTGCGAGAACTCCATCAGCTTATCGAGCCGGTGGCGGGCGAAGATTTCGCGCACGGTGCCGGATTTGGAGCGCATGACGAGCGAGTGGGTGCGCGCGCCGGAGCCAAAGTATTTCACCCCGTCCAGCAGCTCGCCATCGGTGATGCCGGTGGCGGCGAAGAACACGCTGTCGCTGGAGACCAGGTCGTCGATGGTGAGCACCTTGGCGATATCGTAGCCTAGCGCATTGCCGCGGGAAATTTCGTCGTCGTTGCGCGGGAAGATTTTGCCCTGGATTTCGCCGCCCATGCTTTTGAGGGCGCACGCCGAGATGACGCCTTCGGGGGTGCCGCCCACGCCCATCAACAGGTCAATGCCGGAATCGGGCCATGAGGTCATGAGCGCCCCGGCCACGTCGCCGTCGGTGATGAGGCGGATGCGCGCCCCGGCATTGCGCACTTCGGCGATGAGGCCGGCGTGGCGCTCCCGGTCGAGGATGACCACGGTGAGGTCACGGATGTCGCAGCCTTTGGCGCGGGCTACCGAGCGCAGGTTGACGGCGGGCGGGGCCTCGATGTCGATCATGCCCTTGCCCACCGGGCCGACGGCGATCTTGTTCATGTATACAAAAGGCCCCGGGTTCCACATGGTGTGCCGATCCGATATGGCTACCGTGGCCAGCGAGTTGGCGCGGCCCAGAGCCAGCAACCGGGTGCCGTCGATGGGGTCCACGGCAATGTCCACTTCGGGCGAGAGGGCGCTGCCCAGTTGTTCGCCGTTGTAAAGCATGGGGGCGTTGTCTTTTTCCCCCTCGCCGATGACCACCACGCCATTGATGGCAATGGAGTTCAGCACCAGCCGCATGGCGTTGACGGCGGCCTGATCGCTGCCGGGTTTGTCGTTGCGGCCCATGAAGCGGCCGGCGGCCATGGCCGCGGCCTCGGTCACGCGCACCAGTTCCAGGGCAAGATTGCGTTCGGGTTCCTGTTGTGTGTGCATAGTGTGGCTCCTTTTGTAGCGAGGGACGATGCGGCGGTGTTTACCGGAAGAACAGCATAATGACAAAATAGGCCGCCGGCACGGCCACGATCCACGAATCGACCCGGTCGAGCAGGCCGCCGTGCGCGCCCAATAGGTTGCTGCTATCTTTGACGCCCATCTGCCGTTTGAGCATGGAGATGCCGAGGTCGCCCAGCACGCCGACCAGCGAGACCACCAGGCCGATGACCGCGCCCGAGCGGAAGCCCACCCCCGCGCCCGGCCCGGCTCGCACACTGCCAAAGGCCCCGAACAGAGCGCCGAAGAAAATGCCCCAGACGATACCGCCCGCGAAGCCTTCCCACGTCTTTTTTGGGCTGAGGCGCGGCGACATGCGGTGCTTGCCCCAACGCGAGCCAACGGTGTACGCGCCGGAGTCGGAGAACCAAATGGCCGGCAGAATGGTCATCGTCCACGACAGCCCGGCGGGCAGGGCGCGCAGGGGAATGAAGTAGCCGCCCATCCAGCCGAGGTAGACGATGCCGGCCACGGTGATGGCCCAATCGGCGGCGGAGGTGGAAGCGCCCCGTTCGAAATCAATCAGATGCCAGGTGGTGGCCGCCACCAGCAACAAGGCGATAGCCCCGCCGCCGATGAGCGCCGCCTCCGATTGCAGGGCGGGCCAAAAGCTGGGCGCGCTTTGCGCCAGGGTGAGGAGGAATACGCCGCCGACGATGAGCGGCAGGGCGGGGCGGAAGCCGCCTTTGCGCATCAGCCCGGAGTATTCCCACGCGGCGGTAAGGAAGAAAAATTGCAGCAAGCCGAAATACCACCAGCCGCCCAGGAAGATGCAGGCGATCCCCGGCGGAATGAGCAGCAGGGTGACGATGATGCGCTGTCGAAACATGGCGGCGGGCGCGGCTACAGGCCGCCGAAACGGCGATGTCGCCGTGAGTATTCTTCGAGCGCGAGCCGCAGTTGCTCTTTGTCGAAGTCGGGCCAGTAAGTGGGGGTGATGAAGTATTCCGAATACGCGCCCTGCCAGATAAGGAAGTTGCTGACGCGCATTTCGCCGCTGGTGCGGATGATCAGGTCGGGGTCGGGCTGCCCGGCAGTATACAGATGGGCGGCCACCGTGTCGTCGGTGATCTGCTCCGGCGGGAGGCCTGCAGCCACAATGCTGCGCACGGCCTCCACGATTTCGGCGCGCCCGCCGTAGTTGAAGGCAATGTTGAGAGTGAGCCGGGTGTTGTCGCGGGTCAGGGCAATGGCGGCGCGCACTTTGTCGGCAAAGGCCGGGCTGAGGCGATCCAGCCGCCCAATGTGCCGCAGGCGCACGCCGTTGCGGTGCAGTTCGCCGAGTTCGCGGTCTATCACCTCTTCAAAGATGCTCATGAGGCCGTTGACTTCGTCGGCGGGGCGCTGCCAGTTTTCGGTGGAAAAGGCGTAGATAGTGAGGATGCGGATGCCCAGTTCGACGGCGGCTTCAATGACGCGCCGCAGGTTGTCAGTGCCGGCTTTGTGGCCGGCGGCGCGGGGCAGGCCGCGTTGTTTGGCCCATCGCCCGTTGCCATCCATGATGATGGCAACGTGGGCCGGGGCATTGACGAGGGTGGGGGTCATATCTGCTTGATCTCTTCTTCCTTCTTTTTGCCCAGCGCTTCAACGTGCTCGATGTACTTGTCGGTGAGTTTTTGCAGGTCCTCTTCGCCGCGCTTGAGTTCGTCTTCGCTGATGATCTTTTCTTTTTCAAATTCGCGCAGGTCGTTGTGCACGTCGCGGCGCACGTTGCGCACGGCCACGCGGGCCTCTTCCACGCGGTGATGCACCACCTTCGTCAGCTCTTTGCGCCGTTCCTCGTTGAGCGGCGGAATGACCAGGCGGATGATTTTGCCGTCGTTGGAGGGGTTGAGGCCCAGTTCGGAGGCCTGGATGGCTTTCTCGATGGTCTTGAGGGAGGTGGCATCGAAGGGTTTGATAGTGAGCAGGCGCGGCTCGGGCGCGGAGATGGTGGCTAGTTGCATGAGCGGGGTAGGGGTGTCGTAATAGTCCACCATCAGCTTTTCGACGAGCGTGGGCGAGGCCCGCCCCGTGCGCACGGTGGTCAACGATTCCTCCAGCGCGCGCTGGGCGCCCTTCATGCGATCTTCGGCTTCGTGCAATGCGTCTTTGACCATAGGTTCTCCAGAGTGAGAGGTTGGGTGGTGCGGTTAAGCATAGCGCAGATCGGCCCAAAGGGTCAACGGAGGCAAGCGGTCGTAATTTTTGAGCGGCGCGTGGTTTTCAGCGCCGCAAGGGATGGCGACCCCGGCGACTAGCGCGAGATGATGGTGCCCACCGGTTCGCCGAACACGGCCTGCCGCAGGCTATCCGGCTCCCACAGGTTGAGGACGATGATGGGCATGTCGTTTTCCATGCACAGAGTCACAGCGGTGCTATCGAGGGCTTTCAATCGCTTGTTCAGTGCGTCGATGTAAGTGAGGTGCTCGAACTTGGTGGCGTTGGGGTTGGTTTTGGGGTCGGCATCGTACACGCCGTCCACTTTGGTGGCTTTGACCATCACGTCGGCGTCGATTTCCATGGCCCGCAGCGCCCCGGCGGTGTCGGTGGTGAAGTAGGGGTTGCCGGTGCCGCCGGCAAAGATAACCACGCGGCCCTTTTCCAAATGCCTGACGGCGCGGCGGCGGATGTACGGTTCGGCGATGGCGCGCATTTCGATGGCGGTCTGCACGCGGGTCACCACCCCGGCGCGCTCCAGCGCATCCTGCAAAGCCAGCGCGTTCATCACGGTGGCAATCATGCCCATGTGGTCGGCCGTGGCCTGCTCCATGCCGCGCTCGATGCCGTCGCGCCCGCGCCACAGGTTGCCGCCGCCGATGACCAGCGCAATTTGGACTCCGTGATCTTTAACTGCTTTGACGCGTTCGGCCAGAAAGGCGGCTTCGTCGGGGTCGATGCCCGTGCCGCCCGGCTTGGCCAGCGCCTCGCCGCCGAGTTTGAGCAGAATGCGGGAGTATTTGGGAGTGGGCATAAAGGCTCCTAGTCGGTGAGGGGGTGAGACTACGAAACCGTGTCTGCAAGGTGAAAAAAACGGGTAACGCTTGTCTCGTTACCCGTTGGGCGATCACTGGTTCCCTAATTCGTAGCGAATGAATCGCCTGATGACGATGTTTTCGCCGATGGCGGCAATGGCATCGGTGAGCAATTGGCGGATGGTCTTTTCTTCGTCTTTGACGAAGGGCTGGCGCAGCAGGCACATTTCCTGATAGAACTTTTCCATGCGGCCCTCGGCCACTTTGTCGGCAATGGCGGCGGGTTTGCCATCGGCCACCGCCTGATCGCGGAACCCGGCCTGGGCCGCTTCCACCTCGGCGGGCGGGATGTCGGCCACGTCCAGATACTTGGGATTGGCCATGGCGATGTGCAGGGCCACCTCGTGGGCAAAGGTCTGGAAGGCCTCGGTCTTGGCGACGAAGTCGGTTTCGCAGTTGATCTCGGCCATCACGGCCACACGGTTGCCCAGGTGCACGTACACTTCCACCCGGCCCTCTGTGGCGGCGCGCTCGGCCTTTTTGGCGGCCTTGGCCAGCCCTTTTTCTTTCAGCCACTCGACGGCTTTTTCAACATCGCCGCCGTGTTGCTCCAGCGCGTTCTTGCAATCGAGCATGGGCGCGCCGGTGGTCTCGCGCAGTTTCTTTACATCAGCAGCAGAGACAGCCATGGGCTAAACCTCCTCCCCGGCGCTCGCGGCGCTCGGGGCGTCGGCGGCATCGTCGGCGGCAGCCGGGGCGTCAGGGGCGGTGGGGGCGGCGGCCGCGGGTTCTTCGTCAAACGCCAGCTCGCCGCTCGCCAGTTTGGCCAGCGTAGCCGCGCCCAGCAGAGTTTCGTCTTTTTCTTCCGATTCGGCGTACTGGCCGCCTTCGCCCTTTTCGGATTCGCCGCCGTGGGTCTCTTTGTACAGCGCGCGGCCTTCAATCACGGCGTCGGCCATTTTGCCGACGATTAGTTTGATGGCGCGAATGGCATCGTCGTTGGCCGGGATCACGTAGTCCACGTCGGACGGGTCGCAGTTGGTATCCACCAGCGCGATGACCGGCACCGACATGATGTTAGCTTCGCGGACGGCGGTGTGCTCGTGGCGCACATCCACGACAAAGACCAGGTCGGGCACGTTCTTCATGTCGCGGATGCCGCCCAGGCGCTCTTGCAGTTTCGCAATCTGGCGCGAGAGGATGAGGGCTTCTTTTTTGGTGATCAGTTCGAATTCACCCTTGTCGCGCGCCGCCTCCAGCCGCTTGAGTTCGCCGATGCGGTCTTTGATGGTGCGCCAGTTGGTGATCATGCCGCCCAGCCAGCGGTTGGTGACGTAGGGCATGTTGCAGCGTTCGGCCTCGCGGGCCACGGCCTCTTGCGCCTGCCGCTTGGTGCCCACGAACAGAATGGCGCCGCCGCGCCCCGCCGTGTCGCGGATCAGGCTGTAAACGTAGTCCAGCGAGTTGAGGGTTTGCTGCAGATCGATGATGTGAATGCCGTTGCGCTCGGTGAAGATGTAGGGCTTCATCTTGGGGTGCCACTTTTTGGTGCGATGTCCAAAGTGGACACCCGTTTCGAGCAGGGCTTTCATTGAAATGACGGCCATTGAGGATTCTCCTTTTGTCGTTTTAGTCTGCCGCCCCCTTCATTCTTCGCCGGAGCCGTCGGCCACAACGGCACGACCGGCAAAGTCCGGGGGACGTGAAAATTTCCCGCGTAACGGGATGGGGCGATGATA
Organism: Chloroflexota bacterium; assembly: GCA_016213135.1. Lineage (GTDB taxonomy): Bacteria > Chloroflexota > Anaerolineae > Anaerolineales > VGOW01 > VGOW01. The sequence goes on along the minus strand of JACRBQ010000073.1, from coordinate 6,619 downwards.
CCACACCGCAACGGACGCGGCAAGGGATGGGCTATAATGTCGGCGCGCGCGTTCTTCACCCCTCCCTCGTGCCCGGCAATGTGCGGAGCCGAAGGGGGAGGGGTGGTTTATTAGGGCGGAGCCAAGGGAGCATGGATCATGTCGTCGCAAAGAACAGTGGTTGTTATTGTGGCCGGGTGTGTGGCGCTGGCCTGTGCGTGCATGGTGGTTCTGGCCGCGGTTGGAGTGGTGGGTTATTTGGGCGTGTCGTCGCAGCAGAGCGGCATCCCCCTGCCCTTTATGCCCACGCCCACCCCGGCGGCCACGCAAACCTCCGCCGAAATGACGGCGGCGATGGATCAAATCGAACAGCAGGTAATCGGCATTCGCGGCCTGTCGGCCTCCGGGCCGGTGGATCGGCAATTGATGACCTCGGCGGAGTTGCGCGATTACAACCTCAAGGAATTTGAAAAGACTTACAGCCGCGATCAGGCGCGGGACGACACGGTGAGCCTCGCCGCCTTTGGCCTGCTGGACCCGTCGTTCAAACTGTACGACTTCTACGTGGATTTGTACTCCGAGGACATCCTGGGCTTCTACGACGACGAAGTGGGCAAGCTGTTCATCATCACCGATCGCGGGCGGCTGGACGCGGTGGAGCGCAACACCTTTGCCCACGAGTTCCAGCACGCGCTGCAAGATCAGAATTACGGCATTGAGGCGATGGGCCTGAGCGACGAGGGCTGGAAGAAAGACTCCGAGCGGGCCGCCGGGGCGCAGGCGCTGATTGAGGGCGAGGCCACATTGCTGGAAGAGCAGTGGCGCGACACGAACTTCACCCCGAGTGATTGGAACGACTACAGCGCCAACGCCTATGCCGATCCCGATTCGGCATACTTCCGCGCTCCGGCTTACTTGCAAAAGGATTTCTACTTTCCCTACAATCAGGGCTATCTGTTTGTGAAGCGGTTATACGACCGGGGCGGCTGGGCCGAGGTGGATAAGGCATTCAAGAATCCACCCGTGAGCACTGAGCAGATACTGCACCCCGAAAAGTATGATGCCGGAGAAGCGCCGCAAATTGTGGCCACGACAGTGCTGACGGATACTCTCGGCTCGGGCTGGCGACAAGTGGACTCCAACGTGATGGGCGAGTGGTTCACGTCGCTGATACTGGAGCAGTCGATCAGCGAGAAGGAGGCGGCCACGGCGGCGGCAGGGTGGGGCGGCGACCATTACACCGTGTCGTACAACGAGTCGGCCAACCAAACGGCGGCCGTGTGGCAAACCGCCTGGGACACGTCTGCCGACACCGAGGAGTTTGTGGACGCATTCAAGAATTACGGCGATGCCCGCTTTGGCGCCAAAGCGCAGACGGGCAACGGCAGTTTGTGCTGGGCCACTTCCACGGTGGACACCTGCCTTTACTTCGCCTCGCAATCGACGCTATGGGTGTTTGCGCCCGACGCCGCCACGCGGGAGATAATAGAGAAGGCAGCGGGACATTAGAGTTCAAATGCGCCGTGCTCAGCGCAAAATTGATTGAGCATCGTGCCTTGAGCCTTGTGCATTGAGCGCTGCCATGCTTGACTCCTCCCGCATCCGCGCCATCCTCTTCGATATGGACGGCACGTTAGCCGACACCGACGACGAGTTTATCGCGCGGGTGGCGGGGCTGGTGCGGCCGCTGGGCTTCGCCTTTCCGCGCCGCGACCCCACACTGTTTTTGCGCTGGGGGCTTACCCGGGTGGAAACCCCGCTCAACTATCTGCTGACCGTACCCGACCAATTGCACATTGACCGGCCGCTAGCGCGGGCGATCGACTCATTGAACCGGTTGCGCGGCCACGGCGCGCCCGCCAGTTTTTTGCTCATCGCCGGTGTTCACCCGCTGTTGCAGACACTCTCGGCGCGGTATCCGCTGGCGCTGGTCAGCTCGCGCGACCGGCGCGGGGTCGAGGCCTTCCTTGACCAGTTCGAGCTGCGCCCTTACTTTGGGGTGGTGGTCACGGCGCTGTCTGCGCCGCGAATCAAGCCGCACCCGGCGCCCGTGCTGTTTGCGGCGCGGGCGCTCGGCCTGCCGGCGGAGCATTGTGTGATGGTGGGCGACACAACCGTGGACGTTTATGCCGGAAAGCGGGCCGGGGCGCAAACGGCGGGCGTGTTGTGCGGCTTCGGGCAGCGCGACGAACTGGAGCGGGCAGGGGCGGATGCCGTGGTCGAGCGGACGCCGGACGTTGCGGGGCTATTGGCCGGATAACATCCAACTGAACACGTAATCGTCTGTCTCGAACTCCAGCGCCTCGAGCGCTACTTGCAGCGGGTGAAACGTGTCCACCATCACCGCCAGCTCCTCGGTGCGCTCTTTGCCAATGGAGGCCTCGGTCATGCCGGGCTGCGGGCCGTGCGGCATGCCGCCGGGGTGCAGCGTCCAGTCATACTTGTCCACGCCGCGCCGCGACATGAAGTTGCCGTCCGCGTAATAGATGACCTCGTCCGAGTTCACGTTGGAGTGGTTGTACGGCGCGGGGATGGCTTGCGGGTGGTAGTCGAACAGGCGCGGCACAAAGCTGCACACCACAAAGTTGTGCCCCTCAAAAGTCTGGTGCACGGGCGGCGGCTGGTGGATGCGCCCGGTGATAGGCTCGTAGTCGGCGATGTTGAAAATCCACGGATAGAGGTAGCCATCCCAGCCGATCACGTCGAAGGGGTGGTGGGCGAGGATGTGGCGGCTGATCTGGTTGCGGATTTTCACCCGCACCTCAAAGTCGCCCGCCTCGTCGTGAGTCTCCAGTTCCGTGGGCACGCGGATGTCGCGTTCGCTGTAGGGGGCGTGCTCGAGCAGTTGCCCTACCTGATTGCGGTACCGTTTGGGCGGCGCGATTTCCGAAGCGGACTCGATGACAAGGAAGCGGCACTCGCCCGACACCTCCATGGCCCACGTGGCGCCGTAGGGGATTACGATGTAGTCGCCCGGCCCGAAATCCAAATTGCCAAACTGCGAGCGCAGCTTGCCGCTGCCCTCGTGCGCGAACCACACCTCGTAGGCCTGCCCGTTGCGATAAGTGTAGCTCATGCTCTGCGTGGGGCGGCTCAGGCTCAGGGTCACGTCGGCGTTGCCCAGCAGGGTGCGCCGGGCCGCCACCGCATCGCCGCCCGCCGGAAAGTCCTTGGTGCGGAACAGCCGGTGGCGCAGCGCGCCGAAGTCGGCATACTGCGTTTGCGCGCTGCCCAGCAGGTCAACGGATTTCACGCGCGTGGGCAGGTGGCAGTGATACAGAATGGACTGGATGCCGCTGAAGCCCTCCAGCCCCATCACTTCTTCGCGATAGAGCGAGCCGTCGGGCTTCTTGAATTGCGTGTGCCGCTTGTGGGGCAACTGGCCGAGATGGTGGTAAAAGGACATGGTTTATTCCTCCGCAGCTTCTATGTCGTCACTTTCCAATCCATTCAGCAAGACGCCTGATAAAAAGTCTTGGATTCGAATCGTTTCCAACTTCGACCTTAAATAATCTTCAATCTTCCCATCCGGCATCTTGGAGAGAGGATGTATATAACCCACTCGCTTCTCCAAGCGTTTGGCCAAATCTCTGGGCCAATACTGCATGCTCATTTGAATAATTTCGGCTTCAATTCTCTCAGCCGCCTTGCGAGTTTTACTGGTATTGGGCAAACGATCCACGACAATAAAAGTCTGGGAAGTATGCGCAGCGCCGCCAATTTCCATTTCGCGCGCATAGCGAGTCAGTTTATCTTTAGAGATCTCTGAGTTACCAGGGCCAATGAAGCCTATGTCGAAACGCACCAGCTTACCCGGTTGATATAGCAGCGTTGCATCGCACTCTCGTGTATCCGAACTGTCGGCCAGCCAAAAGACTTTCCTGGTTTTGGTATTCGTCTTACGTTCGACCCGTTGGAATCCTAATATAGAAAGCACCGAGCCAAGTATCAGCCGCTCAAATAACTTCCCATAAGTCGATTTATCTGAACCGCGTATGGTAAGGGTGAGACTTCCAATGGCTGTTGTGAGCCGCGTTATATCTTCCCAATCGAGTTCGACCCTGTTGCCCTTTTTGTCTTCAACAAATCCCAGGGTCATTTTCACGTCGCCTATATCTGCACGACATCGAGCTGCCGATTCCAGAATCGCGCTCTCGAACTCGGCAATATATGCGTCCCGCTCTTTGGGATCGCTGCGTAGGACATTTTGATCCGATTTACCGGTCAATCCCACTGCCCAGCGAGCCAGCCAAACACTGGCCTTATCGTTCTTTTTAGATTTCGATAACTGTTGAACAGCAAGGTTCGACAAATGGTCGCCAAAGTCCTCTGCCTGACTGAACCCGCGGACAAACAGCGCCACCATGGCGCCGCTAATCTGGGCAATTCGTCGGCGCGTCAGGGGTTCAGTCTGCTTACGGATGTTTTCGCCCAATAAGACGCCCAATACAACACGTTTCGCTGCTTCTATGCCAATACGCTCAATAAACTCTTTGCCGCCGCCCGTAAGCAAAACTCGGCTGCTGGTGGGAAACAACTCATTGAGTGAGATTTTATCCACGTTTCTTACTCCTCTTCTTCACTTCATAATGTTCCCGTCCCTCAAATAAACGAAGAGGCGGTTCAGGTGGGGTGCAATTCACCCACAGGATTTGTTCTGCTGCCTTGCCAAGCCAGGCGTCAACTGAATCTTTTATGATTTCAATATACTCAGAACAAATCTCCAACAACACAAACCGCCGTCCGAGCTTTGCCGCAGCCGCACCGACCGTGCCCGATCCTGCGAATGGGTCCATTACAACATCGCCTTTGAAAGAGTAGTATTTGATGACTTTTTTAGCAAGTTCTAGCGGGAACGCTGCTGGGTGCTTAGAGTTCGTCGCAGGTTGAATGCGCCAGATATTCGTGCGCTCGTAATCATCCTCTATCTTTGAGTCTGCAACTGCCTGCCGATCTGGGTGACTACGAATATGCCAGTCGATCAATAAATCTGTCTTCTTGCGATAGACCAGGACATATTCCGTGACTGGAACTGCTTTGTATTGGAGAGGGTTTCGATCAGCGGCAAATCGACGGCCTCGCCCTGTTGCCCAGCCAGCCCCTTCAGGTTTCACCCAGATGATGTCGTCAATAAAATCAAAGCCTTCTTCTATAAAAATCCGGTGCAAGTCAAAAGGGACCGCTATTCTTTTCGACGACTCATTCCTGCTCGCTCGTCGCAGAAGCACTGGAGCAGTGTTCATCACAAAAAAGCGGCCTTCGCCCAATACCTTGTTTGCCCTGCGTATGACCTGGCGCATTTCGAGCAGATATTTCTCGTATTCTTCATACTCGCCATATTGGGGGCGAGCATTAAAGTAAGGGGGAGAGGTAAAGATGAGATCCACAGAAGCAGCAGGCATCTCATCCATAAGATCGACGCAATTCCCCAATCCGACGGTGCTGCGTAATGGCGAGAGGGTGTATTCCACCGGAGGGTTACGCTTGTGAGCTGCGGCTCCATTGCCACGTTGAAGCAGGCGAGTCTCCAGCATTTCCGGTTTTGTGGTCTTATCGTATAGAATCTCAGTTGTGTAAGCGTCGATGACGACCTCACCTACTTTTACATTTTGCGGATTGCATAAAGGTACACGCCAGATATGATATCGATCATCGACCTCTGGGAGTCCCAGTTTGAGCGCCTTTGCCAAATCAATTTCCGAAAGCCAGCCTTCTGTGATGCTTTTCGCTTGAGCAACAGTTGTCACCAGATATTTTCGGGCTTCAGATACCAATAACTTTTTTCTTGCCATCTTGCCTGACTCCTTGCCATTTAGGCACAAGTATGAAAAATAAAACTACAAACCATAAACCGCTCAACAGCCCCTTCAAATGGGTCGGCGGCAAGTCGCGCTTGCGCAAGCCCATTATTGATTTGCTGCCGCCTCATACCTGCTATGTTGAACCATTCGCCGGGGCGGCATGGGTGCTGTTCGGCAAGCCCGCGAGCGAAGTTGAGGTGCTCAACGACCTCGACCAGGATTTGGTCACTTTCTTTCGTGTGGTTAGAGAAAAGCCGGAAGAACTGATTGCTTCATTTGAATGGGAATTGGCTGCCCGCGCCGAATTTCAACGGCTGGCAGGCTTAGACCCTGCTCAGCTAAATGATGTTCAGCGCGCCCATCGATTTTACTACCTCATTATGGCTGGGTGGGGCGGCGAACTGAATTACCCTCGCTTTCAGACCAGCATCACCGATGGCGGTCATGGCAATCGTTTGATCGGGGCGCTCGAAACATTGCACGAGCGCATAAAGCCAATCCATGACCGTCTGCGGACGGTGATCATTGAGAATCTGGAATGGCAGGCTTGCATTGATCGCTACGATCGACCCACTACCGTCATGTATCTTGACCCACCGTATCCCGGTAACGGCTGCAATTATGCGCATAACATGCGCGATTGGGACTCCCACCACGAATTAGCTGAACGTCTGGCTGCCACAGAATGCAAATGGATTCGTAACTGCTCACGACTTTTTTGAAAGTTGAGTGTTATACATGGCGTGCTGCCCGAACCCGCTGTGAACGCCCTGCGCGAATTGTCGCAGGAAGAAATGATTGCGCTCATCCAACGCCTGTTTGAGGAAGTCCGGCGTTCG
>JACRBQ010000069.1 GCA_016213135.1 Chloroflexota bacterium | reverse complement strand
CGATGCCGCCCCACCAGCCGAACCAGATGGCGCCAATGCTCTGCACGGCCTGCCCGGGCCAGAAGGCCGAGACGAAACCGATGGGGATGGCCAGGCTGCCAAAGGTGCCGACCACGATGCCAATGCCGGTGAACAAGGCCAACATCACTACGTGCACAATGCCCGGTTTGCGTATCTCACCGGCTTCAATATCCCACACACTGTTGGACGTCATACTAGCCATAGTAGCACTCTCCTTGATATGAAATAGGTACGGGATTTGTTTGATATGGACAGGTGCGGCGCACGCGTTCGTGGAACATCCCCCAAGGCCCTGCCTCCTTTCCATCCCGGTCTGAACCGTTGCCGCCTGCCTGTGCCATCTATAACACCACCCGCGCCCCAAGGTTATGAAGCGCTACACCTTTGGGTGATCGCTGCGCGTCGTTTGTACGGAGAAATTCCACAGCCGGTTCAGCCACGGCTCCGGCGTGTTGCCCAGCCCCACCCGCGGGCCAACCTTAACCGCCTCGTCGGCCGGCGGCAAGTTTGTTTCGACAAATGCCTCGGCGTCGCGCGCGCACAAGTCGGCCCCATTCCACCGTTTGTCGAAGGCAAACGCCTGCGTCACTTTGGCCGGGCCGTCGGTCAAATGATCGGAGCGGCCACGCCGCCGCCGCATCAGGCCCGCGCCCTCCTCGGCCGCCACCGCGCGCAACAGCACCGCCGCCGGAAACCCCTCGCGCTCGGTGACGAAGTTCAGCATCCAGTGCTTGCCGTAAGTGAAGTAAACGTACAGATGCCCCGGTGGTCCGTACATGACTTCGGTGCGAGCGGTGCGCCCGGCGCGGGCGTGGCAGGCCAGGTCGCTCTCGCCAATGTACGCTTCCACTTCGGTGATGATCGCCGCCAGCCGTCGGCGGCCTTCGAGCTTGACGAACCGCTGGCCGAGCAGTTCGCGGGCAACGGTGAGGGTGGGGCGGGCGAAGAAGGATCGGGGCAGTCGGCTCATGGGCAGTATTGTACCGTCATCGCCCATCTGCGCCGGAGAGGGGGTGGCCGAAGGCCGGGGGTGATGGCCGGGGCTGTGGTACGATCGGCCACAAAGGACAACTGCCATGAAACTCCGCCCCGACCTCGGTCTTGCATTCGACGATGTGCTGCTCGTGCCGCGCCGCTCGCGCATCGTCTCGCGGTACGCGGTGAACACCCGCACGAACTTCAGCCGCCGCATCGAACTGGTGATGCCCGTGGTGTCGTCCAACATGGACACGGTGACCGAAGCGCCCATGGCCATTGCCATGGCCCGCGCCGGCGGGCTGGGGGTCATCCATCGTTTCATGACGCTGGAGAAGCAGGCCGCCGAAGTCACTCGCGTTAAACGCGCCGAGAGTTTCATGGTGGACAACCCCTACAGCCTGCCCGCCGACACCACGGTGGCCGCCGCCCGCATTGAAATGGAGAAGCGCGGCATCGGCGGATTGATGGTGCTGGGCGACTCGGGCGAACTGATTGGGCTGGTCTCGACGCGCGACGTGTTGTTTGAGCCTGACGGGCAAAGGCCGCTGCGGGAGGTGATGACTCCCCGTGACAAATTGGTGACCGTGGGCGCGGGCGCTTCTCTCGCCGATGCCCGGGCCTTGTTGCACTCCCGCCGCCTCGAAAAGCTGCCCGTGGTGGACAACGACGGGCGGCTGTTGGGCCTCATCACCGCGCAGGACATCATCAAAATGGAACACTCGCCCACCGCCACCAAAGACGAGCGCGGGCGGTTGCGCGTGGCGGCGGCGGTGGGCGTGCGCCCCTCCGACATCGATCGGGCGCAGGCCTGCGTGAGCGCCGGCGCCGATGCGCTGGTGGTGGACATTGCCCACGGCCATTCGGATCACGCCATTGAAATGGTGCGCACTCTCAAACAACGCTTCCCCGCGGTGGATGTGGTGGGCGGTAATGTAGCCACCGGCGACGGGGTGCGCGACATGGTGGAAGCCGGCGCCGACGCGGTGAAGGTGGGCGTGGGTTCGGGGTCCATCTGCATCACCCGCCTCGTCACCGGCTTTGGCGTGCCGCAGCTCACGGCCATTGCCGATTGCGCCGAGGCCGGGCAGGCCCTCAAGGTACCGGTCATCGCCGACGGCGGCATTCGCACGGCGGGTGATTTGACGAAGGCGCTGGCGGCGGGGGCCAGCAGCGCCATGGTGGGCAGTTTGCTCGCCGGCACCGACGAAAGCCCCGGTGCGCCCGTGGTGCGCGATGGCCGCCGCTTCAAAGTGGTGCGCGGCATGGCCTCGCTGACGGCGAACATCGATCGGCAGGAAGTGGAACTGGGCCGCGAGGTGGACCCGGAAGATTGGGACAAAGTAGTGCCCGAGGGCGTGGAAGCCATGGTGCCCATCCGAGGCCCGGCCGCCGATATTTTGCATCAACTGGTGGGGGGCTTGCGTTCGGGGTTGAGTTACGCCGGGGCCGGCACCCTGGCCGAGCTATGGGCCAACGCCGAGTTCATCCGCATCACGTCTGCCGGAAAGAAGGAAAGCGGCGCGCACGACGTGCAGGTGCTGTGAGGCCCTACTGCGCTAACTGCTCCAGCGATTCGACTAACTGCTCTTTCCAGCTTTTGGCCGCGCCTTCGGCCAGGCGGGCCAGCCACGCTTTGCCTTTGCCAATGCGCCCTGCCGCGCCCAGCGCCGCAGCCGCGGCCTCGCGACCCTCGTCCGTTTCCCACAATCGGCTGCGCAGCACAATCTGCCCGCTCTCGCCGGACACGGCTTCCACTGCCGCGCGCTGCGCCAATATCTTCACCCTAATTTGATATAGCAGGTTTTCCACGGGTTTGGGCATTCGCCCGAAGCGGTCGGCCAGTTCGGCGGCGATGTCGGCGATGCCCTGCTCGTCTTTGATGTCGGCCAGCCGCCGGTATAGCTTGAGCCGCAGGTTGCGGTCGGGGATGTACTCGGCGGGCAGGGTGGCCGGGATGGGCAGGTCCACCGAAACTCCAAACTCCAAATTCCAAACTCCAAATGGCGTCCCATTTGAAGTTTGAAGTTTGAGATTTTTCACTGCTTGCGCCAGCAGCCGGGTGTAGAGGTGGAAGCCCACGGCGGAGATGTGGCCGTGCTGACGCGCGCCGAGCAGGTCGCCCGCGCCGCGCATTTCCAAATCGCGCATGGCAATGCTGTATCCCGCGCCGAGTTCGGTTTGCTCGGCAATGGTCTCCAGCCGTTGCCGGGCCTCGGGCGTCATGCGGTGGTGCTTGTCGTGGAAGAAGTAGGCGTAGGCGCGGTTGGCGCCGCGACCCACGCGCCCCCGCAGTTGATAGAGCTGGGCCAGGCCGAACATATCGGCGCGGTCGATGATGAGGGTGTTGGCGTTGGGGATGTCGAGGCCGCTCTCGATGATGGAGGTGCATAGCAGGATATCGATCTCGTTGGCGGAGAAGGCGTCCATCACCGCCGACAATCGGTGCTCGTCCATTTGCCCGTGGCCCACGCCGATGCGGGCTTCGGGCACGAGCGTTTGCAGTTTGCGGCGCACGATGTCGATGGATTGCACGCGGTTGTGGACGAAGAAGATCTGCCCGCCGCGATCCAGCTCGCGCAGCACGGCCTGCCGCACCACGCGCTCGTTGTACGGGCCGACGTGGGTGATGACGGGCAGGCGTTCGTCGGGCGGGGTCTGGATCATACTGATGTCGCGGATGCCGGCCAGGCTCATGTAGAGGGTGCGCGGGATGGGGGTGGCGGTGAGGGTGAGCACGTCCACTTCGGTGCGCATTTGCTTGAGCCGCTCTTTGTGGGTGACGCCGAAGCGCTGCTCTTCGTCGATGACCAGCAGGCCCAGGTTGGCAAAGGCCACGTCCTTTTGAATGAGGCGGTGCGTGCCGATGAGGATGTCCACTTCGCCGCTGTGGGTGTTGCGGAGGATTTCTTCCTGCTCGGCGTGGGTGCGAAAGCGGGAGAGCATTTCCACTTTGACCGGGTAGGCGGCAAGGCGCTGGCGAAAGGTGTTGAAGTGCTGCTGGGCCAGCACGGTAGTGGGCACCAGCACCGCCACCTGCGCCCCATCGTTGACGGCCTTGAACGCGGCGCGCAGGGCCACTTCGGTTTTTCCATAGCCCACGTCGCCGCAGATGAGGCGATCCATCGGGCGGGCGTGTTCCATGTCGCGCTTGACGTCGTCGATGGCTTTGAGCTGGTCGGGGGTCTCGATGTAGCCAAAGGCGGCTTCGAGCTCGCCCTGCCACACGGTGTCGGGGGCGAAGGCCCGGCCGGGGATGGTTTCGCGCTTGGCGTACAGGTCGAGCAGTTCGCGGGCCACTTCTTCGGCGGCCTGCTGGGCGCGGGTGCGGGCGGCCACCCATTCGGCGGTGCCGAGGCGCGAGAGGCCGGGCGGGGTTTCGTTCGCGCCGATGTATTTGCTGAGGCGGTCGGCCTGGATGATGGGGACGTACAGGTCGTCGCCGCCCTCGTATTGCAGATGGATGTATTCGCGGTCGTGGCCGTCGAGGGTGCGCTTGACGAGGCCGGTGTAGCGGCCAATGCCGTAGTCCACGTGCACGATGTAATCGCCGGGGGCGAAGTCGGCGTAGGACACGTCGGGCGCGCGGGGAGGTTCGGGGGTGTGGGGCCGGCGGCGGGGTTCGGGCCGCGCCCAGCCAAACAGTTCCGAGTCGGTGAGGAGGCTGAGGGTGGCCGTGGGCAGCCGCAGGGTGAAACCATCGGAGAGCGCGCCCTGCACAAAGGCGAGCGGCGGCAGAGGGTCGGGCAGGTGTTCGGTGGGCGGCAGGTAGGCGTCGTGTTCGCCCCACAGTTCGGCCATGCGCGCGGCCTGCCGGGTGACGAGCAGGGTGGGCGCATCCGGCGCGGTGTGCCGGGTGATGAGGTGGTCGAGGATGTGATCGACCTGGCCGCCGAAGCGCGGGCCGGGGGTAAAGTGATCGCCGAGGGAAATGGGGAGGGCGGTAATCAACTCGTCGGCTAGGTGGCCGAGGTGGATGAGGGGCAGGTGGGCGAGGTCGTCTTGCAGGTCGGACCACGAGAGGTTGGGGGCGGGGAAGTCCGGGGCGATGAGTCCGTTGTTCAGCGCATCGGCGCGAAGCTCAAGGGCTTGCGTTTCGAGTTCGGCGACGGTTCCGGCGAGGTCGCTCCAATCGTCGATGAAGATGAGGGTATCGTCGGGGAGGTAATCGAGCAGGCTGGCCGGGGTCGTGTGCAGCAGCGGCAGATAGAACTCAAGCGTGGGGAAGGTGGCTCCCTCGGCGAGGCGGTCGAGGTCGGGCGCGATGTTGTCCGGTAGAGACGCAGCATGCTGCGTCTCCACGATATGCTGCGTCTGTACGGCCCGTGGGCCGTTTTTGATGAGGACTTCACGGGCCGGAGTCACGGTGACGCTATCGACGCCGTCGCCGGAGCGCTGGCTGGCGGGATCGAATCGGCGGAGGTGTTCGATCTCATCGCCAAAGAGTTCGATACGCGTGGGGTAGGTGTCGGCAGGGGGCCACACGTCTACGATGCCGCCCCGGCGCGAGAACTGGCCGGGTTCGGAGACGATGGTGTCGGAAGTGTATCCGGCGCCGATCCAGCTTTCGAGCAGTTTGTCGAGGCGAATGGATTGCCCGATGCGGAGAGTGCGGGCGGCGGCGAGGTAGTCGCGCTTGGGCAGGGTGCGGGTGAGGAGGGCGCGGGCCGAGGTAATGATGAAGGATGAGTCGGCGGGGCGTGGCGAGGTGAGGGCGGCGAGCGTCTCGATGCGCTGGCGGATGGTGCGCGGCCCCCACGGGGCGTGTTCGTAGGGCAGGGGGTTGGGTTCGGGGAAATGATGAATGTTGAAGGATGCGGGCTGATCGCTGATCGCCGATAGCTGACTGCCCGGAAGCCAGGCGGGCAGTTCTTCGTTGAAGAGGAGGGCGCGGTCGGAGCGGGCGGCGATAAGCAGGGCCGGGCGTTGCAGGTCGGCGGCGAGGGCGGCCACAAGGGGCAAGCGGGCGGCGCGGGGCAGGCCGAGAGCCACCGGGTTGCGCCCGATGTGTTCGAGCAGGCCGGGGTATTCGGGCAGCGTGCGCAGGGCGGGGAGTAGAGCGGAGAGATTCATCTCAGCGCCCGCCTCCATTGCTCCGGCGCGGTTTTGGGATAGACGATGTTCTGCGCGCCGAGGAAGGTGGCGAGTTCGGCGAGGGCGGCGGCAATGCCCGGGCCGGCGGCTTTGGGCGCTTTGGGTTCGGCGTGGATGGCGTGGATGTTGTACGTGCCGGTCTCGCGATCCATTTGCGAGTCGATGCGCCCGATAAGTTGATCGCCGTGCAGGATGGGCAGCACATAAAAGCCGAATTGCCGCCTGGCTTTGGGTGTGTAGATTTCGGAGCGGAAGTGGAAGTTGAACAATTGCTCGGTGCGCTGCCGGTCACAGATGAGGTTGTCGAAGGGCGAGAGCAGCACGGTGCGCGGCGACCAGTTGCCATCGGCGAGCGATTCGAGCAGGGGCGCGTCGGCGGTGTGGATGTACCACTGGCCGGGCCACGGAGTGCGGCCTTCGACTATTTGGGCGCGGGCCACCAGGCCCTCGGCTTCGAGGCTCGCCAGCACGGCGGGCAGCGCGGTATAGCGGCCGCGGATGTAATGTTGGCCGATCTGGCGCGGAGTGGCTACCCCGAGAGCGCGGAGCGATTGTTGTGCGGCGAAGCGCACAAGCCGGCTCTCGGTGAGTTTGTGGCGCGGAGTCCAGTCGGGCAGGCAGCGCTCCGAGAGGTCCCAGAATTTTTGCACGCCCTCGCGCCGGGCAACCATGATCTTGCCGCCGATCCACAAATAGTCGAGCATGCGGCTGATGTTGCGGCCCGAAGTCCAGCCGGTGGACACCCAGTTGACGGGGTGAACGCCGCCTTCTTCCAGCGCGCGCGAGGGCAGCGGGCCGTGCCGGCGGATTTCGCTAAGGACGTAGCGCTTGAGTTTCTCGTTTTGCTTCACCCACGCCAGCGTACGCTCACTCCACGGGTAGCGGGTCATGAAGTGGCGATGCAGCGGGTAATCTTCGGTGGGGACGATGGAGGCGCAGTGCGCCCAGTACTCGAACAGTTGCCGCTCCTGCCAGAGCAGGGTGTCGAGGCGGGCCGGGTCGTAGGGGCCGAGGCGGCTAAAGAGTACAAGCAAATGGCTGCGGGCCACGACGTTGATGGGGTCGATTTGCAGGCAGCCCAGGTCGCGTATGGTCTCCATGATGCCCGGAGCGGTCCCCATAGGGGATGATATGGGCGCGGGGCGCGGATCGGCGAGCCGTTGGCGGGCGACGGCGAGGCGGCGGGCGAGGGCGGGGGTGAGGGTCAGCATAGGCGGTGGGTCAGTCATCGGTGGCCCCATCGGCGGAGCCGTTGAAGCGGTTCATGGCGGTGACGATGCCATCTTTGACAAAGGTTTCAATGGCTTGCACGGCTTTGTCCAGTGTCGCGTCAATCACATCGGCATCGAAGCCTTTGAAGTCCTGCAACACGTAAGCGGCGGCGTCCATGCGGCCGGGGGGGCGGCCCACGCCCAGCCGCAGGCGGGGGAAGCCCTGCGTGCCGAGCGCGGCGATGATGGACTTCATGCCGTTCTGCCCGGCGGAGCCGCCCTCGGGGCGGAGGCGGATTGCTCCGGTGGGCAGGTCAATGTCGTCGAAGCAGATGAGTAGGTCGGCGAGGGGCACGTCGTAAAACTTGACGAGCGATTGCACTGCCTCGCCGGAGAGGTTCATAAAAGTCTGCGGCTTCGCCAACACGACCTGTTCCTCGCCGAGGCGAACGGTGGTGACGAGCGCTTTGCCCTGCCGCCGGGTGAAGGCGGTGTTGTGCGTTTTGGCCAGGCGGTCTACGGCCATGAAGCCCACGTTGTGGCGGTTGTTGGCATAGTCCCGGCCCGGGTTGCCCAGGCCGATGATGAGATGTTTGGTCATGAGTTAAATGCACAACTCGCAATGCTCAATCCACAATGGGGTTAGCATTGCGCCTTGTGAATTGTGCATTGAGCATTGTTATGGTTTTCGGATGTCGCTGACGATTCGCCTGAGCCAGCGGCGAATCGGGCGTCTGATTCTATCACGGAGCAAGGCGTAGAGGCCGAGGAGGAGGAAGAAACCGAAGGTGTAGAGCGCGCCGTTGAAAAAGGCGGAGGTGTAGGGCGCGAGGTCGAAGAGGGGTGCGGTGGGCGGGGTGGCCGCCGGGGAGAGTTGGGTGGCGGCGGGCGCTGGCACGCCTGAACTGAGGGTGGCGGGCAGTTCGGCGGTGGGTGTGGCCGGGGCGGCAGTCCCCAAAGGGGATGATGTGGCGGTTGGGGTGGCTGTGGGTTTGGGGGTGTTGGCTACGATGATGCCATGGACGATGGTTTCGAGCGGGGCGGAGGCGTCCGAGGGGTAGACGCGCAAGCGGAGCATATACGTGCCGTCCGCGATGTGCCGGGTATCCCACGTGGCGAGGAGTCCCTCAGAGACTTGAGTCGTCGCCGGAGGCTGAATCTCAAACCAGGTGTCGGTGGGGTTGGGGTCGTAGGCAAAGGCGATTTCGTAACGGGCGAATTGCGGATGCGCGGCAGAGCCGGTGATGCTGACGATGCCGGTGAGGGTCTGGTTGTCGCCGGGTGCGCTGATGATGGCCAGCGCGGCTTGCAGGAGGACGAGGAACAAGCGCATGGGGTGCCTACGGCGTGCGGGTGGGGCGCGGCGTCTTGGTCGGCGTGGGGGTGTTGCTGGGCGTAAAGGTGAGCGACGGCGTGAAGGTCAGCGTGGGCGCGCGGCCATTGGTGGCTGCCGGTTCGGCGGTGCGGGGGATATTCTGCAAACCCTCTTGCACGATCACGAAAGTAGTCTGCCCCGGCAGAATGTCGGTCGTGCCGACGTAAGGCTCGCTGTTGATGATCATGGAATAGGTGTACGTTCCGGCGGGGAGATCGGAGATGACGAAGTTTTCTTTGTAGACGGGATCGGAGTTGACGGCGCTGTTGGCGTAAGTCCAAATGGGGTAAACCCGCCCGGCCGAGTCGCGCACTTCGAGGTGCAGCTCGGGGATGAAATGGCCGCTGGGATCGAGCACGCGCCCGGCCAGCACGCCCCAGCCGGTGGGCGGGGCCAGCCACAGTTCCGGGTTGTAGGTTTTGAGGAATTTGTTTTCGCCGATGCGGACTTCAAAATGCAAATGAGGGCCGCTGGATGCGCCCGTGCTGCCCACTTCGCCAATTGGGTCGCCGGT
Source organism: Chloroflexota bacterium (assembly GCA_016213135.1). Taxonomy (GTDB): domain Bacteria; phylum Chloroflexota; class Anaerolineae; order Anaerolineales; family VGOW01; genus VGOW01. Next base: position 56,414 of record JACRBQ010000069.1, on the reverse strand, counting down.
TTTCACCGGCTGGTTGAGCCACACCAGCGTCTTCTGCATGTGGGCGTACACGGTGAACATGGGCTGGTTGTTGTAGCCGAAGTCGTGCTTGATGACCACGGCGTCGCCGTAGGGATCGTTCTCCGGCGGGTTGCTGCCGTAGAGGCCGTAGCCCACCCACACCACCACGCCCGGCCCGGCGGCCAGCACCGGCGTGCCAAAATCGGAGTCGAGATCGACGCCGGTGTGGGCGCGCATGAATCCAAAGTAGGTGCTGCCGTAGCGGTAAAGCGGGTGCGGCCAGTTGACGGCGTTGGAGGCGATGGGGCGCGCAAACCAGAAGTGATCTTCCGGGCGGATGGACACCGGCACCGGCATAGGCGGGGGACGCCAGTTGAGGGTGGGGGCCGGGGTCTGTGTCCCAAAGTTGATCTGCAGGGGCGCCGTGGCGGCCACAGTGACCGGGAGGGCACTGCTGTTCTGGAAATCGGTGGTGGGATACAGCGTCACGGTGGGGCCTGCCGGGGCAAGCGGCGTGTCGCTGGAGGCGGGAGCGGCGATGGCGGCAGTGGCTCGCGAGGTGGGCGGCACGATGACGATGATTTGCGGGGCCGCGGGCGCAACAGCGCAAGAGGCGGCCAGCGCCGAGGCGATGATGAAGACCGAGAGAATAGCGATGCGATGAATATGCATAACAACTAACGCGGCGTGGCAGTGGGCGACGGGGTGCGCGTGCGCGTGGGCGTCCGGCTGACGGTGGGCGTGAGCGACGGCGTAGGCGTGCGCGATGCGGTGGGCGTCAGCGACGAAGTGGGGGTGGGCAGGCCCAGCCGGGTGACGACGATGGTCGGCGTATACGTCGGCGTGGGCGTGCGGGTGGGCGTGCGGGTGCGCGTGATGGTCGGCGTGCGCGATGCGGTCCGCGTGGCCGTGGGCGTGTAGGTCTGAGTTCCGGTGGGCGTGGGCGACAACGTGGGCAACGGGGTGTACGTTGGGGTGAAGAATGGGGTGGGCGACGCCACGTCGGCTTGCGAATACAGTTCGCGCATGGCTTGCACCCACGTCAGGCTGTCTCGATCTTCAAAGTGCCAATACTGCACGCCGGGGAAGAAAGTCTTCCAGTCGTCGCCGGAGGGCACGCGAGTCCAGCCGAAATCTTCGGCCAGGGTGGTGAAGTCGATGAAATAGCCGCTGGGCAAATCGGCGAAGTATTTGCCGCCGTTGTCGTAAGCCACCGGGTCGCCGGAAAAGCGCGCGCGGAACTCCCACGGCATGCGGCGCAGCGGCTCGCCCAGCGTGCCGTCGCCCTGCCGGGCGCGCACCCACAAGCGCCAATACACTCGGTTGCCAATCTCCTCGCGGATGAGCATACCCCAACCGTCGTTGACGGCGGCCTGGCTGATGTCGAAGGCGCGGCCGGCCTTGTTCCACGACTCGGCGGGCAGGCCGGGTTCGAGCGGGGCCTTCAGTTGCGTGCTGGCGGCATCGAGCGTCTGTAAAAAGTCCCACCCGGCGTTGGCGATGGTGCGCAGGCGCAGCGCGGCGAAGGCGTCGTCGGCACGATCCGAGAAGGCGGGGAAGGGAGCGCGCAGGTCGGGGATGGTGACGAAGGCATAAGGCGGATCGGTCTTGCCGCCGGGGGCGGTGATCTTTTCCTGCCACGGCGCGAGGTCGGCGGCTTCGGCGGCCTCGGCCAGTGTGCCGCTGAGCGCCGCCGGGAGTCTGGCGCTGCTCCACGAGAGCGACTCGATGCGGCCATCCACCGGAATGGCGACCGGGGCCGCAGACCATGCGCCCAGGGCGGCGGAGGTGACGTATTCTTTATCGTTCTGGTTGAAAGCGGTGACGATGCCGGTGCCGTCCGGCGTCCAGCCCGGCCAGTGGCCCTGGGCAGCGTCGGTGGCCGGCGCGCCGGGCGCATCGGCGGCTTTGACGTAGACCAGGTTGAGCGGCGAGGCGACGTCGGAAAAGAGAATAAGTCTACCGTCCTTGCTCCACTGCGGTTCGTCTTCAGCAATGTCGGGCGTGTCGGTGAGGCGGGTGACGGCTCTCGTTTCATCCGGCTCGTCGAGGTTGTAAAGGTAAAGGTCGGGGTTGTGGTCGCCGCCGCGATATGAAACGAAGGCAATCGAGCGGCCGTTGGGCGACCACGCCGGGGCAAAGTCGGCGGCGGGGTCGCGGGTGACGCGGATGGGGCCGCTTTTGCCGAGGGCGCTGATGATGTAGACGTCGAAGTTGTCGTTGGCGTAGCCCTCGTAAGTGATGAACGCGCCATCCGGCGACCACGAGGGGTTGGCTTCAAAGCCGGGGCCGGTGGTGAGGCGGGTCACGTTGCCGGTGGCGATATCGAGGATGAACAAATCCCAGCCGCCGCTGCGGTGCGAGGCAAAGGCCAGCCGCTTGCCGTCGGGCGACCACGCCGGGTCGCGGTCGTCCCACGGCCCGGCGGTGAGGCGGGTGAGCGAGGTTCGGCCGGGCGTGAGCGCCCAAAGGTTGGTATAGCTGTTGCGGCGCAGGGCCAGCGCAATGGTGCCGCCCACGTCGAAGGGGTTGGCCGGGGCGGTGGGCGAGGGGCCGGGCGTGGGCGTGATGGCGGTGACTTCGATGCTCTGCACTTCCACGATGGGCGTGGGCAGAGAGGTAGCCGCCGCCACTGTAGCCAAAAGCGGCTGCGTGGCCGTTGGCGCGGGCTGGTTGCTGTTTTGCGTGAGCAAGTAGACTGCAACGGCAAAGCCAACCAGCAGGACGACGTTAAGCGCCCCTAACAGCAGAACCGTGGCGCGCGGCGGGCGTTGGCTGAAGGACATGAGGCAAAACTATAGCATAAAACTTCAAACTTCAAACTTCAACTCATCACTCAACATTCAACATTCAACATTCAACATTTCCTTCAAACGCCATGGTGTACAGCTCAAAATACCGGCCACGGCGCTCGAGCAGTTCGGTGTGTGTGCCCTCTTCCACGATGCGGCCCGCGTCCATCACCACAATTTTGTCGGCGCGGGTGATGGTGGACAGGCGGTGAGCGATGACGAACGCGGTGCGCCCCTTGAGCAAGCGCTCCAGCGCGGTTTGGATGACGCGCTCGGTCTGCGTGTCCACGCTGGAGGTGGCCTCGTCGAGGATGAGAATGCGCGGGTCGGCCAGCAGGGCGCGGGCAAACGAAATGAGTTGCCGCTGCCCGCCGGAGAGAATGGCCCCGCCTTCGCCCACCAGCGTATCGTAGCCCTTCTCCAGCGCGGCAATAAAATCGTGCGCGCCCACGGCGCAGGCGGCTGCCTCAATAGCCTGCTCGGTGGCGGCCTGGCCGAGGCGCTCGGGTGGCTGAGCGTAGAGAATGTTGTCGCGCACCGTGCCCCCAAACAAAAACGGGTCTTGCAGCACCACGCCCATCTGCCGCCGTAGCGAGCGCTGGGTCACCGTTCGCAGGTCAAGGCCGTCCACGCGCAACGCGCCCCCGGTGGGGTCGTAAAAGCGGCTGATGAGTTTGACGAGGGTGGATTTGCCCGCACCGGTTTCGCCAACCAGCGCCACCGTTTGCCCCGGTTGGACGCGCAGGTTGACGTGGCTGAGGATGGGCGCGCCGCCCGCCTCATAATGGAAGCTCACATCCTCGAAGGCCACTTCGCCCCGGATGGGGAGCATCTCGCGGGCCTCAGCCGAGTCCTTCACTTCTATCGGCGTATCCAACAATTCAAAAATGCGCTCGCCCCCGGCCATGGTGGCCTGAAACGTGTTGTAGCGCTGTGATAGATCGCGGATGGGGTCGAAGAAGCGGTCAATGTACAGCGCAAAGGCCACCAGCGTTCCGGCGGTGATGGCCGGGCCTTGCAGCGAGGCCACTACGCCGCCATTGAGCACGGCCAGCCCGCCCAGCCATACCACCAGCCCCAGCGCCAGACTGCCGATGAAATCCACCGAGGGAAAGAAGACCGAAGCGATGAGCGCGGCCTGATTGTTGACGCGCAGGTTGTTGCCGTTCACCTCGTCGGCGAAGATTTGGTAGTTGCGCTCTTCGCGCGAGAACGACTGCACCACGCGCACTCCGACGATGTTTTCGTTGAGCACGGCGTTCACCCAGCCGATGGCCGAGCGCACCAGCCGGTAGCTCTCGCGGGCGCGGCGGCGGAAGATTTCGGTGGCCACGGCCATGAGCGGCAGCACGAGGAAGCTGAGCAGGGCCAACTGCCAGTTGAGGGCGAACATGACGAGGGTGATGCCCACCAGGTCAAACAGGTCGCGGGTGACGGCGGTGATGGCCCACACGATGAACTCGCGCACCACGCTCACGTCGTTGACCACGCGGCTTACCAGCCGCCCCACGGCGTAGCGGCTGTAAAAGCCCAGCGACAGCGCCTGCAAGTGGTCGAACAGTTCGCGGCGGATGTCGTAGATGATGCTCTGCCCGGCCACGGCCATGATGCGGATGCGGGTGAAGGTGCAGGCCCACATGATGGTGGCCGCCAAAAGATACAGCGTCACGGCCTGCGCCAGCCGGGGAATGTTGTGGGCCGCCACGCCGCTATCCAGCGCCACCTTGATGATGTACGGGCCGAGCACGTTGGCGATGGTGGCCACGGTCATCAGCGTGAGGGCCAGCGCCAGTTGGCGGTTGTACGGGCGCACGTACGTCCACAGGCGGCCGGCGATCTGCGGGTCGTAGGCCTTGCCCAGGATGCTATCGTCGTCCGGCGCGGGAGTGGGGGGCTTTCGGCTCATGGAGGGATGATCATTTCACTGCGCTGGGGCGCAGGGGTTGGGTGTCCGGAGCCACATGTGGTTCGGGCCGGTCGGCGTGGGGCTGTAGGGGCGATTCATGAATCGCCCTTACATGTTCGGGCGCGGCATCCAGAAACAACATTTCCCGGCGGAATTTGTCTTGATCCTTCAACTGCAAGTCGTAAATCTCTTTATACAATCCACCCTCGGCCAGGAGCGAGTCGTGCGTGCCGCGCTGCACGATGCGCCCGCCATCCAGCACCAAAATCAGGTCGGCGCGTTTGACGGTGGACAGGCGCTGGGCAATGACAAACGTGGTGCGGCCTTGCATCAGTTCGGCCAACGCTTGCTGAATGAGGTATTCCGTCTGCGTGTCCACGCTGGAGGTGGAGTCGTCGAGGATGAGGATGCGCGGGTTGAGCAGCAGGGCGCGGGCAATGGCCACACGCTGGCGCTGGCCGCCGGAGAGAGTGATGCCGCGCTCGCCCACCACCGTGTCGTATCCCTCCGGCAGGCGGGCGATGAAGTCGTGGGCGCGGGCCGCTTTGGCGGCGGCGGCGACCACTTCGTCGGCGGCGGCCTGGGCGCGGCCATAGGCAATGTTTTCGCGGATGGACACGGAAAACAGCAGCGACGTTTGCAGCACGAGGCCGATCTGCGAACGCAGTGATTTGAGATTGACGCCGCGCACGTCGTAGCCGTCCACGCGCACCGCGCCGGTGGTGGCGTCGTAAAAGCGGGGGATGAGGTTGACGAGGCTGGTCTTGCCGCTGCCAGTGGGGCCGATGAGGGCGATGATCTGGTTGGGCAGGGCCTCGAACGACACATCGTGCAGCGCGCGCCGTTCGCTGCGGTAGGCGAAGGACACATTCTCAAATGTCACCCGCCCGGTCAGGGGCGGCAGGGCCAGGGCCTGGGGCGGCGAGCTGATCTCTTCGGGCAAGTCGAGAATTTCAAAGATGCGCTGGCCGCCGGCCACGGCCTCGCCGGCCGAGTTGACCACGAAGGCCAATTGCTGCACGGGCGCGGCCAGCAACAGCAGGTAGGCGTTGAAGGCCACCAGTTCGCCCAGCGTGAGCGTCCCGGCCATTACCATGCGCCCGCCGAACCACAGCACCAGCACGGTGGCGGCCATCACGAGCCACGTCATCGCCGGCAGGAACATGCCCCATGTGGTGACGATGTGCACCCGCGCGCCGTATAGCTTGCGATTGGCGGCGTCGAACTTGCCCTTTTCAAAATCCTCGCTGGCAAATGCGCGCACCACTTGCACGCCGCTCAGGTTTTCCTGCAACGCCGCTGAGAGGTCGCCGAGCGCCTGATCTACTTTGAGGAACAGCGGGCCGAGCAGGTGGCCCAGGTAATACGTGAGCGTCGCCAGCACCAGCAGCGGCCCCAGGCCGATGAGCGTAAGCGTGGCGCTCTGCCGGAACAGCAGGAACACAATCCCGGCAAACAGCAGAATCACGTTGACGAGATCCACCGCGCCCTGGCCTACAAACCGCGAGAGCGAACTCACGTCCTCGGTGCAGCGGCTCATCAGTTGCCCGGTTTGGGTGTGGTCGTGGTAGCCAAACGACAGGCGCTGGATTTTTTCGTACAGGGCGTTGCGATAGTCGTACCCCGATCGGTTGACCAGCCATTCGCCAATGTAGCGCTTGCCCAAATTAAACACGGCGCGCACGAAGCCCACGGCCACAATGATCAGCCCGGCGGTGAGCATGGCGCGGGGGTGGTTTTTAGTGAGGCCGTCGTCGATGACGTACTGAATGATGGACGGCGTGACCAACGAAGTGGCGGTGACGAGCACAATACAGGCCACCAGCCCGGCCAGTTGCCGGCCATAGCCCGAAAGGCTCTTGAATAGTCGGATGAGTATCTTCATGAATTTGACGACCAGGCTCGCGCTTATTATATCCGGCGCAGGCGTGTTTGCACTTTCCACAGGAATCTCAATTGGTAGTATTCTTTGGCTGCGCCAGTGATTGCTTTCCCGGCCGGACCGACGCGGTCTTCAAGACCGCGTCGGTCTGTGGCAGAAGACGTTTCTGGACCGCTCCATCAAAAGAAGGCACCTATGCACACACGACTTTCTTCGTGGTTTGCGCGGGTCATTGTCCTCGCGCTCGTCATTGCCGTAGCCGCGCCGCAACCGGCTGCCGCCAGCGCCTACCCCGCCTCCATGGCCTCGCTCGGCGATTCGATCACCCGGGCCTTCAACACCGGCAACATCCCCTTCAAGGACGCCCCCGACAACTCGTGGTCCACAGGCATCAACCCCTCGGTCAACAGCCTCTACAGCCGCATCCTCGTCCTCGAGCCGGGCATCAGCGGTCACAACTACAACCTCGCCAAGTCCGGCTCGGAGATGAGCGACCTCGCCGGGCAGGTGACCAGGGCCAACGCCCAGCACGTGGAATACGTGACCATCCTGCTCGGCGCGAACGACGCCTGCGCCGGCACCGAAGCCGCCATGACCTCCGTGCAAACCTTTCATGATCAGTTTTATGCTGCCATGACTACATTGGCCGCGGGTTCACCAAACGCCAAAGTGTTCATCGTCAGCGTCCCAAACATCCATCGGCTGTGGGAACTGTTTCACAACAACTCCGCCGCGCGCCGTGCATGGAAAGCCGGCCGCATCTGCCAATCCATGCTGGCCAACCCCGCCTCCATGCGGCCGGCCGATGTGAATCGGCGCGCCCGAGTGCTGCAGCGCGTGGCAGATTACAACGCGCAACTGGCCGCCGTGTGCGCCCTGTTCGCCAATTGCCACACCGATAGCGGCGCGGCGTTCACTACGACCTTCGTCGCCTCCGACGTGTCCACCCGCGACTACTTCCATCCGTCGCTGGCGGGCCAGGCCAAAATTGCGGCGGTGCTGTGGCCTTACGCCATCATTCCGTAACGCGGCGGCATTTCGCCCGATCCGATCGATTGAGGAGAACTTTATGCCCTGCGTGGTCTTTGTGATGATTGACGGTTTGCGGCCCGATGCGGTGACGCCTGAACACAGCCCCAACCTGCTCGCCCTGTGCCGCCGGGGCGCGCACACCTTCACCGGCTCCAGCGTGGCCCCCTCGGTGACTCTGCCGTGCCACATGAGCATCTTTCACAGCGTGCCGCCCTCGCGCCACGGCGTCACCGACAACCAGTGGAGCCCCATGGCCCGCCCGTTGCCGGGGCTGATCGAAATGGCGAACAACGCCGGCAAGCGCTGCGCCTTCGTTTACAACTGGGAGCCGCTGCGTAACGTGAGCCAGCCGGGCAGCCTCTATCTTTCCAACTTCCGCGACACCGCCTACACCGCCGACGGCGACGACTGGGTGGGTGCAGCCGCGGCGGACCTCCTCGCCGGCGACGCGCCCGATTTTATCTTCGTCTACTTTGGCACGGTGGACACGGCCGGGCACGCCTTTGGCTGGATGTCGCCGGAGTATTTGTCGCAGGCGGCGCGGGTGGATGCGCTGCTGGGCGGCGTGGTGGCGGCCCTGCCCGCCGAGGCCGTGGTGCTCGTTCACGCCGACCACGGGGGACACGAACGCACCCACGGCACCGACTCGCCCGAAGACATGACCATCCCCTGGGTGATTGCCGGGCCGGGCATCCGGCAAGATCACACCCTTGCCTCGCCTGTTTCGCTGCTCGACACCGCCCCGACCGCGGCGCGCTTGCTGGGCCTCACCCCGCACCCCCAATGGGAAGGCCGCTGCGTCGACGAGATTTTCGCCTAGCCGGAAGCTTTTGCCATGTGGCTCCTCACCACCCGTTCATCGTCCGGCCAACCGCAGGAATACAGCCTGAAGCCGGGCAACAATACGCTGGGCCGCAGCCCCGAGAACAACATTGTGGTGGCCGACCGCTCCGCCTCGCGGGCGCACGCCGAAATTTACTACGACGCCGACGCCGACACGGCAACGCTGGTGGACCTGCAAAGCCTGAACGGCACGTTCGTCAACCGCGAACGGGTTACCGTCCCCCTGAAGCTGGAGCCTGACGACACCATCCGCATTGGCGAGCACGTGATCGCCGTGGCCGTGCGCCACCCCGATCCGCCCAGGCCGGCCGGGGCAGCTTCGGGCACGCAAGCGCTCACCCGCGACGCGCTGTTGGAGAGCCTCGACAATCAGGCTGTGCTCATGTACGAGGTGTCGCGCAAGCTCAACATGGTCACCGACCTCGACATGGCGCTATACGAGGTGTCCACCCTGCTCATGACCTCCATGGGCGCAGACCGTTGTCAGGTCGTCCTGGCTTCCGATTTCGACAAGCTGGCCGAATTGGGCTTCCCTGTGTCCATTGCCCAAACAGCCATCGAGCAGCGGGCCACGGTGCTCATCCCCGATATGTCGGACACCGAGTTCGAGGTGGGTCCCAATACGCAACTACTGAGCCTGCGCTCGGTGCTGTGTGTGCCGGTCATCGGCGGCGACGAGACGCTGGCTTTGCTCTATCTTCACAAGAACCAGCCCGAGGCCCGGCCCTTTGACCGGCGCGATTTGCAGCTGGCCATTGCCATCAGCCACCAGGCCGCGCTCACCATCCAGCGCATGCACTTGTTGCAGCGCGTCTCCCGCGAGCAGGGCGTGCGCCAGTTGCTGCAACGATTCGTCTCGCCGCCGGAGGCCGAGTTCCTGTTGCAGGAGTTCCTGCGCTCCGGCAGTTTGCCGCCGCTCACCGAGCGCCTGCTCACCGTGGTCTTTGCCGACATCTCCAATTCCACCCGGCTGGCCGAGCGCATGGGCGTGCGCGTATTCGGCGAATTGCTCAGCCTCTATTACGAGCAAATGACCGACATTGTGTTTGCCAACGGCGGCCTGGTGGACAAGTATCTGGGCGACGGCATCATGGCCGTATTTGGCATGACCGCGCACAACGCCGAGCCGGAAGTGTCCGCCGTGCGGGCGGCGCTGGCGATGCTGGAGCAATTGGAAGCCAACGAGCTGTCGCGGCAGTATCAAATTGAGATCGGCATCGCAGTGAATACTGGCCAAGCCGTGGCGGGGTATTTGGGGAACAAGGATCGCGTGGAGTTCACAGTGCTGGGCGACACGGTGAACGTGGCCTACGGCCTGCAACCGCACGCCCGCCCCAACCGGGTGGTCATTGGCCCGCGCACGGCCGCCGCGGTGGTGGGGCATTTCAACACCACGCGACTGGGCGAGATCAAGGTCAAGAATCGCACCGGCCCGGTGCAAGCCTTCGAGGTCTTGCGAGGCTGAACTACACTATCGCCTTCATCTCGTCCCAGTTCTTGCCCACGCGCACATCCACCGCCAGCGGCGCATCCAGTTGGAACGCGCCCTCCATCACCTCTTTGGCCAACGCGGCCACGGCCTCCACATCGGCGGTGTTGCACTCGAACACCAGCTCATCGTGCACCTGCAAAATCATCAGCGCGGCGGGCATGGCGCGCGGCAGATCGCGGGCCAGCCGCAGCATCGCCAGCTTCATGATGTCGGCGGCGGTTCCTTGCACCGGCGTGTTGATGGCCTCGCGCTCGGCGCGGGCGCGCACCGCATGGTCTTCGCGAGTCTGTCCCGGCCTGGTGAGGATGGGGAAGTAACGGCGGCGGCCCAGCAGCGTTTCCACGTACCCGTCGGTGGCCGCTTTTTGTTTCGTTTCCTCGATGTATCGTTTCACCCCCGGCAGCTTTGCAAAATACGTTTGGATGAACTCCTCGGCCTCGCCCAATGTGAGGCCGGTGCTGCGGCCCAAACTATAAGCCCCCATGCCGTACAGCAGCCCGAAGTTGATGGCCTTGGCGTTGCGGCGCTGATCCTTCGTCACCTTTTCCAGCGGCACGCCGAACACGGCCGAGGCAGTGGCGGCGTGAATGTCGTCGCCGCGCCGGAACGACTCGATCCAGAATTGGTCCTGCGCGAAGTGCGCGGCGATGCGCAGCTCCACTTGCGAATAGTCTGCGGCCACCAATCGGCGGCCGCGCGGGGCCACAAAGGCCCGCCGCACTTCGCGCCCCAACTCACTGCGGATGGGGATGTTCTGCAGGTTGGGGTTGGAGGAAGCCAGCCGCCCGGTCACCGACCCGGCCTGGTTGTACGAGGTGTGAATGCGCCCCGTCTCGGGGTTCACCGCTTGCGGCAGCGCGTCCACGTAAGTGCCCTTCAGTTTTGAAATCTCGCGGTGCTCCAAAATATGATCCAGCGCCGGGTGCGCTTGGGCGTCGCGCATCTCCTCCAGCACATCGGCGGCGGTGGAGTATTTGCCCGCAGCCGTTTTGCGCGACTTGTCCGGCGGCTCGAGTCGCAGGTCTTCAAACAACGCCCTGGCAAGCTGCTGCGTGGAATTGATGTTGAACTCGTAGCCCACGGCTTTGTAGATTTTCTTTTCCAGCGCGGTCAGCCGCTTCTCCAACTCTGCCGACATCCCCGCGAGGTAATCGGTGTCCACGGTCACGCCCGCCGATTCCATATCGGCCAGCACGGTGATAAACGGCAGTTCCACTTCCTCGAACAGCTTCAGCAGCCCTTTCTCTTCCAGCTCGCGCCGCAGTTGCGGCAGCAGCCGCAACGTCATGTCCACGTCGGCCACGGCGTAGGGCGCGGCGGCCTCCAGCGGCACAAAGTCAAACGTCACCTGCTTCTTGCCCGTGCCGATCAGTTCTTTGATCTCGGTCATCTCGACGCCCAACCGGATGAAGGCCAGGCTCTTTAGCCCGAGGCTGCGCGAGGCCGGGTCGGCCAGCCACTCGGCCAGCATGGTGTCGAAGCCGATGGGGCTGATGGCCAGGCCGTGCCGCTTGAGCAGCGTGTAGTCGTAGCCGATGTTGTGCCCCACCTTGGGAATGGCCGGATTCGTCAGCGGCGGAGCGAGCGCCTCCACCACCGTTTGAAGTTTGAGGTTTGCCGTGGGCGGCTGATGCGCCAGCGGGATGTAGTAGCCCTCGCCCTCGGCAATGGCGAGCGAGATGCCCACCAGCGCCGCGGCGTTGGAATCGATGCTGGTGGTCTCCGTGTCCACGGCGATGACGGGCGCTTTGGCCAGGCGGGCGGCCAGCGCGGATAGATCGCTCGGGGTGGCGACCACGATGGGGCGGGTGACTCCGGGGCGCACCGGGGGCAAGGGGATCATCCGCCGGGAGGCCTCGTCGCCTCCCGGGCCGCTGAGGGCCGGCTCACCGAAGAGGCCCATCTGCCCGGAAGCCGCCTCGCGCGCCGACTCTTTATCGCGCGGCGACGCCTCGGCCTCCGGCAGCTTGGCCAGCAAACTGCGAAACTCCAGCGCGCGGAACAACTCCAGCACGCGGGCGCGGTCGAAGTTGAGCGGAGCGCCCTTGAGGCGCGGCGCGTCGCAGGCCTCCAAATTAAATTGCAGCGGCACGTCGGTGACGATGGTGGCCAGCTTTTGCGATAGGTAGGCGTTCTCGCGCCCGGCCTCTAGTTTGGTTTTGAACCGCGCCGGAATCTTTTCGAGGTTTTTGTAGACGCCGTCGAGCGAGCCGTATTCGTTGAGCAGGCTGGTGGCGGTCTTGTCGCCCACGCCGGCCACGCCGGGGATGTTGTCGGAGGTGTCGCCGACGAGGGCTTTGTAGTCAATGTATTGCCTGGCGGTCACGCCGAACTTGGCCCGCACTTCCTCCGGGCCGTAAAGCATGGCCTCGGAGAGTTTTTGCCCGGCGAGGCTGACGCGCACATTCGTATCGGCCAATTGCAGCAGGTCGCGGTCGCCGGTGACGATGACCACGCTCACGCCCTGCGCAGCGGCCTGCCTGGCCACCGTGCCCAGCACATCGTCGGCCTCGAAGCCCTCGGCCTCGAGGATGGGGATGTTGAAGGCGGCCACCACTTCGCGGATGCGCTCGATTTGCGAGCGCAGGTCGTCCGGCATTTTGGAGCGCGTGCCTTTGTAGTCGGGGAAGAGGGTGTCGCGAAACGTCGCGCCTAGGTCGAAGCTCACGGCGAGGTAATCGGGCTGGTCTTGCTCGATGATGCGGAAGAGCACGGCGGTGAAGCCGTAGGTTCCGGCGGTCGGCTCGCCGGCTTTGGTGACCCAGCGCGAGGTGTCCGTCCCGGCGGCGGTGAGGGCAAAGTAGGTGCGGTAGGCCAGCGCATGGCCGTCGATGAGGGTGAGGGTCTTCATGTTGGGTAGCTACCAGTCACCAGCGGCCAACCACCAACAACCGGCGTTACCCGTTTTGCTCTTGCCGTTGGTAGTCGATGAAGGCGCGAATTTCGTCGGCGGAGAGGCGGCGGCCCGGGGCGACCACGTAATAGCCCTGCGCCCAAAAGCTGCTCACCCGTTTGGAATGCTCGGCGGCGAGACGCGGGAACTCGGCCAGCGCTTTTTCGGCGGTGTACTGCATGAGGGCCTTGACCACTTTTTCCGGCGCTTCGGAGGGGGCGCAGTCGAGGCTGATTTCGAGGTGGTCTGGTTCGATGTGCAGCCCGGTGATGCGCCAGTCGTGGGTCAGGGCCTGAAAGCTGATCCATTCTGCGAGCCGCGATTGGAGGTCGCCACTGAGGCGTGTGCTGGCGAACTTGGGGATAATGAGGTAAGTGTACGACAGCGCGTACAGGCCATGCGGGGTGCGGCGCGCGTTGGGGAAGGCGGCCGGCATGCCCAGCAACGCGTGCGGCGATGGGGACGTGGGAACCACGGGTGACGGAGCCGCGGGCGGCATGGGAGCCATGGGGGCCGCGTCGGACGGGGCGGCAGGGCGGGCCGCCAGTGGCGCCCAATCCTCAGGAGAGGCAGTGGGGGCCGGTTCGGGCGGCGGATCGGAGGTGAATGTGTCAACGAGCGGGGCGGGCGGCGGAGCGGCCTCGGCGGCGGGCGTGTTGCCGGTGGCCGGCACTCTGAAGATGGCTTCGGTGGCTTGCTTGGCCTGCTTGCGGATCATGCCCAACGGGGTTTCGGCCTGAAAGGCCATCGAGAGCACGATGTCGGCGGCGGCGAGGGTGGAGTAGACGAGGAAGTCTGCGCCGGTGGAGAGGCGGATGAAGCGCACTTGCGCGCCGGAGCCTCCGCCGCCGTCTTTGGCCCAGGCGTCGGCGACGATGCGCGAGAGTTCCTCGGCCTGCTCGCGGCCAAACTGCCCGGCGTAAGCGATGAGCTGCTGGCCGCGCATGAGCAATGCCGCTTCGGCGGCGGACTGAAGTGTGAGGGTGGTGAGATATTGCGCGGCGCGGCTGACGTCGTTGAGCCACGATGGAGCGGGGGGCGCGGGTTGCCGGGCGGGGGCCGGGGTCGGGCGTGCGGGCGCGCGGCCAGACTGGGGCCGAGCGGCGGCCCGGGCCGGTTCTGCGTCGGGAATCGGCGCGGGCGGCGGGGCGGGTTTGGGGCGCGGCGGGGGCGTCACTCCGTTTACCGGGCGCGTCAGCGCTTCTTCAATTTGCGGCTCAAGGTCCGGGATGTAAAACGGCTTGGAGAGGGTGCCCTGCACGTCGAGGCCGGTGTCGTCCAAACTTTCCTGCCCGAAGCCGAGGATGACCATGATGGCGAGCGCGGGCTTCTGGCTGCGCAGGCCGGCAATGACGGAGCGCAGGTCGGCGTCGTCGAGACCGGAGTCGATTATGGCGAGGTGGAAGGGGTGGCGGCCGGCGGCGCTGATGGCCTCGCCGCCGCTGCCGACGACGGTGGCCTTGAAGCGGCCCGTTTCTTCCAACACTTGCTGCAACATGCCGGCAAAGCCGGGATTGGGGTCGGCGACTAAGACGTTCGTGATCACGAGGGAGATTGTACACCGATGGGCGGCCGGCGGCAATCGGGTTGTGCTATGGGCCGGTTGTCATATAATGTGCAGCAGATACCCAAAAAGGAGAACTCCATGAACAGCAAGTTAAGACGGATTTTTGTGCCTATGTTTTCGTTTGTGACTCTGGTGGCGCTGGCGTGCACCTGTGGGGCATTTGGGCAGCCCCAGGCCACGGCCACGCCGCTGCTGCCGCCACCGGCGGCCACCAAACCGCCCGTTGCCGCCCCTACCAAGCCGCCCATTGTGGCCCCCACACAGCCGCCGGTGGTGCTGGACACGCCCGTGCCGCCCGTACAGGATGAGTTCACCGGCGGTATCGATGATTTTTCATCGGACTACGGCGGCTGGGAGACGTTCGACGGAGCGACGATTGCCGACGGGATTTTTTATCTCGGCCAGTTTTCCGATTGCGCCGATGTGGGCAGCGACAATCCATTCGGGTGCTTCACGCAGTGTTTGGTTTGCGGCCAGCTCACCGATTACGATATGCAGGTGGACACGGCGTATGTGAGCGGGGTGACCGACCGCACCTTTGGCATGGTGCTGCGCTTTGTGGACAACGATAACAACGGGCTGGTGGATCCGGGAGATTACTATCTGGATTTTGAACTGAGCATTTACGACAAGTATTTTGTGGTGTGGGAGCATTTGCCCAACGGCGGCTGGACGCGGGTGCTGGACAAATTCGAAGGCAGCATTCGACCCGGCACCAAGGTGAATACATTGCGGGCGGTATCGGGCAGCGGGGGCACGGAAATGGATATCTACGTCAACGACAACTGGGTGGACGGGTTGACTGGCATCCCCTATCCCCCGGGGGCGGTGGGGCTGGTGGTGGGCGGCCGGGCCGTGCAGGCCGGTTTCGACAACTTCAGTATCACGGTGCCGTAGCGGCGTAGCCGCGCGCCGGTCAAATTTTCACTCCGGGCCGCAACGCCTCACAGCGCGTTGCGGCCCGGGGCGTTTTGTTTGCGAGAGGCCCGTGTTGAGTTGCGGGATACTCACAGCGCCGGATTTGCAAGCCTGGGCGCGCTCGCGCCGTGGGCGACGACGCGGTTGCGCCCTTCCTGTTTGGCCGGATAGATCAGCATTTATCAACGCCCCGCGCTTATCCTCAGCAGGATTACCGCGAGTTCAGCACAAATTTGACGACCTGCGTGCGCGCTACGATGTACAGATTGTTTTGGTCGTCGAGGGCCAGGGCACTCACCGAGCCGCGGGTGGGGATCACGTCAATGTGCGCGCCGTCCGGGCTGAAGACTTCGATGCCGTTCGAGGTGGCAACATACAGGCGGCCTTGCCCGTCGGCGGCAAGGGCGTAGGGGTTGCCCACCTGGCTGGCGCTGCCGATCTGATCCACAAACTTGCCTTGCGGCGAGAACTTGAACACGCCGCGGTTGAGGTCGCCGTAGGCGTAAATGTTGCCCAGCGCGTCCACGGTCAGCGTCGTGCCCAGTTCGGCGTTGCCCACGCTGCTCAGGGCTTTGGCAATCACGTTAGTCACTTTGCCGTTGCGGTCGAAAAACACAAAATCGTCCTGACTGTCGTTGAAGTTGGTGAAGATGCCGCCGGCCCAATCTTTGTTCCACGAAGCAGCCAAGCCGCCATCGGCGGTGACGGCCACCGACTGAAACCCCTGCCCGGCGGGATAGTCGAGCGCCCCCAGCGACTCGCCCGTGGTCCCGTTGAATTTCAGAATGCCTCCATTGACCACGGCGTACACCGTGCCATCGCGGGCCACGGCCATGCTGAAGAGGATGTTATTGCCCTCGGTGGCGTGCCACTGGTTTTTGAATTTGCCCTGCGGGTCGAACACTTGCACCCGCCCGCCGCTGTATTCGCCCACGTAAATGTTGCCCGCGCCGTCCAGGCCAATGTGCCGCGCGTCGGTGAACAGGCCGGGGCCGATGCCCTCACTGCCAAAGGTGAGGGCCGGGCTGGCAAAGCCGGGGGTGGGGGTGGGTTCGGGCGTATCGGTCGGGGGAACCTCGGTATCGGTGGGCGCGGGAGTGGCGACGTCTTGCGGCAGGATGCTGCTCACGTTGTTCCCTAGTTGGCCGAATAAAAGATACAGCGCCAACCCCATGCCTGCGACGAACAGCACGCCGACCAGGAATATGACGGTCACCGCGCGGCCGGCAGACGACTGGCCGGCCGATGCGTCCGGCAGCGACACGTTTGCGGCGCGAGGCGGCCCCACGGTCAGTTCCATTCGCTCCACCGCGTCCTTGGCTTCTTTGAGGCCCACGTTGGTGATTTCGCGGAAGCGTTTGATGGCTTCGATTTTATTCCCGCTCTCCAACAACCGCCGCACGTCGGCCATGCCTTCTACCCTGTCGCTGATGCGCGAGCTTTGCGGCACGGCACTCACGCCGGGGCGCCCCGGGCCGCGCAGTTCCGCCGGCACGATCACCGAGTTGTTGCAGTAGGGGCAGCGCATGGTGGCGTCCGACCCGCCCGCGTAGTCCAGCGGCGCGCCGCAGTTGGGGCAGTTGAAAGTTTGGGGCATGGCAGGCCTTTCGCAACGAAGCGAGCTAACGAGTCACGGTGACGACGCCGATTATAGCCCTGTTGTCCGGCAGCGCATCGCTGGCGGTGAGCAAACTCAGGCGAGTGAGGGAGGGATATGTGTACCAACCCGTGACGATGGGGTAATCGCCGGGCGGGGTATCGGGGGGTATGGTGACGGCGAATGAATCGCGGATAAGATCGCCCGCCCGCCAACGTGAGGTGAGAAAAAGACCCTGGCAGGGCGCATGGTCATTCTGTGCAGCGACCGGTGTGCCCCCCAGCCCCGTGCCCACGTGGAGGAACGACGTGTAATCGGTTCGCAGGTCAACTTCCACTTTCCAGTAAAGCGTGAGGAACAGACTCTCCCCGGCTCGCACTGCCGGCCCGGACCAGTCGTGGCCGGTGAAGGTGAGGCCGGGGGCAAAGGCGGCCCGGCCGGGGTGCGAGGCCACGGGGCCACTGGCGAGGGGCGGCACTTCGATCAGCGTGCCGCTATCCTGCCATAAATAATATTCGGTGATGCGCGCGCCGGGGTAGGTGTCGTACAGGGCCAAGACGGATTGCCTGTCGCGCCGGGTGAGGACGAGGTAGTTGCTGCGCGCGGCGCGGCCATCGCCGAGCGGCAGGCATTGGCGAAAATCCAGCCGCCCCACCGGCGTGCCGGGGAACAGAAATTCAAACGAGATCACGTCGTCGTCTTCGGGGTTGCGCGAGACGAATACGCGCTCGCCGGCGTCGGCGCGGGCGATGAGTTCGCGCGCGGTCTTCACCGGCACGGCGAGGTAGTCCAGCGGCAGACTGGGCCATTGGGGGAAGCGCACAAGCAGCACGTACATTTGATACAGCGGGCTGAAGGCAATGGCCAGCACTGCCAGCCCAACGCCCACGCGGGCCGGGCGCGGCGGTAAACGGCGGGCGATCCATTGCAGGGCCAGCACCCAACCAACGGCAATGAGCGCAGCGGCAGGCGCGCCCACGCCGATCATGCGCTGAAAGTTGGGCGGGTCGCTGGTGAGCCAACTCGGCACGATCATCAGCGCTTCCCAGCCCAGCAGTTCGCGGGCCACGGGCGAACGCCGGAAGCGCCACAGCGCCCAGGCGTGGCCGACAAAAAAACCGGCCGATTGCGCCGCGTCGAACATGGGCAGGCCCGGATAGTTGGTGAGCGGGTCGAAACTGCCCTCGATGTTGAGCGCGGCCAGCACGAGGCGCAGGTTTTCCAGCAGCAGATTGGGTTGGGCGAGCGCGCCCCGGTTCCCGGTGATTTGGGCGCGGGCCACCAACCAGTACGGTTCGCGGGTGAAGAAGAGAGCCAGCGGCGCAATCACCAACAGGCCGACCACGGCGGCGAGGCCCAGCCCAAGGGCCATGGGCGCACGCCGGGGGGCGGGGGTGGTGATGACGTGGTGCAGCGCCACGAGGCCCAGCAGCGGCAGTACGAACCGGGCGTGGGGGCCGTTGTACTGGGCGATGGCGGCCACGAGTCCAACGAGAACAAAGCTGAGGGCGGATGAGGGAGTGAGCGCGGCGAGCGCAGCGAGTGGGCTGTTCTTTCTATCCGCCGGGGGCAGTTGCAACAATCGTTCGGCGCGGTACAGTTGCCACACGCAGAACAACGTGGCCGCAGGAGCCAGACTGGGTTCGGTGCCCACGCGGCTCACGATGACCCAGTAGAGGAGGTAGGAGGCGATGAGCGCGGCCAGGGCCGCGATCCAGCGATAGACCCGCTCCGGAAAATCCGTGCGGCGAAACATTTCGCAAAAGCAGGCGTAGGCCAGCGGCGCGGCCAGCGCGCCGAGGGCGGCGGAGGGGAGGCGCGACGATGAGATGCCGGTGAAGCCGAACCACTGCGCCAGCGCCGTGAAATATACCATGAGCGAGTTGCCGCCGCCCCATGCGGTGCGATAGAAGACCGCGAAGTGCGGCGCGGCCAGCATTTCGCGGGCGCGCAGCGCAAACCATACTTCGTCGAACCATGCCTCGGGGGCCAGCGACGAGAGGCGATGGTAGCGCAGGAAGGTTCCCAGCAGCGTCACGGCGACGACGAACAGGGCGGGTCGGGAAAGGGCGCGGCGCATCGTTGCGCAATTGTACCGGAAACCGATTGAACGAACGGGTGCGCCGCTCACCCGTTCGCCCCATAATTCTGAGAAGACACGGGCGAAAGGTATAATTAGCCGGGCTTGCGCGTTGGCTACAGCAGATTTCTCTTCGATGTACGGGCGAAGCATTCGCCTCCGGCACCCAAAGCCACAAGAATCCGCGCGGCGAATCCTTCACCCCAACCTCGCGCCATCTATTAATTGGGAATCGGCTCTAAGCTACCGGACTTACGCACAGGCCGTTGCGCGCCAGAAGTTTTCACCATGACCGCCCGTTCAACATCGAGGCTCGCATGACCGTTCAACTTATCGACATCCGACTCACAGGTTCCCCGCGCACGCGCTTTTGGCTGGAGCTGTTCGGCAACTCGGCGCAGTTCCCCATCGCCAACATATTGTTTGAAGTGCTGCGCGAAGGCCTCGCCGGCTATGTTCGCGCGCCAGACCCGTACACCATTTTGCTGGTAAGCGTGGTGCAGGCCTACTGGCTCAGCCGTTGGCAAACCACGGCGCACCCGCGGCGCTTCATCGGCAACCTCATTGGCCCGGCGGTGTATACGGTCATCGAAGCCGCCATCGAAGGGCCGCGTTTCTTTTCGGCCCCGCACCACCTGGCTTATTGGGGATTTGCTCTCGTCATCGGCGCGTTGCAATCGTTCCGGGGCGACCGGTTTGGCTGGTTGGCTTCGACCCTCCGCGTGCTCGAGGACGTGGTTCGAGCGGGCATTTTGCTGGTGATGTACACGTTGTATGAAATGGCGACCAACCCCGTGCAGACCACCTCGTGGGGCGCGTTCTTTGCCGATAGCAGCCATCAGTTTGTGTCTCTGGCTACGCTGCTGCTGGGCCTGAGCCTGGGCCTCTCCAGCCTTACGGCTCAGCGCTATCTCGACCTTTTGCGGCAAACTTCGGCGCGGCTCAAAATGTATTCCGAATGGTTGCTGGGGCGCGACCTGCTGGGCAGCGCCGAAGTGAAATTCTATGATGTGATCGGCGACACGGTGAACACGGCCAAGCGAATCGAGGGCAATGCCGGGCCTGCCGAAGTGCTGGCCTCGCAGGCCATCCACGGCTCGCTGGCCGAGGCGTTTCGTTTTGGCCCCATGCGCGAAGTGGAGGCTAAAGGCAAGGACCTGCCGTTGGCCGTGTATCCGCTGGAAGGCGCGGCTGGGTGAGTCGGCCTTGCGGCTGAAGGGGGTGTGAGATGTGTCAAAAACAAACCCCCCGTTCATCTGCGAACGGGGGGTTTTGATTGTGCTGCCGGCGTGCCCTGCATGCTCCACGGGCTGGTCTTTTGAATGACCACCCGCGCCAGTCGCCCTTTCCAATCTGCCTCGTCTTCAAAGAAAACGATCTTGTTGGTGCGCGTGCGGCCCTTCCACTTTCCTTTGTGATTCTCTTCGACCAATATCTCCGTCGTTTGCCCCAACAGCCGGCAGTTGATCTCGCCCACAATGCCGGCCTGCAACTCATCCAGCAGTTTGAGCCGTTGCAACTTTTCATCCTCCGGCACATCGTCTGCCATGCGGCGCTCGGCCACCGTGCCGGGGCGGGAGGAGTAGCGGGCCAGATGGGCGACATCCAGCTTCAGTTCGGCCAGCAAGTCGTGCGTGTGCTGAAAGTGGGCCTCGGTTTCACCGGGGAAGCCCACGATGATATCCGTGGCAATGGACGCATTAGGCAGCCGCGCCCGGATGCGCTCCACCAGCCGCCGGTAATCGTCGACCGTGTAGCCGCGCTTCATGGCCGCCAGCACTTCGTCGTGCCCGGCCTGCACCGGCACTTCAATGTGCTCGCACACTTTGGGCAATTCGGCCACCGCATGCAGCAGCTCATCCGTCATGTAGCTCGGATGGGAGGTCAAAAAGCGGATGCGCTCCAGCCCTTCGATATCGTTGATCACCCGGAGCAGGGCGGTGAGGTCCGGGCCGTCGGGAACATCCTTGCCGTAGCGATCCACGATCTGCCCCAGCAGCGTCACCTCCCTTACGCCCTGCGCCACCAGCGCGCGCACCTCGGCGGCAATCTCGCCCACCGGGCGCGAACGTTCCACTCCGCGCCGGAAGGGGATGATGCAGAAGGTGCAGGCGTGCGAGCAGCCAAACACCACCGGCACGTGCGCCGACACCAGCTTGCCGGTTTCGGCCAAGGGCAGCGAGAAGGCGCCGGCCTGCGGGTTGAGCACCGTCGTCAGTTCATCTTGCAGCGCAAAGCGGCGCGCCGTCTCGGCTTCCATCAGCGACAAACCCTCGCGCTCGGCCAGCAGCTTCACCAGCGGCCCCGGCTCCGAAGGCGGCGAAAACACATCCACCAAGGGGAAGGTTTTTCGCAGGCGTTCGCCGCCTTTTACCCCGACCATGCAGCCCATGAGATTGATGACCACGTTCGGGTTTTTCTCTTTGAGCGGGGCCAGCGCCGTCAGGCGTCCCACGGCAGAGTCCTCCGCCTGTTGGCGCACCACACAAGTATTCAGCACAATCACGTCGGCGGCGTCTATCTGCGCCGCCGGGGCGTAGCCCAGGTTCTCCAGGGCCGAGGCCACCCGCTGCGAATCAGCGGTGTTCATTTGGCAGCCCCACGTTTGGATGAAATAAGATTTCACTACTCGGCGATCTTTCTTCAAGGGAGTTATTATGGAAGGCACAGGGCATGAATTATTTCTCATGCCCTGGCAGGTCGTTCGATGTTCCATTGTACCCGAAGATTTCGGAACGTCTCTTCTATGCCTCTTTGGCCACCCCTACAATGAGAACCTCTGCCAGATGGAAGTGCAACTGCCCGACCTTTTCAAACACCTCGAACGCCGCTGCCGGGCCGGCCGGGGCCTGCACCAGCATCGCCCGCAATCGGTCGCGGGTGCGCGGCGGTACCGCCATCCGCTCGCAATAATCGCCGAAGTCGTGCGCCTTGCGGAATGTTTCGAGGTGTGTCACCCGCAGCCCGGCCTGGGCAAAAAAATCTCCCCAGCGCCGCGCCGGATACATCCAGTGGTGGCTGGGGTCGCGCAGCTTCTCAAAGGCGTTGAGGTAGCGCACCGTGAAACCGTCGCCGGGGGCAATGTTGTCGATGACCGCCACCGTGCCGCCGGGGCGGGCGGCGCGGGCGCACTCGCGCACAAAGGCGGCCACGTCGGGGAAGTGGTGCGGGGCGATGCGGCAGGTGACCAGGTCGAACGCCCCGGAGGCAAACGGCAGGGCGTGGGCATCGGCCTCACCGAAGCACACATGCGCCCCCCCGTGGCCGCCGATCATCGCCCGGGCGGCGGTGAGCATTTCCGGCGTGATATCCGTAGCCACCACCCGGCCCACGCGTCCGGCCAGGGCCAGCGCGCAGTGGCCGCCGCCCGTGGCAACATCCAGCGCCACCCAGTGCGGCTGCGGGGCCACCACCTCCAACAGGCGGTTGAGGCTGGGGCTGCCGGCGAACGCGGCGCTGCGGGCGTACTTTTCGGCGTTGGGGCCGAACGAGTTGCGAACTTGCACGGCGTGGGTGTGAGTCATGGGGCGGAGTATAGCCCAGGGCGGGGTTGACCTCCAGTTGCCGGAAGACAAATTCCGTGAGATATTTGGTTGTGTAGGACAACCGGAGGTAAACAATGGTTCAACGAAAACGAGCTGTATTCTTTTGGCGAGGCATGGCCATACTGCTCATCCTGTTGGTAGTGGGCGGGCTGGCTTACGGGTTGATGCAACTATCGAGCGGGGCGTGGGCGCTGTTCCCCACCCGGACCCCCACGGCCACTTTCACGCCCACGCCCATCATCCCCACATCCACACTGTACGTGCCGAGCGACACACCCACCGTGACGCCCACGCCCACGCGCTCCACCTCCATCACTTACACGGTGGTCAGCGGCGACACGCTTATTGGTATCGCCGCAAACTTCAGTGTAGACGCGGACGCGTTGGTAGCTTATAACGAGTCGCAGAACAACCCCATCTCAGGCTTCCTGTCGGTGGGGCAAACCATCATCATCCCGCCGCCGGGATACACGTACACCGCGCCCACGGCCACCGCCCTCCCCACCGGCCTGCGCCCCGGCACGATCATCACCTATACCATCCGGGCCAGCGATGTGCTGAGTGTGATTGCCGAGCGGTTCGGCGCGCGCCTGAGCGACGTGATGGTCATCAACGGCATCACCGACGCCAACAGCATACAAGTGGGCGAGGTGATCAAGATTCCATACAACAGCCTGACCGGGACTCCGGTGACGCCCACCCGCACGCCCAAGCCCTCGGCGACGAAGAAGCCGTAAGTCAACCGCGGGTTCAACCGCCGAACGTGAAACGCGATGCGTGATCTACTTCACGCATCGCGTTTTATTTTGTCTGCCGCCCAGCGGGCATGTTCGCGCACCAGCGCTTCGGGGTCGGTGGCGGCGGCGCGCTCCAGCGCGGGCACGCATAAACTGCGGCGGGCGGGGTCGCCGCCATTGCCCAGCGCCACGGCCACGTTGCGCAAGTAGCCGCGCCTCTTTGCCCGCCGCACCGGGCTGCCTTTGAATTTGGCGTTGAATTGCTCCGGGCTGAGTGAGAGTTCGGCGGCGAGGTCGGGGGCCGGGGCGCGGGGGGCGAGGGCAGCGTCGGGGGTCAGCGACTCGGCAAAGCGCAGGTTCCACGGGCACACGGCCTGGCAAATGTCGCAGCCGAACACCCAGCCGCCGGTCTGCTGGCGCAGGTCCATCGGGATCGCGTCTTTGAGTTCAATAGTGAGATACGAGATGCACCGCCGCGCGTCTAGCATTCGGTCGGGTAGAATGGCCCCGGTGGGGCAGGCGTCGAGGCAGCGGGTGCAACTGCCGCAGTGGTCGGCGGCGAGGGGCGGGTCGGGGGGCAGGTCGAGGTCGAGCAGGGCCTCGCCCAGCAAAAAGTACGACCCGGCTTTGGGGTTGATGAGCAGGGTGTTCTTGCCGATCCAGCCCAGGCCGGCGCGCTGGGCCAGTTCGCGTTCGAGCAGCGGGCCGGTGTCGGTGTAAATTTTGTGGGCGATGGGGCGGCCCACTTCCGTTGCCAGCCATTCCACCAATTTAACGAGGCGCGGCGGGATCACGTCGTGGTAGTCGTCGCCGAGGGCGTAAGCGGCGATGGGGCCGCGTGTGTCGCCCGGCGAGTGGGGCAGGGCCACGACGACGATGCTTTTGCAATCCGGGAGGATGAGGCGCGGGTCGGCGCGGCGCTCGCGGGCGCGTTCGGCGGCGAGGTAGCCCATGCTGCCGTGTCGGCCCTGCGCCAGCCAGCGTTCGTAGGCCTCGAGGTGCGGCGGCGGGTCGGGCGTGGTAATGCCGCACAAGGCGAAGCCGAGTTCGCGGGCGCGGGCTTTGAGGCGGTCAGAGAGCGCAGACAACGGATGCAAAGGTGGATTGAATTGGGGGCCGGGGCGTACCCCTTTGAAACATTCTCCAATTGGGTATTGGGTATTCAGTATTGAGTATTACTTATCCAGCCACTCGGTCAGTTTGCCCAGGCCGGCGAGGAGGAGGGCAATGAGGCCCACGAGTCCGAGGGCCACGACGATGCAGGCCAGACCGCCGAGCACGCCCCCGCCGCCGTAGAAGAATGCAATCAGCCCCAGGCCGACGACGAACAATATGACGAAGAAGCCGATGAGCAGGTTGCGGTCGGTGATGCCGCGAATGGCGCGGTAGTTGGTGGGCGGCTTGGGCGGGGCGGGGGGCATGGGCGCGGGGGGCGCAGTGAAAGGCTGGAGCGGCCTCGGCCGCCGCCCCAACGGGGGGGTGCGTCCTACGGATAAATTCCCCGGAGCAAGGTGACGTCGGCCACGCGCTGAATCGCCAGCACTTGCGCCGCGGTGCGGTTATCCACTTTATGCTTTTCGGCGGCGAGCATCACTTGCGCGAAGGCTTTGGTGACGTGCCGCTCCAGTTGTTTGTTGATTTCGTCCTCATCCCAAAAGAAGGCTTGCAGGTCTTGCACCCATTCGAAGTAGCTGACGACGACGCCGCCGCCGTTGCACAGGATGTCGGGGATGATGAAGATGCCGCGATCGTTGAGGATGTTGTCGGCCTCGGGGGTGGTGGGGCCGTTGGCGCCCTCGGCCAGCACTTTGCATTGCACTTTGTGCGCGTTGGCCGAGGTGATCTGGTTTTCGAGGGCGGCGGGAATCAACACGTCCACTTTGAGGGTCAGCAGTTCGTCGTTGGTGATCGAGTCGGCGCCGGGGAAGCCGGCGACGGAGCGAGTGGCGGCGAGGTGGCTCACGAGGGCGGGGATGTCGAGGCCGTTGGGGTTGTGCACGCCGCCGGACACGTCGGTGACGGCAATGACCTTCATGCCCATATCGTGCGCGGTGCGCGCGGCCACAGAGCCGACGTTGCCGAAGCCCTGCACGGCGGCGGTGGCCCCTTCGACCGGCATGTTCAATCGCTGCATCGCATCGCGGGCCGTGACCATCACGCCGCGCCCGGTCGCTTCGAGGCGGCCCGCCGAGCCTCCGATTTCGACGGGCTTGCCGGTGACGACGGCCGGCAGGGTGAAGCCGTTGTGCATCGAGTACGTGTCCATGATCCAGGCCATGATCTGCCCATTGGTGCCCACGTCGGGGGCGGGCACGTCGCCCTGCGGATTCATGAGAATGGAGATTTCGGTGGCGTAGCGGCGGGTGAGAGCCTCAAGTTCGTTGAGGGAGAGGGTCTTGGGGTCGACGATGACACCGCCCTTTGCGCCGCCGTAGGGCAGGCCCATGAGCGAGCATTTCCACGTCATCCACATGGCAAGGGCGCGCACTTCGTCGAGGCTGACATCCTGATGGTATCGGATGCCGCCCTTGGTGGGGCCGAGCGCGGTGTTGTGATGAACGCGGTAGCCGGTGTAGAGCTTGACCTCACCGTTGTCCATTTTGACGGGGAAGTTAACGGTGAGTTCCCGCTTGGGGTGGCGCAGGGTTTCGGCAATGCCGCGCTTGAGGTTGAGGTGGGCAACGGCTTTGTCGAACTGCGTGAGGGCGTTTTGATAGGCGTTGGATTCTGCCATTAAGGGGTCTCCTGAATAGTGATGGCCGGATTGTAGCAAACTTTTGGGAAAAGGGGGATCAGGAGACAGGAGACAGGAGACAGGAGTGAAACCCGGCGGACACGTTGGCGGTGTGGGGGCCGGGGTTCGGCCGCGGCGCAGTATAATTCCTGCCGTGAGCAATTCCGACCTTGCCTCCATTAAGTTGACCCCCGCCGGGATTCCCGCCAGCCTGCGGCCATTTTTCCAGGATTGCGTTTTCGAGAGCGTCAACCCGGAAACCGATGCCTTTACGGTGATTGAGCGCACGCTGTCGTGCGGAAATCGGCGCGAGTTGCGATGGCTGTTTCATCGCTATCCACGCCGGCAGCTGGCTGCGTTCGTCCGCGATGCCGGCTGGTGGCGCATCCCGCCGCACCGCTTTTATTACTGGCTCAATCTCTTGGGCATCACCGACTATCGGCAGTCGGACTATCCGCGAATATGGCCGCATTAGAGTCGCCGCATTGGGAAGCCGTGCCGACCGGATTGCGTGAGTTGCTGTCCGTCATTTGGGGATACTGTGGTTTATGCCGCCCGCCGAATGAGTACGCCAATCCACGGCGTTTGCGGATCACGATCACAACACCCGCCCGTACACGCGATGGTTCTTGTACGGCTTGCCGCCGAGGTTGACGAGGTCGCGGCGCATTTGCACGGCGGACTCGGCCACTTGCGTCAGGTCGGCGTGCAGGAAGTGAAATTCGCGGATGGTCTTTTCCATTTCGGAATACAGCAGGGCGTTGCCGCCGTGGCCCTGGAATTCCGGGAGGATGCCCGCGCCGTTGAGGGCCACCCACTGGGTGCGGCGCATGTCGAGGAGGAGATCGGGCAGCCCCAACGGAAAGAGGCGGCCCCGCGCCCGCTGCAACGCCGCCGACACGTCCGGGAAGGCGAAGAGGAATCCCACGGCGTCGTCGCCGTGGGTGATGATTTTGATCAGCCGGTGATCGGCCACCAGCATGATGTTATCCACCACGAATTTCACCTCGGCCTCGGTGAGCGGGTAGTATTCCCAGTTGTTGACGAAAGCTTTGTTGTAGGCCTGACCGATGCGGCCCGCCCAGGCCACCAGTTCGCGTTTGCCGGCGAAGCGGCGCACGCGCAGCAGGCCGCGCTCCTGCACGCGGTCGGCGATGCGGTGGACGCGCTCCGGCAGGCGGAAGGCATCGCGGCCGAGGTAGCACGACACGAAGTCCACTTCCTTCTCGAAGCCGAGGGCCGCCACCAGTTTGGGGTAGTAGTCGTAGTTGTAGTTCATCATCGTCATAAGCTGACGATGCTCAAAGCCTTCGACGAGCAGCCCGTAGCCGTCGAGCGGGCCGAAGCCTTTGGGGCCGACGAGGCGGGTGAGGCCGCGCGCCCGCGCCCAGGCGAAGACCTGCTCGAACAGGGCGGCGACAGCCTCGGGATCGTTTTCGCAATCGAAGAGGTAGAACTGGGCCTGCCGGGTTTTGTGATAGTCGTTGTAGCGTTTGTTTTCCAGCGCGGCAATGCGGCCCACGTCGCAGCCATCGCGCGTAGCGAGGAAAAAGTCGGCGTCGGAATGCTGGTAGAAGGGATGCTTGCTGCGGTTGAGCATCAGCTCCATATCGCCCAACAGCGGCGGCACCCATTGCGGGTGGCCGGCGTAGAGGCGGTAGGGCAGGGCGATGAAGCGGCGGACGAGGGGTTTGTTGCCGGTGTCTATTTTTTCGGTGGTGAGCATGGTTTATCCTTCCACATCGCCTTTGCCCTCACCTGCGCCATCGGTGAGGTGAGGCGTTTTGATCGCGCCCTTTTGGTGAGTATGCTTCTCGCCAGCGTGATCCACGTAGTAGTATAACCGTTATGCTTGTGGCGACAACTCGTGAGGCGCGTATGGGCGTAAGGGCGTAAGGGCAATTCATGAATTGCCCCTACCCTGCGCGCCCTTACCCCACGCGCCCGTATGGGGTGTGCCGACGATCACGAGTCTTCTTGGTTGAACCGGTTGGGCGGCGCGCCAGGATGTAGCTGATCCGCTATCCAGCGTGCAGGGTTTGCCTGAATGTAATCGCGAATACGTTTGAGATCAGCCTCATTGCGAATGATGTGTTCGTAGTAGTTGCGATGCCAAAGGGGGAGACCGGGTGTTTGGCGCGAGAGGTTGATCTGTTTGGCGGCATTCATTTTGAAGTACCCCACGATTTTAGGTAACCACATTTTGCGACGCTGGGCCGGGTCGTTGGTATCCCGCACGGGCAATTCATTGGGTAGGGGCAATTCGTTGGGTAGGGGCAATTCGTTGGGTAGGGGCAATTCGTTGGGTAGGGGCAATTCGTTGGGTAGGGGCAATTCGTTGGGTAGGGGCAATTCGTTGGGTAGGGGCAATTCATGAATTGCCCCTACGGTAATCACGACGATGCCGTGAACGTGGTTTGGCATAATCACAAACGCATCCAATTCGACCGCGGGGTAACGGGCCGGCAATTCGTCCCAAATGGATTCAACGATGTGCCCAAACTCGTTCAATTGCATCTGGCCGTCCGCGATCTCGCCAAACAAGCATTCGCGCCTTTTGACAACGATGGTGATGAAATACGCCCCGGCTCGCGAGTAATCGTAGCCCTTGAGGCGGATGGAGCGGCGATGGTGTCTGCGCGGATCGAAGGGCATAATGTTCCTAGCGGGCAATTCCGTAAGGGCAATTCATGAATTGCCCCCTACGCCTTCCTCCCATTCTTCAAATACTTCCTCAAATACTGCCCCGTGTAGCTTTCCTTCACCTTCGCCACTTCCTCCGGCGTGCCTTCGGCCACAATGTAACCGCCCCGGTCACCGCCCTCCGGGCCGAGGTCAATGATGTGGTCAGCCAGTTTGATGATGTCCATGTTGTGCTCGATGATCAGCACGGTGTGGCCGTCGTCGGCGAACCGTTGCAGCACGTCGGTGAGGTTGTGCACGTCGGCGGCGTGCAAGCCCACCGACGGCTCATCGAGCACATACAGCGTGTGGCCGTTGGAGCGGCGCGACAGCTCCTTGCTCAGTTTGACGCGCTGCGCCTCGCCGCCGGAGAGGGTGGTGGCCGGCTGGCCCAGCTTGATGTAGCCCAGCCCCACGGCGGCCAGCGTGTCCAGTTTGCGCTTGAGCGCCGGGAAATTCTCGAAGAACACCAGCGCCTCGTCCACGCTCATATCCAGCACGTCGGCAATACTCTTGTCTTTGTACCGCACCTGCAACGTCTCGCGGTTGTAGCGCGTGCCGTGGCACACCTCGCACGGCACAAACACGTCCGGCAGGAACTGCATCTCAATTTGATTCTGCCCCTGCCCCTGGCAGGCCTCGCAGCGCCCGCCCTTGACGTTGAACGAGTAGCGCCCTGACTTGTAGCCCCGCGTTTTGGATTCCGGCAGTTCGGCAAACAGGCTGCGGATTTCGTCGAACATGCCGGTGTACGTGGCCGGGTTCGAGCGCGGCGTGCGACCGATGGGCGACTGGTCGATGTTGATGATCTTGTCGATGTGCTCGACGCCATCCAGCCCGTCGAAGTCGCCAGGGCGGTCGTGCGCGCCGTGCAGCTTTTGCGCCAGCGCCTTGTAGAGCAGTTCCACCAGCAGCGTGCTTTTGCCGGAGCCGGAAACCCCGGTGATGCACACCACTTTGCCCAGCGGAATGCGCACGTCAATGTTCTTGAGGTTGTTCTCGCGCGCGCCGCGCAGCACGAGCGATTGGCCGTTGCCGTCGCGCCGCCGGGCGGGGACTTCGATGCGCTTGCGGCCCGAAAGATACGCGCCGGTGAGCGATGTTTTGTGTTTGAGAATCTGCTCCACCGTTCCCTCGGCCACGAGGTAGCCGCCCTTGGCTCCCGCGCCCGGCCCCAGGTCCACAATCCAATCGGCGGCCAGCATCGTCTCGTCGTCGTGTTCCACCACCAGCATAGTATTGCCCAGGTCGCGCATGCGCTGGAGCGTTTTGATCAGCCGGGCGTTGTCGCGTTGGTGCAAGCCAATCGAAGGCTCATCCAGCACGTACAGCACGCCCATCAGTTGCGAGCCGATCTGCGTGGCCAGGCGGATGCGTTGCGCCTCGCCGCCCGAGAGACTGCCCGCCGTGCGGCTGAGGGTGAGGTAGTCCAGCCCCACGTCCACCATGAACTGCAGCCGCGCCCGAATCTCTTTCAGAATCGGCGTGGCAATAATCGTCTCCCGCTGACTCAACCCCGCCGGCCCAATCCCTTCCGACCTCCGACCTCCGACCTCTGACCTCTGCCTTCCGCTTTCTGCCTTTTGCCTTCTGAGTCCCTCCGCCCATTCCAGCACATGGTTCACGGGCCATTCGGTTACTTGCACGATGTTCTTGTCGCCGATGGTCACAGCCAGCGCTTCGGGGCGCAGGCGCAGCCCGTTGCATACTTCGCACGGACGGTAGGTCATGAATTCCTGGATGCGTTCGCGGATGTATTCGGACGTGGTTTCGCTGTAGCGGCGCTTGAGGTTGGGGATGACTCCCTCGTAAGCCGTTTCCCACACCGCCGAGCGCCCGTCGCGCGACTTGTAATGGATTTTTATTTTCTCGCCGCCCGAGCCGTAGAGCAGCAACTTCAGCTTATCCTCAGCCAACTTGCCGACGGGCGCGCGCAGGGGAATGCCGTAATGCTGTGAAGCGGCCTCCAGCGTTTGCCAGTAGTAGCCGCCGCCCTCTTCCATGTTGCGCCATTCCATCACGGCAATGGCCCCCTCGGCCACGCTCAATTCCTTGTCGGGCAGGATCAGGTCGGGGTCGATTTCCATTTTCGTCCCCAGCCCCTGGCAGTCGGGGCAGGCCCCGTGCGGGCTGTTGAACGAAAACGTGCGCGGCTCGATATCGGGCAGGTTGGTGCCGTCGAACGGGCAGGCGAAGTGCTCCGAGAACAATTGATCCTCGCCGCCGTCCGCCTCCAGCCGATTGACGATCATGGTGCCGCCGCCCAGCCGCAGCGCCGTTTCCACCGAGTCGGTAACGCGGGTGAGGAATTCCCTGGCCTCTTCTCCCTTGCCGCTTTTCACCACCAGCCGATCCACCACCGCCTCGATGGTGTGCATCTTGTAGCGGTCCAACTCGATCTGCTCCTCCACGTCGCGCACCTGCCCGTCCACGCGCACGCGCACAAAGCCGCTCTTGCGGGCGTCGTCGAACACTTGCTGGTGGTGGCCTTTGCGGTCTTTCACCAGCGGCGAGAGGATCATGAATTTGGCCCCTTCGGGCATGGCCGCAATGGCATCCACAATCTGCTCGGCGGATTGCTTTTGCACCAGCCGCCCGCACTTGGGGCAGTGGGGCGTGCCCGCCCGGGCGAACAGCAAACGCAGGTAATCGTAAATTTCGGTGACGGTGCCCACGGTGGAGCGCGGGTTGTGGCTGACGCCCTTCTGGTCAATGGCTACCGCCGGGCTGAGGCCGTCAATGCGATCCACGTCGGGCTTTTCGAGCTGGCCGAGGAATTGCCGCGCATAGGCCGACAGGCTTTCCACGTACCGCCGCTGGCCCTCGGCAAAAATGGTGTCGAAGGCCAGCGACGATTTGCCCGACCCCGACAGCCCGGTGATGACCACCAGTTTGTCACGCGGAATCTCGACGGTGATGTTTTTCAGGTTGTGTTCTCGTGCGCCGACGATGACGAGTTTATCTTGAGGCATAAGACTCCGATAAATACCCGATACAAAATCTCAATACCCAATATTTGGTATTCGGTATTGGGTATTGAGTATTACTTGTACACTCCGTGTTTCCCGAACTCATCCACCTTCGCCGGCCGTATCTCTCCGGTGCCGGGCGCCACTTCGAAGTAGCCGCCGTCGCGGCCAATGAGAGGGATGGTGCGCCCTTTGCGCGAAAACACGCGCCGCATGGAGGCCGAGTAGTCGCGGAACGTTTCCAGCTCCCCCGGTATTTTGCGGAACAGCAACTCGAACGTGCTGACGAACTCGCGCACAAAAATCTGCTCCACCACTTGCAGATTGCTGATCACCCAGCAGCGGTCTTCAAAGTTCCAGTAATACGCCAGTCCGGCGAAGTCGTATTTCTTTGTGATGTACGGAAAGAACGGGAACGTGCGGCACGAAAGCGACCGGTTCTCGCGCTCGCATAGGGCCGCCCCTTTGCACTCCAGCGCCCGGCAATCGTGGGGCAGTTCGGCTTTGATTTTGCGCCCGGCGGCGGAGGGCGATCGGTAGAGATGCCACAGGTCGGTGCGCGATTTGAGAAACTTCCATTCCTCCACCGTCACAATGGGCACCGCGTGCTCGGTGGAGCAACACACCGGCTCGCCGCGGTTGTGCGGGGCGCAATGCTGGCCGCAATCGTAGCGCGAGAGCGCCGACTCAAACCCGGCGTAGATGGACTCGTAATCTTGTGGGTTCATGTGAGGCACAAATGTTCTATATACCACTGTCGGCGCAGAATGTCTATGCCGATTTTTTGCGCGGGGTATACTCGCGGCATGTCCATCCGCCGTCGGCTGATCTCAATCGTTGGCTGGCTCGCCGTACTCGGCGCCGCCGCCGCGCTCGTGGCCTCGTGGTGGCCCAACCCGTCGCTGGTGATTCGCCAAGCCCTGTCTCCCGGCGCGACGCTGCCCGGCGTGGAGTTGCAGTATCCGGCGACGCTGCACTCCGGTGAAACGGGGTGGGTGCGGTTGGCGTTGAACACCGCGCCCAATGGCGAGTCGCCGCCCGCCACCCAAAGCCGCGCGGGACCGGATTCCACACCGTTCGCCCGTGCCAATCAAAAAAACAACATCACTGCTGTTGCCCATTTCGATTCTATCGGCCTGCGCGCCGACCGCCCCGGCGATTGGGAGCAGACGGTGTTGCCGGGGCAGACGGTGGTGTGGCGTTGGGCCGTGACCGGGCTGGGCGCGGGGCGGCAGCGCGTTGATTTGATTGTGCGCGAGCGATTGGTTTCACAGGACGGAGCAACGACCGAGCGCGTGCTGTGGGCCCGCACGTTGCCAATCGTCGTCAGCCCGCCGCTGCTCGGCTTGCCGGCCGGGCTGTTGCGCCTCAGCGCGCTGGCCGCGCTCGTCATCGGGTTGGCGCTGGCCTTGCCGCAATTGGATCGATTTCACTTGTGGCTGGCGCGGAAGTTGTTCTCCGTGATCTGATGCCGCGTTACTTCTGCGCCTGCGCCAGCCAGTCGCGCACCGCGCCCGTTGGCTCTTGCCTCGCCACCGCCACGGCCATCGCCATCAGCGGATAGTCGCTCGCCGTGGGCGCTTTGCCGTCCACCGGCAGCGCCTTCACCGCCTCGGTCACCCATCGCCACGGCAGGTAGCCAATCGCGTCCGGCGTTTGCGAAACGAAATTCAGCATCGCTTCGGGCGAGGGCATCACCCGCGCGGCGGGGGCGGGGCGCGTTTCGGTGAGCGCCTCAAAGGCCGCGCGCGAATCGTCGCCCGCCTCGCGCACCGTCACTTGCCATCCGGCCGTTTGCCCGCTGAAGATTTGTCGCACCGCCTCCAGTGTCAGCCCCACCGTGTCGCGGGAAGGGTGGACGACGATGGCGAGCGGCTCGTTGCCCAGGGGCGTGGCCCACAGTGGCGTGCCCTGCGGGAAAAAAAGGGTGAGGCCCACCACTCCGGGTTGAGCGGCAGAGTCAAGCAAATCTTCATTGGAAGAAACCCGTGTGATCTCTACCGGCGCGACTCCCGTCACCGCCCGATCCGCGATCAGCCGCGTAAACGGCGCGGCGGACGCGGTGGTGGCCAGTTGCACCGGAGGAGCCACGGGCGGCTTGGGGGCAGGGCCGGCGCACCCGGCGACCAGCGCGGCGAGGAGCAACCGGCGCAGCACTATCGTCGGATGAAAGCGATTGAGAGGCACAGCGCACCGAACGCGATGCGATACCACGCGAAGGCATTGAGCGGGCGGCGCGAGAGGTAGCCCAGCAGCCAGTGGATGGACGCGAAGCCCACGACCGCCGCGGCCACAAACCCCACCGCCAGCGGGGGGATGTAGGTCATGAAGTGTGGAATGGCGGCAAGGTCTTTGGCGGCCACCGCGCCCGCTGCCAGCATCACCGGGATGGACATGAGGAAGCTGAAGCGCGCCGCCGAGGTGCGGTCGAGGCCGCGCACCAGCCCGCCGGAAATGGTGGCCGCCGAGCGCGACACGCCGGGCAGCAGCGCCAGCGCCTGCGAACAGCCCACCACCAGCGCGTCCAGCCAGTCAAGCGAGTCGAGGCGGCGCGTGCGCTTGCCGAAGTATTCCACCACAAACAGCAGCCCCGCCGTGCCCAGCAGAATGGCGGCCACGAGCGCCGGGTTGTGGTGCAGCGCCTCGAAGTATTTTTTGAAGAGCAGCCCGATGGCCCCCGCCGGAACGGTGGCCAACGCCACCAGCCAGCCCAGCCGAGCATCACTGGAGGCAAACGCCCGGCCCCGGCGCGCGTCGCCGATCATGGCCCCGGCCATGCGCCACAGGTCGCGCCAAAAATAGGCGATGACCGCGAGCAGCGTGCCGAGTTGCAGCAGCACGTCGAACACGAAAGCCGCATCCGTGTCGAACTGCCAATTGAACAGCCACGGGATGAGGATGAGATGCGCCGTGGACGACACGGGCAGAAATTCGGTGAGGCCTTGCACAATGCCGAGCAGGAATGCTTGAAAGATGCTCATATCGAGTTGATTTGCGTTCCTTTCCATTCGGATAGAAATGTTTGGGCATACCGTTCGAAGGTTCCCTCGACGATGGCGGCGCGCATTTCGCGCATGATCGTGAGCAGCACGTGGACGTTGTGCATCGAAAGCAGGGTGGACGCCAGAATTTCCCTGGCTACGATGAGATGACGGATGTAGCCGCGAGTGAAGTTGGCGCAGCAGTAGCAGGCGCAGCCCTCCTCCACCGGGCGGTGGTCGCGGGCATATTGCGTGTTCTTCATGTTCAGCCGCCCGCGCCGGGTGAAGGCGGCGGCGTTGCGCGCCAAACGGGTGGGCAGCACGCAATCGAAAACGTCCACCCCACGCATTACACCGTTCACTAGATCCTCCGGCGTGCCGACTCCCATGAGGTAGCGCGGCTTGTCCGGCGGCAGCGCGTCGTTCACCACTTCGAGGGCGGCGTGCATTTGCGCCTTGGTTTCGCCCACCGCCAGCCCGCCGATGGCATAGCCGGGAAAGTCCAGCCCCATGAGAAACCGCGCCGACCGTTCGCGCAGATCGGCGAAGATGCCGCCCTGCACGATGCCGAACAACGCTTGCGAGTCTCGCCGGTGGTAGTTGCGGCAGCGCTCGGCCCAGGCGTGGGTGCGGGCCAGCGCGATCTCGTTGTACGCCCGGTCCAGCGGCGGCGGGCATTCGTCGAAGGCCATGATGATGTCGGCCCCCAGGTTGTTCTGTATTTCCATCGAGCGCTCGGGCGTGAAGCGGTGCAGCGCGCCGTCGAGGTGGCTTTTGAACGTCACCCCGTCGGAGTCGATCTTGCGCGTATCGGAAAGCGAGAACACCTGAAACCCGCCGCTGTCGGTGAGCATGGGGCCGGGCCAGCGCATAAACTCGTGCACGCCGCCGAACTCCTTCACCAGATCGTCGCCGGGGCGCAGGTAAAGGTGGTAGGTGTTGGCCAGCACCAGCGACGCGCCCAGTTCGGTGAGGTGGGTCGGGGTGAGGGCCTTCACCGTGGCCTGCGTGCCCACCGGGGCGAACACCGGCGTCAGCAAATCGCCGTGCGGGGTGTGAAAAACTCCGGCGCGAGCATCGCCGGAGCGGGCAATTACATCAAATTCAAACACGGTGAGAATAGGTCAACCCAGGAACTCCGCTACGTCGCCCAGAATATCTTTGTGCGAGCGCGAGTTGGGCTGAAGCTTTGCGGCCCAGCGCCGCCCCGGATGGATCACCGGCCGGGCCAGCAATGCCTTCGCTACGCTTTCGCCCAAATGACGTTTATGAAGAGAATTGTAGGGTTCGTTGGCCATGGCCTATCGCTTACGGACAATGACCGCCGATTCGGATAGAGTGGCATCACTGCGCTCGCCCTGTCGAACGGACGATTGGGTGATGCTTGCCCCCACCCGTTTTTCGCGGATGCATTGCACGCCTTCCAAAGTCAAGCCTTGCATCGCTCCGATCTCGCCAAGGATTGTTTCGGTTCGGATATTGATTCCTTGAATGATGGAGTTGCCAATGACGATGACGCCGACGCCGTTACGCGCCAGCACTCGCTTTAGCGCAGCGATGAAGCGGTAACAATCGTTGAAGTAGGCTGTCACGTAATTGGCCCACCCGGGGCCGCCATAGGCGCCTCGGTCGCTCCGTGTCTCCCGCAATTGCTTGATCGTCTTCTGCAGTTTCGCATGTTCAAAGGCAAGGTCTATCGGATCGGCGTCGCGTACGGTTTGCCAGTATTGACCGAAATTATTCGTCTCCAAATGCTTTTGTTCGCCCGGCGACGATATGAAATTCAGCCAATATAGTTGCGGGCGGGTATTGCGGACATAGTGATAGTTGTTCATGTAGGGCGGCGAGGTGATCACCAAATCCACCGAGCCGGTTGCCACTTGCCCGTTAGTAGCAAAGAAGTCAGAGTTAATAACCTGGCCGCTTCCGAGGGATCGACCCTCTGTTTCAGCTTGCAGCCAGGCGATATCGGCGCGCATCTGGTGAAGCTTTGCCAATAGAACATGGGCTACGTCCGCATCATCCACGAGTGGTTTACCGGCCGCCGGACGCGATCCCAGACTCGGCTCGTAGGAATAGTTTGAGAAGCTCACCATCACCGCCCCAAATGCGGCTCGAAACAGATCGGCAACCGAATCGGGTTCGATATGGTTAATGAAGGTCAACGCGTGGAGCACCTGCTTCTCCACGGCGGGGCTGAAAAAGGGAATGCGGGACTTAAGTGGCGGCGCCGCCGCGTCTTTGGGGCTGGCGGCAGATCTCCACTTGGCCGAAGCGGCCTGCATGGCCAGCAGGAGCACATCGAGTTCGGCTAAATTGATCGCCGCAGTGTTGAGTTTTGCGCGGGCGCTCAGAGCAGGATAGGGGTTGATTTCAAACCCGATGGCATCGTGCCCGCGCAGAGTCGCTTGCAGTAAGGTCGTTCCAACGCCACAAAACGGATCGAGAATCAGAGCCTTCTTGTGATGAGGCAGAAATGCCGAAATCGCGTCGTCTACAAACGGCGCTGAGTATCCCGCGATCCACGGAACCCAGCGATGTACCGGCAAGTTCTTGTTATCAGTAAAAGCGGGGTCGCGAAAAATGGCCTGGCCGTCCCCATTGCGGCTAACCGGGACGATCATCAACGGCTCTTGTTTTCCGACGGCAGCCGCGTATGTGGCGTTGATCTCTCTGACTTTGCTTCGGCTGGGCACTGTTGTAGATTCCCGTAGATGACTGGGCGCGGCATTCACTTCGATACTTCGCGTATTATACGGCTTGAACGAAAAAAACCGTTACATCCGTTGTCAAACATCAGGTCTCACCGAATATTCCAGAACAGAAACAGGCCAGCGAGCAGCACCACAAACATGATGGCAGTCAGGGGCACGCCGATGCGGGTGTAGTCTTTTACTTTGTAGCCGCCGGGGCCCATCACCAGCATATTGGCCGGGTGGCCAAACGGCGTGAGAAACGCCGTCGAGCAGCCCATGGCTACGGTGAGGGCCACGCCGCGGGGGTCTGCGCCCACCGATTGCGCGGCAGCAATGGCAATGGGCGCCAGCACAATGGCCGTGGCCTGCCCGCTCATCACCTGCGTGAGCAGCATGGCCAAAAGGTAAACGCCGCCGGCCACGGCCAGCGGCCCAAAACTGCCCAGCAGTTTCACCAGTCCGTTGCCAATGAGCGCCGCCGTGCCGGTGCTGTTCATCGCCAGCCCCAGCGGAATCATCCCCGCAACGAGGAACACGGTCTTCCATTCAATCGCGTTATAAGCCTCGTCCATCGTCAGGCAGTTCAGCAGCACCATCAGGCACGCCGCCGCAAATGCCGCTTCGGCAATGGGCAGAATGTTCGCGGCGGGCAGCACCACCGCTGCCGTGGTCAGGGCCACGGCCATCCACGCTTTGCGCGGCGTTTCCACCGCCGCCGTGTCTTCGTCCAGCACCAAAAACTCCGGGTCGGCGCGCAGCAGCTTGATGCGCGCGCGCGGGCCTTGCATCAGCAACGCATCGCCGAAACGCAGCGGAAGGTCGCCCAGCCCTTCGCGAACGGTGATGCCCTCGCGCCAAATGGCGAGCACCGAAAGCTGGTGCTTCTCGCGAAAGAGAATCTCCCGCAGCGTTTTGCCCGCCAGCGACGAGCGCGGGTGCAACACCACTTCCACCAGACTCACGTTGCTCGACGCAAACTTGCCGTTCCATGCCGGGTCGTCGGTGAGCAGCAGCCCATAGCGCCGCATGTCCTCGTCGTCGGTGTTGCCCGAATAGAGAACCACGTCGCCTTCAATGACCTCTTCAGTGGGCGGCGGAGCCAGTTGAATGGCTCCCCCTCGCGAAATCGCCACCACCGTCAGCCCCAGCTTGCCGCCCCAGCCGCCGCTCGCCAAACTCTGCCCGGCCAGCACCGAACCGGGCTTCACGTAAACGGCGTGCACCGTATCGCGCAGTCCGTACGCTTCCGACAGCGTGCGGCTCTGGCGTGGCAGTTCATCGGGTTGCCCGCCGAGGCCGCTTTTGGGCAGCCATCGTCGTCCCACGAGCACCATAAACACGATCCCGGCGGCGGCCATTGGCAGGCCCACCGGCGCAAACTCCAGCACCCCGAACGGCTTGAAGCCGCTATCCACCAGCGCCGTGCTTACCAGAATGTTGGAGGTGGTGTACAGCGTAGCCATGCCGCCCAGCAGCGCGCCAAAGGCCAACGGCATCAGCAGTTTGGAGGGCCGCACCGTGGACTGGCGCGTCATGCCGATGACCGGCGGCATGAGCACGGCGGCCGCGGCAATGGTGTTCATCATCAGCGACAGCGCCGCCGTGGCCACCATCACCACGGTCACCGCCCGCCCCTCGCTGTTGCCCGCAAGGCGGCTCAACTGCTTGCCCACAATGCGCGTCGCGCCTGTTTTCTCCAGCCCGCCGGTAATAATGAACAGCGCCATAATGGTGATGACCGCCGAACGGCTGAAGCCCGAAAACAAATCCTTGGCCGGCACCAGCCCCGTCAGCCCGAGGATGACGAGCAGCAACAGCGCCATCAAATCGGGCCGAAGCCTGTCGCTGATCAGCAGCGCGCTGGCGATGGCGATGAGGCTGAGGACAAATACGATTGGGAGCGTCATAGCGGGAGAGTTTGGATTATACCGCGAGGAGTATAATCCCGTTCATGCTCTCTCCCCGGCCTACCTTCGTCGTCGTCAACCTCGCCGCCATTCAACACAACATCCGCCGCATGCGCCAAATTACCGGCACGCGAGTGATGACCGTGGTGAAAGCCAACGGCTACGGCCACGGCGCGGAGGCCGTGGCCCGCGCCGCCGTGGAAGCCGGAGCCGACTGGCTGGGGGTGGCCTTCAGCGCCGAGGGCGTGGCTCTGCGGCACGCCGGCCTCACCGCGCCCGTGCTGGTGCTGGGCTACACCCCGCCGCACCTCGCCGCCGAAGCCATCGAACACGATCTTTCCCTCGCCGTGTTCGACCCCGATGTGGCGCGCGCCTATGCCGAGGCCGCGCGCATCCTCCACCGCCGCGCCCGCCTGCACGTCAAAGTGGACACCGGCATGGGCCGCCTGGGTGTGCCGCCCGCCGAGGCCGCGTCACTGTTGAACACGGTGACCCACGCCGGGGCCGCGGCCGAGGGCATATTCACCCACTTCGCCACCGCCGACGAATCCGATCTGTCGTTCGCCCACGAACAACTGCGCCGCTTCAACGAAGCCCTCGCCACCGTTAACGCCGCCGGCCGCCCGGCCCTCGTGCACGCCGCCAACTCCGCCGCGGCCCTGCACCTGCCCCCGGCCCGCTTCGACATGGTGCGCGTGGGCATTGCCACCTACGGCCTCAACCCCTCGCCCGATGCGCCCGTGCCGCCGGACTTCATCCCCGCGCTCGAATGGAAATCCACCGTGTCGCAAGTGAAGCGCCTGCCGCCCGGCGCGCCCGTGAGCTATGGCCGCGAATACTTCACCGCCGGACACGAACGCATCGCCGTCATCCCCGTGGGCTACGCCGATGGCTTCCGCCGCTACCCTAAGAACGTCGCGCAAGTCATCATCGGCGGTCGGCGCGTGCCGGTGGTGGGCCGCGTGTGCATGGATCAGATTATGGCGAGCATCGGGGATGCGAGCGTCAGCGACGCTGGCGACGTGCACCCCGGCGACGAAGTCGTGCTCATCGGCGCGCAGGGCGGCGCGCGCCTCACCGCCGACGACGCCGCGGGCTGGTGGGGCACCATCAACTACGACGTCACCAGCGGCATCATGGCTCGCGTCCCGCGCGTATACGTCAACGAAGGGCCGGAAAAATGATCATGAAAAACGCCGCCATCGTGATCAGCCTTATCTGGCTCACCGGCTGCACAGGCAACCCGGTGGCCGCCCCCACTCCGCTCACCGTGTCGCCAACCCCAACCGCCTCCCCCGCTGCGACCGTCCCCCGTGCGCTCACGGCCACATCCCAACCGACGTCGGTCGTCGCCTCGCCGACTGCCGGCGCTCAGTTCACTCAAGCATTTACCGTCGCCGTCGTCTCCCCGCCCGACACCCTCTTTGGCTCAACCGACGCCGTGCGCGACGGCAACACCGACACCTGGGCCGCCATCCGCGCCGGCGACGGCGCGTGGGTGTTCGACCTCGGCGGCGAGCAATCCCTCACCGCCGTCAAATTCTGGCCGCTCACCGACTCCGGCGACGGCTTTTTGCTTCGTAGCGTCTCCGTGAGCGGCGATGGCCAAACATGGGTCGACGTGTGGGCGGGCAGCGGCACATGCTTCTATCCCAACTGCGACGGCTTCGCCGAAAAGCAGTGGGCCACCCTCGCCTTTGCCCCGGCGGCGGCGCGTTACCTGCGCCTCCTCGCCGGGCCGCGCTTCTCCGCGCTAGGCGAAGTCGCCATCGAGGCCGCGCCCAAACCATAATCGTCGAATCGCTTGACTCTTCCCACTTCGAGTAATAGAATCCAAGCACAATCAACCGGCCACAGGGGAGAGACTCTGCAAGGAGCGCCGAAGGGGCAAACTCCGCAGGCTCGCGCACAGCGAAGCCCGGAGCGAAACTCTCAGGCAAAAAGGACCCTGTAGCCGTTTCCTCTGGAAAGTCGTCGCCCTCCTGGGGGCGGACACCGACGGGGCAAGCCATTTGCCCACGGCCCAACGAAGTGAAATATGAGGCCGCGGGACAGGGTGAATCTCTCAGGTTTGCGACAGAGGGACGCAGTCAGTGAAGTGCTGTCTGGGTCCCTTTTTGATTCGCGCAGACCTCACAGGTTTCCAAAACCTGTGAGGTCTTACCAACAGGAGCCTACCACATGAACATCCCCAACGATCTGAAGTATACGAAGAACGACGAATGGGTCCGCGCGTCCGGCGGCACGGGCACGGCGGGCATCACCGATTACGCGCAGGAGCAGTTGTCGGACATCGTATTTGTCGAGCTGCCCGATGTGGGCGCGGCATTCAAGCAGGGCGCAGCGTTCGCCGCGCTCGAATCGGTGAAAGCCGCCAGCGACATCTATCTGCCCATCGGCGGCGAAATCACCGAAATCAACGAGGCGCTGAAAGACACGCCGGAACTGGTGAACCAGGACCCCTACGGCAAAGCGTGGATGGTCAAATTCAAAATCACTAACGCCTCCGAACTGGATGGTCTGATGGACCCGGCGGCCTACGAAAAGTATTGCGCCGAGCGCGCGCATTAATCCGTGGGGGCGATACACCAATCCGTAAGGGCGATTCATGAATCGCCCCCGACCATAGCGATTCATGAATCGCCCCATAAAGGTGCAACCCTATGTCTTACACTCCCCACACCGACGCCGACCGCAAATCAATGCTTGCGGCCGTGGGCCTCAAATCCGTTGACGAACTGTTCGCCGACATCCCGGCCCGAGTGCGCTTCCCCGCGCTCGATTTGCCAGACCCCCTCTCCGAGCCGGAGACCCTGCGCGAACTGCAAGAGCTGGCCGACGCCAATGCCGGCGCCGGGCAGTTTGCCTGCTTTTTGGGCGCCGGCGCCTATCACCACTTCATCCCTTCGGTGGTGGATCACACACTTTTGCGCGGCGAGTTTCTCACCGCCTACACGCCCTACCAGCCCGAAGTTTCGCAAGGCACGCTGCAAGCTATTTTTGAATACCAGTCCATGATCTGCGCCCTCACCGGCATGGAAGTGGCCAACGCCAGCCATTACGACGGCGCCACGTCTCTGGCCGAGGCGGCCATCATGGCGCTGAACCATTTCAAACTCAAGCGCCGCAAAGTGATCATCTCGCCCGCCGTGCACCCGCAGTACCGCGCCGTGGTGCGCACGTATACGCAAGGCATGGGCCTCACCATCGCCGGCGACGACGAGCCGGATTTGTCGTTGCAGGACATCCTGCCCATGCTCGACGGCGACACCGCCCTGTTCGTGGCGCAGTATCCCGACTTCTTCGGCGGCATCGAAAACCTCAAGCCCATTGCCGAAGCCGTTCATGCGGCGGGCGCGTTGTTCTGCGTGGTCACCAACCCCATCGCCCTGGGCATACTCACCCCGCCCGGCGCCTTCGGCGCGGATATTGTGGTGGGCGAGGGCCAACCGCTCGGGGTGCCGCTTTCGTACGGCGGCCCCTACCTGGGCCTCTTCGCCACGAAGAAAGAGTACGTCCGCAAGATGGCCGGGCGGCTGGTGGGCGAATCGCTGGACGCCAACGGCAAGAAGGGCTATGTGCTCACCCTGGCCACCCGTGAACAGCACATCCGCCGCGACAAAGCCACCTCCAACATCTGCACCAACCAGGGCCTCATGGCCGTGGCCGCCACCGTGTACATGTCCGTCATGGGCAAACACGGCCTCAAGCGCGTCGCCGAAGTTTGCTACCACCGCGCCCACTTTGCCGCCGACCAGATCGCCGCGCTCGACGGTTACAGCGTGCTGCGCGACAAGCCGTTCTTCCACGAATTCGTGGTGAAGTGCCCGCGCCCCGTGGCCGAGATCAACGCCGAACTGTTCAACGAACACGGCATTATTGGCGGCTATGATCTGGGGCAGGACTATGCCCACCTCGACGGCCACATGCTGCTGTGCGTCACCGAAATGGCCAACACCGACGACATCGACCGCCTGGTGGAAGCGTTGAAGGAAATTGCCGGATGAATGCCCAATGCACAATTCTCAATGCTCAATTGTGCCTTGTGAATTGTGCTTTGTGAATTGGAGCCAACTATGACCGAGCCTCTGATCTACGACCTCTCCTCTCCCGGCCGCGAAGGCGTGAACCTGCCCCAGCCGGATGTGCCGTTGGCCGCCCTGCCTGCCGGGCTGCTGCGGCCCGACCTCGACCTGCCCGAAGTCTCCCAACTGGACGTGATGCGGCATTTCAACCACTTGTCCATTCTCAACCATTCCATCGACCGCGGTTTTTACCCTCTCGGCTCGTGCACCATGAAGTACAACCCGCGCCTCAACGAAGACACGGCGCGCCTGCCCGGCTTTGCCCTCTCGCACCCCTTGCAGGACCCCGGCACGGTGCAGGGCAACCTGGCCCTCATGTATCAATTGCAGGAATGGCTGCGCGAGATCGGCGGCTTCGCTGCGCTGAGCCTGCAACCGGCGGCGGGCGCTCAGGGCGAGCTTACCGGCGTGCTGATGATGCGCGCCTATCATCTCGACCGGGGCGACACCGCGCGCAACAAGATTCTCATCCCCAACTCGGCGCACGGCACCAACCCGGCCAGCACCACCATGAGCGGGCTGGAAGTGGTGGAACTGCCCTCCGACGACCGGGGCAACATTGACCTTGAAGCCCTGCGCGCCGCCTGCGGCCCCGATGTGGTGGGGCTGATGATCACCAACCCCAATACGCTGGGACTCTTTGAAGAGCACATCGAGGCCGTAGTCAAGCTGGTGCGCGATTGTGGCGGGCTGGTGTATGGCGACGGCGCAAACATGAACGCCATCGTCGGCGTGGTTCGTCCCGGCGACCTGGGCTTCGACGTGATGCATTACAACCTGCACAAGACCTTTTCCACGCCGCACGGCGGCGGCGGCCCCGGCAGCGGCCCGGTGGGCGTTTCGGAACGGCTCAAGGATTTCCTGCCCGCGCCCGTCGTTGCCATTGTGGCCGAGGGG
The DNA here is from genome assembly GCA_016213135.1 of Chloroflexota bacterium. Taxonomy (GTDB): domain Bacteria; phylum Chloroflexota; class Anaerolineae; order Anaerolineales; family VGOW01; genus VGOW01. The sequence goes on along the minus strand of JACRBQ010000069.1, from coordinate 12,179 downwards.
GACGACGATGAACCGCCGCTGTATGGCTTTGTGACTCCCAGGAAATCCATCGGGCGGGTGAAGGCCTTCAACGGCCAGTTCGGCATGCACGTCCGGGCCTACACTTACATCCGGGTGCACGGCGCGTCGGGCCTGCGCGAAAACTCAGAAATGGCCGTGCTCAATGCCAACTACCTGCTGTCCAAACTGCGGGGCGCTTACCATCTGGCCTACGACCGCATTTGCATGCACGAGTTTGTGCTGGAGGGCTACTGGGCCGACGCGCCCGAGGTGCACGCTCTCGACATCAGCAAACGGCTGATGGACTTTGGCATCCATCCGCCGACCAATTATTTCCCGCTCATCGTCAAAGAAGCGCTGATGATCGAGCCGACTGAAACCGAGAGCAAAGAGACGCTGGACGGGTTTGCCGAAGTGATGCTGACGATTGCCAAAGAAGCGCACGAAAGCCCCGACGTGCTCAAGACTGCGCCGCACGTGACCCCCGTGGCGCGGCTGGACGAAGTGCGGGCCGCGAAAGAGCTGGTGTTGTGTTGCCGGCCTATGCCGGAGTGGGCGGAATGAAGGATGAAGGCGGAAGGATGAGCGATGAAGGATGAAAATCCTTCGCGGTTCAGTGAGTGGAGGCGCGGCTTGCCGCGCCTTTGCTTTTAATCCGGTTGCTTGCCAGGTAGGAACGGCTTGTAGCCGCGATCGTTGCGCGCGCTCCTACCGCCTATCGGGCCACGTCACTCAGGTCGCTTTCACCGACTCCAGATGCCGGTCGTCGTTCAGGGTCAGCAGCGTCAACCGCCCCGGCTCGATGCGCACGCGCGCGAGCGCCGTATTGTGGAAACTGAAATAAGTCTGTTTTTCGAGCGGCACGCCCAGCAAATGTCCCATGTAGGCGGCCAACAGCCCGCCGTGGCTCACAACGGCGATTTTTTGGTCGAGGTGGGCGGCGATGATTTCTGAAAATACGGCCTCGGCGCGGGCCACGATTTGCCCCCGGGCCTCGCCGCCGGGTGGACCCAGCAGTCGCCAATCCTGATCGGGATTCAGGGCCACGGCGGCATCCACTTCGCTGCCCGTCAGGCCGGTCCACTTGCCAAAGTCGCGCTCTTTCAGCCGATCATCAAACCGAACGATCGGGGGGGCGGGCATGTGCCCGGTCACGATGGCGGCCGTTTCGCGGGCGCGGGCTAGCGGGCTGCAATACAGCGCGTCGAAGGTTTCGTGCCGCAGATACTTGCCCAGCGCGTGCGCTTGCGCCCGGCCCACGTCGTCCAGCGGCGGGTCGGCCTGGCCCTGCACGCGGCCGTCGGCGTTCCATGTGGAGCGGGCGTGGCGGATGAGATAGAGTAACGTCATTCAAAAATTTCTACGCTTTCATCTGGCCCGTCGAGCAATAAGCGCAATTGATTGAGCACATCACGTCCCAGAATTGTCTCGTTAGACATTTCGTCGCCGACGACTTCGATGTCGCTGACAAGTATTTCGCCAATCTGGATATTTACGAGATAGAGCCAGACGCGGCGGCCCTCTCCCCATTGACTGCTAATCATCATTTCTTCTGTTCGGGGCGCGTCAACGTTGAGCAGATAATTGAGCGGCACAAGAGTCGCATCGGCCCCAGTGTCTATGAACGCCGAAATTGGCTCTGTGCGCGTGTTCTCAATAGGGACGGCAATGACAACTTGAACGGCAGGCGCGGGTGGAAAATAGTTGCGGCTGTAACGGGTGATCATGGCTGGATGCGCTGTAGTTTCGGGCTTCTGAATACGAGGACTCGATCAGGCTCGTCAGTGACCTTTTTGAGCAAAACCGGTATACGTCCCAAACTCTTATGAACGCGCCGATGGAGTTCGCCAATGCTAGGGTCGTGGTCAATGACTTCGCCATTGTGCACGGCTACGTATTCACCTTTGTATTTGACAAGCAACGATTCTTTCTGCTCGTTAAATTCCTTCTGCTCAGCGCGAATTTTTTCTTCGGCGCGCTTACGCAAGTAGGCCCGCACGGCAGTGTCCACAACGGCCTCAGTCTCCATCTTTGACTCCCCGGCAATCTGGCTGATCTGCTCAGCCACGTCGGGCTTCAAAGTAACAGTTAGCATACTGCCTCCTCCCTTCCAATCCTGGGATTTGAGATTTTCAATTCTCACTTCTTCTTCGGAAACCGACTCAACACCGTCGCCGCCTCCGGCGGGCGAGTTTTGCCACCCGCCGCAGACACGGCGGATTCGACTTCGGCTTGCGATTTCGGCTTGGGGCTGACTTTGACCAACGCCTCGCCCGCGCCCTGCATCACGGCAATGGGCGTGCCTTCGGCGTTGGATTTGAGATCGATGTGCGCCTGCCCCGACCGGAAGCCTTTGGTGTCGATGGAGCAGCAGGTCACTTCGCCGATGACGCGGCCTCCGGCATCCAGCACCGGGTCGCCATTGTGGGCCATGCGCCCGCTCTTGGCGTTGAACCGGAAGCGCGCCACTTCGCGTGTGCGTTTCTTTTCCTGTGCCAGGAAGGCTGCGCGCCCGACGAACCACGGCTTGTGAGTCTTCACGTAAGACTCAAAGCCGGCATCGCCCACGCCCAGATCCAAATGCCCGGCCATTTCGTCGCCGTAAAGCGGCAGGCCCGCTTCGGTGCGCAGCGAGTCGCGGGCGGCGAGGCCCACCGGCTTGAGGCCAAAGGGTTTACCGGCGTCGAGCAGCGCGTTCCACAGGTTCACGACGTGATCGGGGTGGACGAACAACTCGAAGCCCATTTGCTCGCCGGTGTAGCCGGTGCGCGCGGCAATGAGGTCGAAAGCTTGCCCTGAGCCTGTCGAAGGGCCCACGGTGGCGCGGCACAACCCTGTCCGTTTGAGATTTGAGATTTGGACGCTTCGCGTGGAATTTGCGTCAGCGCCGAGGGCGAGCAGGATGTCGCGGCTTCGCGGCCCCTGCAGTGCGATGTCCACCCGTTGGTCGGCGCCGGAGGACTCGGCGCGCAGGTTGCGCAGGGTGAAGGCGTGGCGGCCGGGGGCCGCCGCCCATGGGCGGTCGGCATCGATCATTACTTCACCGCGCTGCACGGCGTTGACCCACGTCCAGTCCTTGTCGTCGTTGCTGGCGTTGACGACGATGAGGTAGTGGTCATCGGCCAGACAATAGAAGTAGCAGTCGTCGAGCACGTGGCCGTTGGGGGCCAGGAACTGCGAATACATGCTTTGGCCCGGTTGGAGCGAGGCCACGTCGTTGGTGGTGACGGCGTTGAGGAAGGCGCACGCGCCGGGGCCGCTGGCGTCCCACACGCCCATGTGGCTCACGTCGAATAGGCCCGCGGCCTGCCGCGTGGCCTGATGTTCTTCGAGTACGCCGGTGTATTGCACGGGCATTTCCCACCCGGCAAAGGGCACCATGCGCCCGCCGAGGGCGCGGTGGGTCTCGTTGAGGCGGGTTTTGCGGAGGGGCGGGTCCGTGGGTTCGGCCCATTGAAACGCGGGTAGGGGCGAACCTTTGTGTTCGCCCTGCTGAGGGCTGACATGTTCGCCCTGGTTCGGGCCGACACGTGGGTCGGCCCCTACGTAAAATGGTTTGGTCGCGTCTACGCTTCCGCCCTTGATCGCGGGCGTTGAGGCGGGTTTGCCGTCGCGCACGGTCACCGGGCCGGGAAGTTTGCGGTAGAGGTCGGGGTCGAAGGCCACGTAGCCGTCGGAGAGGTCGCGGAGAAAGGTGAGGGCGCGGGCTGCTTGCCCGTCGAGCCCGGTGAGGGTGTAGCGATCGCGTGTCACCCGTTTTAGCGTGCCCCGGCAGAGGCCGCCGGGGAAGCGCACTTCGGTCGGTTGGGCCGATCCGTCGGTCAGGTTATAAACATCATTGGTAGTAGCCCAATACAAAAATTCTTCGGCCTGCTCGCCTTCGATTTCGATCGTTGCGTAGAGACGTTCCGGTGGAACGTCTCCGAGAGGCCCCGCCGGGGCGTCTCTACCGGGCCTCGGATCATCAATGTAATAGAAGTGCGGGTAGCCGTGCTGCGTGGGCGCGAAGTCGATGCCGACGGCTTGCGACAGATCGCGGATTTTGATTTTGGCGTCGTTGAGGGCGTCAAAATCCACTTTGGCGCGGAAGATGTCGCTTTTGCGCCCGGCGTAGGCGTAGGGCTTGCAAGCGTGGAGCACTTGCGCCATGTAGGCGGCGAGTTTGTCGATGTGTTCTTCTTTGAAGCCGCGCTGGGTGATCCACGGGGTGCCGAGGCGCAAGCCGGAGGGGGTCATGGCCGAGCGGTCGCCGGGGATGGTGTTGCGGTTGACAACGACGCCGGCGATGTCGAGGATGCGCGCGGCGAGGTCGCCCATGAGGGGCGTGCCATCGGGGCCGGTGACGGTTTTGCAGTCGAGGTTGAAGAGGTGGCTCTCGGTACCGCCGAACGGGATTTTGAATCCGTGCGCTTTGAGTTGATCGGCGAAGCGGGCGGCGTTGGCGACGACCTGCTTTTGCAATTGCTTGTATTCGGGCGTGGCGGCGAGTTTGAAGGCCAGAGCCAGGCCGAGGAATACATTGACGTGCGGGCCGCCCTGCTCGCCGGGGAAGACGGCGCGATCGATCTTTTTGGCGAGGGCGGCATCGGTGGTGAGGATGCACGCGCCGCGCGGGCCGTTGAGCGTTTTGTGAGTGGTGAAGCTGATGACGTGGGCGTAGCCCATGGGCGAGGGGTACACTCCGGCGGCGATCAGCCCGGCCACGTGGGCCATGTCGGCGAGCAGGTAGGCGCCCACCGAGTCGGCGATTTCGCGGAAGCGTTTGAAGTCGGCGGCCCACGGGTACGACGAGTAGCCGACGATGATCATTTTTGGTTTGTGTTCTTTAGCCAGCCGCTCGACCTCGTCCATGTCAATCCGCTCGGTTTGCGGGTTGATGGTGTAAGGGACGATTTTGTAATACTTGCCGGAGCGGTTGACGGGCGAGCCGTGCGAGAGGTGGCCGCCGAAGAGCAGGTTCATGCCCATCACGGTGTCGCCTGGGTTGACGAGGGCATGATAGACGGCATTGTTGGCCGGGCCGCCGGAGAGGGCTTGCACGTTAACTTAGATTTGGTCGGCGGTGACGCCGTTGGCGGCGAAGACCTCGGCGCAGCGGCGGCGGGCGAGGGCCTCGACGATGTCGGCGTATTCGACGCCTTTGTAGTAGCGCGGGTCGGCGTAGCGGCGGTAGTGTCCGAGGCGGGCTTCGTAGTCGAAGAGTTCGGCGTCGCTCATCCGGCGGCTGTCGTCGTCGGGGTAGCCTTCGGCGTAGATATTGTGGAAGTTGGAGCCGAGCGCCTCGAGCACGGCGCGGGGGGCGGTGCTTTCGGAGGCGATGAGGATGAGCTTGCGGTATTGGCGTTCGGCCTCAATGTCGGCCAGTTCGGCTAGTCGGGGATCGAGGTCGCGGAGGGTGCCGCGGAAGAGGAAGTCGGACATGGGAATACCTTTGAGTATGGGAGTGTGGGTCGCTTCGCGTGGGGGGATTGTAGGCGGGGGGAGGGGGGAAGTCAAGGAATGGGAAACGGAGGGCCCGCCGCAAAATGAGTCAACTGGCGGGAACAGACGAAAGTCGAGTCAACTGAGGAGAATAGGCGGCAGTATAATTGTGTGGCGGTGTCGCGAACTTTCCATTTGGCAAAGGAGAAAACCTTATGCCCCGCATCACGTCCACCGGACAATGCAATTTTTGCAACGAGACGTTCAGTAAGCAGGCGATGACTCGCCACCTGACCAGGTGCCGCTCCCAGCGCCCTCCCCAGAAAGGCAAGCCGCGCAAGACGTTTCACCTGCTCGTGCAGGGCCAGTATCTGCCCGAATACTGGCTTCATGTGGAAGTGCCCGCTGCGGCGGCGCTCCACTTGCTGGATGCGTTTCTGCGCGACATCTGGCTCGAGTGCTGTGGGCACCTCAGCGCCTTCACAATTGAGGGGGTACGCTATGAGCTGGACACCGGCGGCATAGATGGCATGTGGTCAGAAATTTTTGGCTCGCCGGAACCGACGCGGGGTATGAGCGCTCGCATGGATTTGGCGCTGCGCCCCGGCCTTAAGTTCCTCCATGAATATGATTTCGGCACGACCACGACTCTGGCGCTCAAAGTGGTGGCCGAGCAGGAAAGCGTCCTTCCCAAGGATGCGATCAACATTTTAGCGCGCAACCATCCGCCGCCCATCCCGTGCGGGAAGTGTGGTCAGCCGGCCACCGATATCTGTGGGGAATGTATGGATTCCCCGAACGGTTGGCTGTGCGAAAGCCATGCCGCAAAGCACAAGCACAGTGATATGTTTCTGCCGGTCGTCAATTCTCCGCGCGTGGGCCAGTGCGGGTATACGGGAGGATCGGTTGACTGACGAAGCCTGGGCGCAAGATGCGCGCATAAAAACCTGCGCGCTCGCCTGCCCTCTTTAGGGGGGTTGCGCCCTGGCGGTGAAGATCAAGACGAGTCAACCACACGCCACAGATACCACGAGGCCACGGTGCGATGCGGGCGCCACGCTTCCGCCAGCACTTCCATCTGTTCGGCGGTGGGTGGTTCGGATAAATTGTAGAGTTTCCTGATGCCGTTGCGGATGCCGAGGTCGCCTACGGGCAGCACGTCCGGGCGGTTGAGGGCGAACATGAGGAACATATCCGCCGTCCACTGGCCGATGCCCTTCACCTGAATCAGGTGGTCGGAGATTTCCTCGTCGGTCATTTTTCTGAAACGGCGCGGCGCGATGGTGCCATCGTGAAACCGGGCGGCGAGGTCGAGCAGGTAAGCGGCCTTTTGGCTCGACAGCCCGGCGGCGCGCAAACGCGGCACGGGCACGCCCATCAACTGCTCGGGCGTGGGGAAACGCCGTCCGGGAAAGATATCCAAAAAGTGATCGAAGATGGCGGCGGCGGCTTTGCCGGAGAGCTGCTGGTAGACGATGGACTCGGCCAGGGCGCGGAAGGCGCTGCGGGCGGGGCGGAAGCTCGGCGGGCCGTGCTGTGCGATGAGGGGCGCAAGGTGCGCATCGCGGCGCAAATGGCGGAGGGCCTGGGGTACGTTGATGACTTGCGCGGTGGGGGCCATAAATTCACTGTGGGCGAAGCAGGGCTTGAACCCGCGACCTCCTCGGTGTAAGCGAGGCGCTCTAACCAACTGAGCTATTCGCCCGGTGAAAGCGATTATACCATGCGGACTTTTTTGCCCAATGAGGCAATCTATGATCCGCCACTGCCCGTTGCCAGAATTGCCTCAATTTCGGAAAATACCTGGCTCAATCGCGGCTGATGTGACGACTCCGGCGTTTCGTCCGGCCCAATGTGCTTGTGGTGCGGAAAGTTCTCGAGAGCGGGGTAGTGCGGGGCGTTATCGTAGCGTAAAACGTGCTCGTTGCCTTTGATGTAATTGTACGAGTAGCGGAGTATTTCGGGATAGCCACCCTCGGTGTCTATGACTTCGTCTATTGTGAGATGGGAATTGTCCCAAAAGAAAACCCGCGCTCGAAACAGGCCGCGACAATCGTCAAATGCCTGCATGAGCACGGGTTCTTCGATGGAGCCGATGCTGTGGTTTTGCTGTATTCCTCGCCGCAAGCTTTCGAAGTAATCGAGGATGTCCATTCAATCGCCGGCAGTGGGAAAGGGCGTCTTGGAGGTCATGCGCTGGAGTAACTCGTGCAAACCCGCCCACACAATGAAATCCCTGCTATCCCCCATCTCCCCTTTGATAAAACGCGCATAAAACTCAGGCGTCTCAAGCGAATAGCGTTCTTCAAAGCCCTGGAGTTGCTGGCGCAGACTGGAGGCCCCGGCCTTTTCTGGCGACAACTCCTTGCTGACACGGATCGGGACAATGAGGATGGCGAGCCGTTCGTGCGGCTTTACGCCTTGAGGCTCTTTTTCAAGGCGAACCAGCCCGTTGCCTTCATAAATTGCGTTGATTACTTCAGACATGCCGACCTTCCTTTCACTTGGATTCTACTTTGAACTGGAAGGAAGGGCAAGACAGTGCGTGAAACTGCTGTGTCCTATTTCCTAACTCTGTTTTAGAATAGCTCCTCATGAATTGGGTCCCCTACGCCCTCCTCACCGCCTTTGCCCTGGCCGCCGCCGACTTTTGCGTCAAGCTCGCCTCGGGCAAACTTTCAAATAGCGTCGCCCTGCTGCTGTATGGTTCCTGCACTTTTCTCAGCGGACTCGGGTGGGTATTGTGGCAGAAGCTCAACGGTGCGCCCCTGCACGCGCAAACGCCGGGGGTGTGGGCCGCACTGGGCGTCGGGGTGTCGTTCAGTATTGTAACCGTCGGGCTGTATGCGACGTTTGGCGCGGGCGCGCCCATTTCGCTGGCTTCGCCGGTGATTCGTCTCGGCGGATTGCTGTTGGCCGGTGTCGCCGGTTTGGTTCTGTTGCGCGAGCCGTTGACCTGGCGTTATGCCATGGGGCTGGCGCTGGCAGTGGGCGGCATCTATTTGATCGTCACGCGATAGCGAGGTCCGATGCAGTTTCTGCGTTACCAAAAAAACGATGAGGTGCGGTGGGGCTGGCTCGACGGCGCGCGCATTGGCGCGGTGGTGGGCGACGTGTTTGGCGACTACAAGCGCGAAGGCGCGGTGGCCGAATTGCACGAGGTGACCGTGCTGCCGCCGGCGCTGCCCGGCAAGATTATTGCCGTGGGAAACAACTACGCGAGCCGGCTGGATGAACTGGGGGCCGCCCCCCCCGACATCCCGACCCTGTTTCTCAAACCGCCCAGCGCGGTCATCGGCCATGGCGAAGCCATTATCCTGCCGCCGCAATCGTCGGAGGTGGAGCACGAGGCCGAGCTGGCGGTAGTGATGGGCCGCCGCGCCCGCTGGGTATCGGTGGAAGACGCGCTGAAGTTCGTGTGGGGCTACACCTGCGCCAACGACGTCACGGCGCGCGATCTCGAAGGAGGTGATTTGCAGTTGACGCGCTGCAAGGGGTTTGACACCTTTTGCCCGCTGGGGCCGTGGGTATCCACCGACGTAGACCCGGCCGACGTGGTGATCACCTGCGCGGTGAACGGGCAATTGCGGCAGATGAGTTCGACGCGCGAACTGCTGTTCTCCGTGCCGCAGTTGGTGGCGTTCATTTCGTCGGTGATGACGCTGGTGCCGGGCGACGTGATCCTCACCGGCACCCCCGCCGGGGTGGGGCCGCTCAGGAGCGGCGACACGGTGGAAGTGGAGATTGAGGGAATCGGGTCGCTGGTGAACTCGGTCAAATAGGGGACACGTGGCGTAGAACGTTCAATGCACAAAGAGTCCGTTGCATTGAGCATTGAGCCTTATGCTTGTGCATTGTGAATTGTGAATTGGAGTTGACTAATGGGTTTGAAACCTGACCACTGGATCAAGAAGATGGCGGCGGAGCGGCGGATGATTGAGCCGTTTGCCGAGAGCCAGGTTCGCAACGGCGTCATCTCGTACGGCGTGTCGTCTTACGGCTACGACATCCGCGTGGCCGACGAATACAAAATTTTCACCAACGTCTTTTCGGCGGTGGTGGACCCCAAGAACTTCGACCCGAAATCGATGGTGGATTTCAAGGGCGAGGTGTGCGTCATCCCGCCGAACTCGTTCGCGCTGGCGCGCACGGTGGAATACTTCCGCATCCCGCGCAGTGTGCTCACTATCTGCCTCGGCAAATCCACTTATGCCCGCTGCGGCATCATCGTCAACGTCACTCCGTTCGAGCCGGAGTGGGAGGGGCACGTGACTCTGGAAATTTCCAACACCACGCCGCTGCCCGCGCGCATCTATTCCGACGAGGGCATCGCGCAAGTGCTGTTCTTCGAGGGCGACGAGGAGTGCGAGATTTCCTACGCCGACAAGAAGGGCAAATATCAGGCCCAGCAGGGTGTGGTATTGCCGAGGCTGTGACCCCCACCCCGACCCCGCTTGCGCGCCGTTCCGACGATTACCGAATAGGGGAGGAGATTGGGGTGAGGGCGTCTCACCTCGCACTCATCCTGCGCCAACGCGTTTTTTACATTTCGTAGGTATTGTGTGACGTATGTATAGCTACGAATCTCTTCTTCAACGTCAATTCAATGTAGTGTCCGCCCTGCGGGCCGAAGTTGAGGGCCTGATGCGCCTGGGCGACATCAAGGCATCCGAGGGCGGCGAATCCGTGGTGTTTGTGGGCCGCCTGCTCACCACCGCCGACGAAACCTACCGCCTCGTCCGCGACCGCTTCCGGGCGTTGGGCTACACGGCCATTTTGCGCAGTGAGAACGGCGCAGACATGATCGTCGCCCAAAAGGGCGTTTCCATCTTCACCCGCTCCAACCCGCTGATCAACGTCGTGCTGCTGTTGGCGACGATCATCACCACCACACTGGTGGGCGCCGGGTTTACGCAGGTGAACCTTGTGGCGGCCTTGCGCGCGGCGCTGGTGGCCGGCCAGTGGGGCGCGCTCATCTCCGCGCTGGCGGCGGGCGCGTCGTTCTCCGCCACGTTGCTCGCCATTCTGGGCGTGCACGAGATGGGGCACTACATCACCGCCCGCATACACAACGTCAACGTCACACTGCCGTACTTCATCCCCGTGCCGTTCGGGCTGGGCACGCTCGGCGCCTTCATTCAACTCAAGTCGCCGGTGGAAAACCGCAAGGCGCTGTTCGACGTGGGCCTCTCCGGGCCGGTGGCCGGGTTTGTGGTGGCCGTGCCACTCATGATCATCGGCCTGTTGGCTTCCCACGTGGTGCCGGCCGTCGGCGGGCAACGGCTGGGGCTATCCATCTTCGTCAACTGGCTCGTGAATCTCATCCAGCCGCACGCCGCCGCGTATGCCGTGGCGCTGCACCCCATCGCCATTGCCGCGTGGTTCGGCATCCTCGTCACCGGCATCAACCTGCTGCCCATGGGCCAACTTGATGGCGGCCACGTGGCCTATGCCGTGCTGGGCAAATATGCCCGCCCGCTGGCCTTTGCCGTATTCGGTTTGATGGTCTGGTTGGGTTTCACCGTGTGGTCCGGGTGGTGGACGTGGGCCTTCTTCGCCCTCATCACCGGCCTGCGTCACGCCGAACCGCTCAACGACATTACCCCGCTGGACCCGGCGCGCAAGTTCGTGGGTTTACTCACGCTGGTTTGGTTCCTGCTCATCGTCACGCCCAAACCGTTTTAGCTTTACCCCACTGCGCTAATCTGCACGCCCTGCCGATCCACCGGCAACACAAACGTGCGGCAACTCACGCCGCTCGCCTCAAACGCCGCCTTCATCGCGTTCGCAATCTCCCAATGCTTGTCCGGGGCAAAGGCGGCCACGCTCGGCCCCGCGCCGCTCAGGGCCACCGCTGCCGCCCCGGCGGTGCGCGCCGCTTGCACCGCAGCATCGAAGCCGGGGATGAGTTTGCGGCGATAGGGCTGATGCAGCCTGTCGGTCATCGCCCAGCCCAGCATGGCAAAGTCGCCCTTCTGCAGCGCGCGCACCACAAACGCCGTTCGCCCAATGTTGAACACCGCATCGCTCAGCGGCACGTGCAGCGGCAGCGCGTCGCGCGCCTCGCGAGTCGAAAGCCGCACATTGGGCAGGGCAATCGCCACCTTCATCGGCGGCACTTCCAGCGACTCGCACATCAACTCCTCGCCCACCGCGCTCACCATCGTCAGCCCACCGAACAACGCCGCCGCCGCATTATCCGGGTGACCTTCGATCTGCCGGGCCAATCGCAGCAAGGCCGATCGGGGCAGGGGATTATCGAGCAACGCATTGGCCGCCACCAATCCCCCCACCGTAGCCGCCGCGCTGGAACCCAGGCCCGATCCCAGCGGGATGCCGTTGCCGGCCTTCACCCGCACGCCAGTGGGCGCGTGGCCGGTGGCCTCCCAAACCGCGTTGGCCGCTCGAACGATCAAATTGCCGCCGTCGGTTGCCAGCCACCCCGCGCCCTCGCCCTCCACCTCCACCTGTAACCCCTCGCCCGGCCCCAGCGCTGTGAACTCCACCGCGTTGTGCAACGACAACGCCAACCCCAGGCAATCGAACCCGGGCCCGAGGTTGGCCGAGGAAGCGGGGATTAGGACACGAACGCGGGAAGGCATGCAAGTAATACCCAATACCCAATACAAAATACTCAATATTGGGTATTGGGTATTTTGTATTGGGTATTCATATTCATCGAATCAACTCGTCCAGCGCCCTCACATCCGCCGGAATGACCTTCATTTCCCCGGCCCGGCTGGTGACGGCGTCGGGGT
>JACRBQ010000068.1 GCA_016213135.1 Chloroflexota bacterium | reverse complement strand
TGGACACCGATTGAACTATTCAATTTCAGAGTTCCACCGCCACGTTGGGAACTGCCCAGACAGCGCGGTAGACCTTCGACGGCCATGCTTCAACTGGCTCAACAATGGGCAAGTTGACCACGTTTAAGTGTGGTGCTACCGGCGGTGGGTGTTCGGCATTAAACGATTCCATAAGCCGCCGTGGGAGAGGGTGTCGCAATAGGGTTACAGCCTCCATGAATACTAAAGCTACGAAGCGCAGAGTCGCGGTCCCGAAGTCGCTTGCCCCCCATTTTCAGGAATTCAGTTTGAGAAAACTGAATGTCCAACGTGATGCGCTGGTAATTATGCAGCGAGTGCTGGAGTATGGCGATCTGGCCGAATTGCGTTGGCTCTTCGAGACTTACGGACGTTCGGCAATAAATGAATTCGTGCGGCAGCGGGATGAGAGCTGGCTGTCGCGCCGCGCGTTCTATTTTTGGCGGCGGTATTTCAAGCTCCAAAGCTGGAAACGCGCCCCCAACCATCACCTGCGGGAGCAACTATGGCCGTTCTAAACCCGTTTCCTCATTGGGAAACCTTAAGGCTTATGAAGCGACTCGACAGCAGGTAGAGCGGTTGTGGCAATAGCTTACTCCCCCTCCGAACTGATGACCGTCAACGCCGCGCGGTTGCTGCGCGATGGCGACGTGGTGTTTGTGGGCGTGGGCTTGCCCAACCTGGCCTGCAACCTGGCCCGTCGCACCCAGGCCCCCGGCCTCACGCTGGTGTACGAGGCCGGAGTCATCGGCGCGCAGCCGGCCCGCCTGCCGCTGTCCATCGGCGATCCGTCGCTGGTGTCGGGCGCGGCGGCGGTGTGTTCCATGTACGAAATTTTCGCCTATTACCTTCAACGCGGTTTGATCGATGTGGGCTTTTTGGGCGGGGCGCAGATTGATCGCTATGGCAACGTGAACGCCACCGTCATCGGCTCATACGATCACCCCAGGGTGCGCCTGCCCGGTTCGGGCGGCAGCGCCGAAATTGCGGCCTGGGCCGACCGCACGTATTTGATCACCCCGCATCAAAAGCGCCGCTTTCCGGAGAAGTGTGATTTCGTGACGGGAGCCGGCTTCCTCGGTGGCGGCGAGTCGCGCAAAACCACCGGGGTGCGCGGGCGCGGGCCGCTGGCCGTGGTGACCGATGTGGGCATTTTGCAACCGGACGGCACGGGGGAGTTTATCCTCACGGCGCTGCATCCGGGGCGCACAGTGGAAGAGGCCACGGCGAACACGGGCTGGGCGTTGAAGACGGCCTCGCCGCCAGGGCAGACGGAGCCGCCCACGGCGGCAGAGCTTGAATTGCTGCGTGAGCTTGATCCACAGGGAATCTATCTAAAAAGCGCGGCTTAACCGAGTGTATTGGCAGGATAGGAGCGGACCTCTCCGATTGGTTGACTATTCATTGAGATGTTGTAGAATTTAGCTCTAAACGCGGGCGTTCCGCGCGCCTTGCCCCTGATAATAGATCAGGGGCATCAACATTCCCTTCACAGGAGGAGAGAAAATGAAAGGCAATCGACTGTTCTATCTGTTGAGCCTCGCCGTCATCTCGGCGATGGTGCTCAGCGCGTGCGCCCCGGCGACTCAAGCGCCGCTGCCCACGCTGGCCCCCAACGCGGGCGCTACCAAAGCCGCGGCCGACCTGGCCGCGACCAAGGCCGCCGAAGCGGCTGCTCCGGCCGCGACTGCTGCGCCGCCGGCAGAGCCGAAGACGCTCACCATCGGCTTCCAGCAGGAACCTACCTCGCTTTACCCCGCATGCAGTAACATGACCTTTGCCGTCTGGGTAGGCCAGATGACCAACCCCGGCATCTGGACCTGGGACGGGGATAATCAGCCGATCATGGAACTGGCTGAGAAAATGCCCAACGCCGCCGATGGGTCCATTTCTGCCGATGGCTTGACTTACACCTACACCCTCAAGCCCGGTTTGAAGTGGAGCGATGGCGAGCCGCTGACCTCAGCGGACTTCAAGTTCACCTGGGAAACCATCATAGACCCGGCTAACACCTGCATCATCTCGCGTTTGGGGTATGACTCGATCGAGAGCATCGAGACGCCGGATGATGTGACGGCCGTGGTGAAATTCAAGGAGTTCTACGCGCCGTGGGGCAATCTGTTCGCCATGTCCGGCAACAGCGGCTCCGGCCTGGTCCCCAGGCACGTTCTCGAAGGCCAGGCGCTCGACAACAACGACTTCCTGCGCCAACCCATCACTGCCGGCGCTTACTATGTGGAGTCCTGGGTGCAGGGCGACTTGATCACCCTGCAAGCCAATGACAACTACTTCCGGGGCCGGCCCAAGATTGACACCATCTTCATCAAGATGGTCCCCAGTCGCGAAGCTTTGCTGGCCGCTCTCCAGACTGGTGACGTGGACCTCGGCCCCGACTTCGTCGAGGCCTCCATCCCTGATCTGGAAAACACGCCCGGGGTGGCCGCGATTGCCATCACTTCCAGCAGTTTTGAGCACTATCTGTTCAATCTGGATCAGGATCCGGCAGTCGGTTTCTGCCCGTTCCAGGACGTTCGCGTGCGCAAGGCGATGATCCTGGGCATTGACCGCTTCACTATCGCAGACACCCTGCTCTTCGGCAAGACGCGCGTCGTCTCCAACCTGTGGCCGAACACGCCGGTCGAAAACACTGATCTGGCGCCTTACCCCTACGATCCGGCGCAAGCGATGGCCCTGTTGGACGAGGCCGGTTATACCGACGCCGACGGCGATGGCATCCGCGAAGGCGCGTGTAACGGTGAAACCGTCAAACTGTCCTTCACCCACCAGACCACGACCCCCAACCAGTTGCGCGCCGACGTGCAGGCCCTGGCCGCGCAGAACCTGCTCGACATCGGCATCGAAATGATCCCGGACAACAAGTCGCCGGACATTCTCTTCGCCGGGTACGCTGGTGACGGCCCGCTGGCTACTGGCAAGTTCGTGTTGGGGGGATATACCACTTCCTTCATCCCCGACCCCGACCCGGCCGGCTCCTTCGACTGCGACCAGATTCCGACAGCTGACAAGCCCGATGGCGCCAACTGGTATCGCATGTGTTTCCCAGAACTGGATGCCATGATGCTGGAACAGAAGTCGCTCGCCGACCCGGTGGCCCGCGCCGACATCTTCAAGCAGGCCCAACAGTTCATGTACGACAATGCGCTGTTTATCCCCTTCTACGCCCGGCTGAACGTGTTGGGCGTTGGCCCGCGCCTGACCGGCCTGCAAGGGTCAGCCTTCGGCGACGTGTACTGGAACGTGTACGACTGGGATGTGACTCCCTAACGTCAAGCTGTAAAACCGCTCTGAGAGGGTGAGGCAACACTGCCTCATCCTCTCTCCATTGCCGTGAGGCCCTAGTGACCACTTATATCGTTCGCCGGCTTATTCAAGGCGTTTTTATTCTAATGATCATCACCACCGTGTCATTTGGCCTCACCCGCCTGTCGTCTGATCCAATGGCCCAATACACCCTGGGACGAATTTCTGCTGAAGACCGCGCCCGCATTCGTAAAAACCTGGGTCTGGATCAGCCGCTTCCGGTTCAATACTTCAAATGGCTGAACCTGGCCGCCCGCGGCGACTTTGGCTACTCAATCACCAACCGTCAGCCGGTGTCCGAACTGATCATGCAACGCCTGCCGCAAACCCTGGTGCTAATGGTCACCGCCGAAGTTGTGATTATCGCCCTCTCGGCTTTGCTCGGAATCTACTCCGCCATCAAGCAATATTCTCTGTTTGATAATGTGCTAACCGGCCTCTCGTTCGTCGGCTTTTCATTGCCCATCTTTTTCATCGCCTTGACCCTGATGTTTATTTTCGCCGTGCAATTCAAAGTATGGGGCTTGCCTTATTTGCCGACCGGCGCCGATGTTTGGGATTTTAAAGAACCTTATGAATTGATCCGCCACTTGGTTCTGCCCGTCGCCAGCCTGGCTATCATTCAGGTTGCCGGGTATACCCGCTACCTGCGGTCGAGCATGCTGGAAGTGCTCAGCCAGGATTACATTCGCACCGCGCGCGCCAAAGGGTTGGTCGAGCAGGCCGTGGTCGTGCGCCACGCCCTTAGAAACGCTGCTTTGCCCCTCGTTACCCTGATCGGCCTCGACGCCCCCACTTTGCTGGCCGGGGCGATCGTTACCGAAACCGTCTACTCCTGGCCCGGCATGGGCCGCTTGTTCTGGCAACAGGCCGGCCGCGGCGATTACCCTACCGTCATGGCCATCTTGCTGATCGTGGCCACGGCAGTTGTGGTCTTCCAAATCATCACCGATGTCGCCTACACCCTGATCGATCCTCGCATCCGACTTTCGTAATCTTGCATCCGGAAACGCCGATTATGTCTCAAGCCTCGGACACCATTAAGCTTCCCTTGACGTTCGATACAGCGGCGGCCGAATCGCTGGCCGCGCCCCTGTCTCCCGGCCAGTTGGCCTGGCGGCGCTTCAAACGGCACCGGATGGCGTTGTTGGGCGGTGTCGGCTTGATTGCTCTGGTGGCGTTCATCCTTATCGGCTCAGTTCTCTATACCGAGAAGTATGCCAACCGCAATGACGTGGTTCACCGGCTGGAAGCGCCTTCGTCGGGGCATTACTTTGGCACCGACAGTATCGGGCGCGACCTGTTCGCCCGCGTCATTTACGGCGGCCAGATTTCGCTCATCATCGGCCTGCTGTCGGTGGCGCTAGCCCTGCTTCTGGGCACTACCATCGGCGGGCTGGCCGGCTACTACGGCGGCGGGCTGGATTCGATCCTGATGCGTTTCACCGAAGCTGCTCTCTCCATCCCCAGCCTGTTCCTCCTGATCATCTTAGGAAAATTATTCGGCTCAGAGATTCCAACCCTCAGGCTGATGGGCCGCACCTTCAGCGGCAGTGTCATCGTCGTCATCCTGGTGATCGGCTTGACCTCGTGGATGTACCTGGCTCGCATCGTCCGGGCCAACATTCTTTCATTGCGCGAAATGGACTACATTGCCGCCTCGCGCGCCCTGGGCGTCAGCAACTTCCGAATTCTCACCCGGCACCTCATCCCGAACACTATTGCGCCAATCATTGTCGCCGCGACACTCGGTTTGGCCAACGCCATCATCTCCGAAGCCTACGTCTCGTTTCTCGGGTTGGGGGTGCAACCGCCCACTGCCTCCTGGGGCAACCTCATGGATCAATCCATCTCGCTAATCCAGCGCGGGGTATGGTGGATGTGGCTCTTCCCCAGTATGTTCATCGTCATTACCATCCTGTTCACCAACTTTGTCGGCGACGGTTTGCGAGATGCGCTAGACCCGCGCCGCAAGGTCTGAGGGTGAGGCAGGTCAACCGGCGCGATTTTCTCCGGATAGCCGCCATCGGCCTCGGCGGCTGGCTGGCCGGTTGCGGCAGGCGCCCGGCGGTTTTAACGCTGCCCGCGCCCACTGTTCCGCCTGTCCCCACCTCATCGGTCAACTATCTCACCACCCCGCCGCCCTCACTGAAAGCCGGTCAACTCACCCCAATTGACCGGCTTTACATTCAAAGCTATAGCAGAGACCTTGAGCCGGCCCTCGACCTTGAGTCGTATCAATTGACCCTCGGCGGCCTGGCGCAAAAACCACAGACGTTGACTTGGGCCGACCTCCACACCCTGCCGGCGCTCGAACACGCGCAAACTTTGGAGTGCATCGGCAACCCGGTTGGCGGTAAGTTGATAGGCAATGTTCTTTGGAAAGGGGTCTCCCTGCGCGCCATATTGGAACGCGCCGCGCCTCGGCCCAATGCCCGTTACCTAGTGATGAGCGCCGCCGACGAGTACGTGACCTCCGTGCCGCTTGACCTGGCGCTGGACGAGCGCAGCCTGCTGGCCTTTGAAGCCAACGGCGAGCCTCTGTCCCCGGCGCACGGCTTCCCTTTGCGGGTTCTTCTGCCGGGCGTGTATGGTCAAAAGCAACCCAAGTGGATTACCTCTTTGCGCCTGGCCCAAAATTATGAACAGGGAACTTGGGAGAAACAAGGCTGGTCCGATGCCGCCGTCATTCAAATCAACTCGCAGATTAGTTACCCTCCGGCGGGCAGTATCATCCCCGCCAGACAACCACTGTCCATCAGCGGCACGGCCTTTGCCGACACCTCCGGCGTGGCCCGCGTGGAAGTAAGCGTTGATGGTGAAGAACACTGGCACGAGGCGCGATTGCTACCCGGCCCTTCGCCTCAAGTGTGGACGGCTTGGGAGTTCGAGTGGAACTCTCTCGTAGCGGGTCCACATTCGCTCAAAGCCCGCGCCACCGACGGCAATGGCAATACTCAAGCCGGCGCTCAGGGGGTGTTGGCCGGCGTCTTCCCCAACGGCACCTCGGCCATTCACGCGGTTGTCATTGTCGCCGCCTGACCGCCGCGCACGGCCAAACACCTGAACTAAACACGTTGGCACTGAATCCGAGCCGCAAAATTGACCCGGCGCTGTGCGGGTGAGTTTTGCGGCTTTTGATTTCCCGCGACTTTGCGCGCAGGCGGGGGTTAAATAGGTCAAATCGCCGATATACAAGTTGGGCCTCGCCCGGTTACAATCGCGGCAAGGTTCAATCGCCCGAGGGGGCTTACTATGACAACACTCCGAGAGATGCTTCGCGCCGCCAGCCGCACCTTTGCCCTGGGCATTGAACGTTTGCCCGGCGTGCTGGGCGACGCGGTGATGGTCGCCTATCTGTTGCTGCGCGTGTCCGACTACCTTGAAGATAACGAACACATGCCGGCCGAGCAAAAGGTGTCGCTGCTGAATTTGTGGGACCGGGTGCTGGCCGGTGAAGCCGACGTGCGCCAGCTTACGGCCCTTTTGACCCGCGCCGACAATGCCAACCCCGACGCCGTGGTGGCCGAGCATGCCGCCGAAGTGCTGGAGCGGCTGCGCACCCTGCCGCCCGAAGTGCAAACGCCCATCATCAACAGCGTGCGCGACAGCACTCAGGGCATGGCCCGCTGGGTGGCGCGCGGCCCGGTGATGGGCGATGAAGCCGACCTGGACGATTACATGCACGAAGTGGCCGGGCGGGTGGGCTATTTGCTCACGCACCTCTTCTCGTGGTACTCGCACACCATCCGGCTGCACAAAGATGCGCTCATGCCGCTGGCCCGCGAGTTCGGGCTGGCGCTGCAAACGGTCAACGTCATTCGCGGCCTCAAGGAAGATTACGAGCGGGGATGGATTTTTGTGCCGGAGACGTTCTGCGCCGCGGTGAATATCTCGCGGCAAGACTTGTTCCGCCCCGAACACCGGGAGCAGGCCATGAAAGTGCTGGACATGCTGGCCGACAAAGCCGAGCGGCACCTGCGGGCTGCGCTGGCCTACCTCAAAGCGTTGCCCCCGTGGCAGCACAGCATCCGGCTGTTCTGCATGTTTCCGCTCATGTTCGCCGTGCGCACGCTGGCCATCAGCCGCCACAACCACAAGGTGCTGGACAGTGAAGCCAAGATTACCCGCGAAGAGGTGGCCCGCATCGTGCGCGACTCCACCGTGTGGGGATGGTCCAATCTCTGGCTGGATCACTACTACCGGCGATTGAGCATCGTCGGGGAATGAGCGCCGCCTTTTTCAAGGATTCAAATTCATGAAGATCAAAGAATGGGCCGCCTTTGGCATGTTAGGGCTGGTCTGGGGATCATCCTTTTTGTGGATCAAAATCGCCGTGCAGGAGGTTGGCCCTTTTACGCTGGTGGCCTTCCGGCTGCTGTTTGGGGTGCTGGGCCTGCTAGTGATCATGCGCTGGCAGCGGCAGTCGTTCCCGCGCGATCGGCGCACGCTGCTGGCCTATTTGTTTATGGGCGTGGTCAATACGGCGGTACCCTTCGTGCTCATTTCGTGGGGCGAAACAAAAATTGATTCCGGGCTGGCTTCGATCCTCAATGGCACCGTGCCGTTGTTTACCATTGTGATTGCCCACTATTGGCTGCATGATGAAAAGATTACCGTGGGACGCCTGGCCGGACTGGCGGTGGGCTTTGTCGGCGTGGTGGTGCTCGTGAGCCGCGACTTCGGGCCGCAGGGCCTGCATGGCAACCTCTGGGGCCAGTTGGCCGTGATTGCCGCCTCTATTTGCTACGCCACGGCCATCACTTTCTCGCGCCGGCATTTGCGCAACCAGCCGCCGGTGGTGCAATCGTTCATGGTGCTGCTCTTGGCCGACGCGGTGATCTGGCCGGCGACGCTGATGGTGGATCGCCCGTTCCACCTGCCTCAACTGCCCGTCACGTGGCTGGCGCTGGCGTGGCTGGGCTTGCTCGGCTCGTGCTTTGCCTATCTCATGTTTTTCTATTTGATCAATGCCTGGGGGCCGGCCCGCGCCTCGCTGGTGACCTATGTGTTCCCCGTCATCGGCGTGATCCTCGGCATCATATTTTTGAAGGAAGTCGCCGACTGGCGGTTGATTGTGGGGACGCTGTTGATCGTCGGCGCGGTGTTGGCGGTGAACAACCCGTTTGCGGCCAAACCCGCCCTGGCCGCTTCCGCCGCCGATTAGCCTCAGCGGCCTACGGAATTGTTGGCCGTGACGCAGGTGCAGGCCACAATTCTCAGGGCGGGCAACTCATAGGTCATCGTGCCTTTGTAGGGCGCGTCGCCGGGGTGGGCTGTCCAGCCGCTGAGCGTAAACGGCGCCGGCCCGGTCGCGGGCATCCACTCGCCGTTGTAACGGCGGCCCATGTGCACGTGGGTTCCGGTGGCCCGGCCGCCTTCGCACGAGGGATGGCCCAGCAGGTCACCCAGCTTCACCTTCCTGCCTTCGGGCACCCGGTCGTCATTGCCCATGTGATAGTAGAAAACAACCCAGCCGGTGTGCTCGTCGCCGTCGCCGTCGAGGTCCAGCACCACGGCGGCTTCGTCGCTGCGGGCAATCACGCCATCGGCCGATGCGGCCACCCATTCGGTGGAGTAGCCGCACCCGGCGCCCACGGCGGGCGGGGCAAAGTCCAACGCGCCCCACGGAGTATTGTCGCCCCAAATGGGATGCGGGCCGCCGGTGAAGCCCCACGTTTTGCCAATGAGGAAAGGCAATTCCAGCGGGGGCTGTTGCAGGTTGCCCGGCAGCAGGGTAACGGCCAGCTTGGCCGGGTCGGCAAACAATTGCCGGAATGTTGCTCCAAAGCCGTCGGGCGACACCGCTTTTTCGAAATCGCTTTTTGCCATCATAGCCCCGAACAGCGTATGCAGGGCTGCGGTGCCGGCGTTTTGCCAGTAGTCCAGCCGCTCCAGTTGCCCGTCGCTTAAACTAATCTCGACCAGCGCGCCGCTTCGCCAGCCGTAATAGCCCTGGTTGAGTTGCTCGGCGGCCCACAGCAGTTGGTTGTGCAAGCCCATCTTCAGCGGATCGGGGTAGCCCAACGGATAGGTGAAGTCGGTGACGCCGGGCTGGGTGAGCGCCCCGGAGCGGTATTCCACCAGCGCCAGCAGCAGGCGCGGGCTGATCGAGTAGTCGCGGGCCACGCGCTCGATGATTTCCCAACCGGGGCGGGTCTTCTCGTCGGCGAATTCCGAGTAGCGGCTGAGGAAGCCGTTGTATTCGACGATGGTGGCTCTGAGGGAGAAGCCGGCCTGGCCGGGGCCGTACACAAATTCGCTATCGGGGACGATCTGGAACGACGTGCCCATGAGCGGCACCCAGTTGGCCGGGATGTTGAGCGGCTGGTCGGGTTGCAGGGTGGCCGCGGCGGGAAAGATGATGCCGGGGTTGGCTGTTTGGAGGGCATCGGGAGTGGTGTTGAAGTGCGCGGCCAGCGCGGGCAGGGTGTCGCCCGACTGGGTGACATAGGGAAGGAGGTCGCCGAAGGGCCAACGCTGGCGCATAGGCAGCGGCGTGGGCGCCGCCGCGACCACTTTATCGGTGGCGAGGGACTGCGTGGCTAACGGCGTAGCAGTGAGGGCAGGGGCGGATTGAGCCGGTGCGCTGCACGCCGAAAGAAGAATGAGGACGATGGATAGAAAACAAACCGGGCGCATAAGCGCCCGGAATATACCACAGGTGTACTGTGACACTGTGGCGCGCGGGCCGGAAGGTTCGCCGCGCCGCAGTTTTGCGCGGCGGGTTATTGCTGCACGACGAGCGCCGTGACCATGCCAAACATGCCGTGGCTTGATTCGGCGTGGGTGAGGATGTGGCAGTGGAAGGCCCACGCGCCCGGCTCGGTGCATTCGACCAGCACGTCGTAGCGTTCGCCGGGGGAGATGAGGACGGTGTCGGCCATATAGGGGTACTGCAAGTTCCAGCCGTCTTTGGCAAACACTTTTTGCGGGATGCCGTGCAGGTGCATGGGGTGGATAAGCAGGCCCTCGTTCATGTAGCGCACGCGGATTTTATCGCCCAGTTTGGCGACGATGGGCTGGGTGTAAGGGAACGACTTGCCGTTGATGGTGAGGCCGATGCCGCTGTCGTTGAGCACCATGGTGTATTCGGCGTCGTATTGCGGGTCAATGCTTTTGTCTTTGGGTTCAATAATGAACGCGCCCATCAGTCCTTTGGTGACCTGCTCGGCGGCGTTGTGGTGCGAGTGGTACATGTGCGAGCCGGGGTTGCGGGCAGTGAATTCGTAGGTGAATGTCTCGCCGGTCTTCACGGGTTTCTGGGTGATGAAGGGCACGCCGTCCATGGCGTTGGGGACGAGCGCGCCGTGCCAGTGGATGGAGGTGCTTTGCTTCATTTCGTTCTTGAGGATGACGCGCACCTGATCGCCTTCGGTGATGCGTATCTCCGGGCCGGGGACGATGCCGTTGTAGGCCATGGCCTCAACGGTTTGGCCGGGCGCAACTTCCCACGACAGGTCCGAGGCGGTTACCTCAAAGACTTTGACGCCGCCATCCATTTTGTAATCGAGCTTCGTTCCCCAGAAGGCTTTGTCTTTGCCGATGCCGTCGAGGAAGGTTTTGACTCCGGCCTCGTGCAAGGCGTCCATGTCGGCGGCGGCGTCGCCGGTGGTGGGCGTCATGTCCATGGCGGCGGTCATGGCAGTGGGCGTGGGCGGCACGGGCGCAGAGCCGGCACAGGCGCTTAGGCCGGCGCCGAGGCCGGCAACGCCGGCTAATTTGAGGAAGTTGCGGCGGGTGAGGTTGTTAAGTTCCATCGAAATTTCTCCTGATTTGATAATGGTGACTTTCTTCGCTTTGGGCGGAGGGCTACTTCATTCGTTCGCGAACCAGTTGCAGGGCGCGGCGGATTTCGGTCTCGCTGGGGTCCACGGCAAGGGTGATGCGAGCGCCGTCTTTGAGGGCCGCGAAGAGATGGTAGGTTTTGTAGGGCCGGGAGGCGGTGGCGAGTTGGGCCACCTCCAACTGCTTCACCTGGGAGAAGGGCAAGGTACGTGTCACCTGGCTATCACGCTGCCATACGATCTGGCGCGCGCTGCGATCCACGGTGACTTGGATGAGGACGCCGAGCGCGCGCGGGACGACGGCGATGAGCGCAAGCCAGAGTCCAATCCAAATGAGCAGGCCGATGAAGCGATAGGCCTCGGGGATGAGCAGTAAGGCAAGCAGGCCGGGGATGAAAAGCGCGCCCCATGCCAGCCAGCCGCGCGGGGACACGGCGCGGCCCTGGAGGTGGAGTTGCTGTTTGACTTCGATGATGCGCATGGGGAATTGGAGGTCGGAGGTGGGAGGTCAGAGGTCGGAATCACTCGGCCTCTTGGCCTCTGACTTCTGACCTCTGACCTCCGACTTCTGGCTCCCCGCGTACCCGCGGGCTTGCCAGGCGGCGTAGAGGGCGATGGAGCCGGCGATGGCGGCGTTGAGCGATTGGACCTGGCCGCGCATGGGCAGGCGGAGGAGGAGGTCGCATTTGTCGCGCACGAGGCGGCGCAGGCCGGCACCCTCGTTGCCGACGATGAGGCCGAGGGCGCGATTGAGGTCGAGGCGATCGGGCGGCTCGGCTTCGGGGGAGAGGTCGAGGCCGGCCAGCCAGATGTCGGATTTTTTTAGAAGCACCATGGTCTGGGCAAGGTTGGTCACGCGAGCCACGAGCATGTGTTCGCTGGCGCCCATGGAGGCGGTGACGACGGCGGGCGTGATTTCGCCGCTGCCTTTGTCGGGGAGGATGACGCCGTGCACGCCGCAGGCTTCGGCGGTGCGCAGGAGGCGGCCTACGTTGGCGGGGTCTTGCACTTGATCCAGCAACAAAAGGAGGGGCGGCTCGTCGGCGGCGAGGGCGCAGGCCAGGATGTCGTCGAGCGCGGCGTAAGGGTAAGCGCCGACTTCGAGGGCCACGCCCTGATGGTTATCGCCCTGGCTGAGGACGTTGAGGTCTTTGCGCGGGCGAGGGACGATCTGCACGTGCCGCTGTTTGGCCTGGGCTAGCACGTCTTTGAGGGCCTGGGTATCGGCGTCGTCGGCGAGCAGCAGGCGGCGGATGTCGCGCCGCCCGGCGCGGAGGGTTTCGAGGACGACGTTGCGGCGATAGAGAATGTCGGCCATGAGAACGATGAACGATGAATGATGAACGATGAATGATGGATTCATCACTCAACATTCATCATTCATAATTTCCAACTCGTTCCCTCTTTACCGTCTTCGAGGGCCACGCCCAGCGCGGCGAGGCGGTTACGGATGGCGTCGCCGGTGGCGAAGTCTTTGCGCTTGCGGGCTTCGGCGCGCAGTTCGATGAGCAGGCGGATGAGTCCGGCCTCGCGGTCGGCGTTGGCGGCGGTGGCGCTTTGGCCGGAGAGCACGCCCAGCACCTGCCCGGCGGTTTCGCCGTAAAAAGCGCCAATGGCTTGCAGCGTGCCCTGCGCCACCGAGGCCTCGGCGTTGAGCAGGGTGTTGACGATTTTGTTGAATTCGAACAACCCGGCCAGCGCGGCGGCGGAGTTGAAGTCGTCGTCCATGGCGGCGACGAATGCGGCGCGGGCTTCGGCGATGACGCCGGCGAGGCCCTCATCGGCGCCCTGCGGCAGGTTAGGCGAGCGCAGCCGTTCGCGCACGGCCTGGGCCGGGGCGGCGAGCCGCGCCCAGCCTTTGGCCGCGGCCTCCAGCGCCTCGTCGGAAAAGTCGATGGGGCTGCGGTAGTTGCCGGAGAGGACGAAGAAGCGCAGAGCTTCGGGGCGGTGCTTTTTGAGCAGGTCGCGGAGGGTGACGAAGTTGCCGAGGCTCTTGCTCATTTTCACGCCGTCCACGGTGAGCGAGCCGGTGAGCAGCCAGTAGTTGGCAAACGGCTTGCCGGTAGCGGCTTCGGCCTGGGCAATTTCGCATTCGTTGTGCGGGAAGATGTTGTCCACCCCGCCGCCGTGGATGTCAAAAGTGTCGCCGAGGTATTTGGTGGACATGGCCGAGCATTCGATGTGCCAGCCGGGGAAGCCCCAGCCCCACGGGCTGGACCAGCGCAGGATGTGTTCGGGGGCCGCTTTTTTCCACAGGGCAAAGTCTTCGGCGTTGCGCTTTTCTTCCAGCACGGGCTTGCGCGTACCCTCTGCCATCTCCTCCACTTTGCGCCCGGAGAACCTGCCGTAATCGGTATAGGAGGCTACGGCGAAGTACACGGAGCCGTTGGACTCGTAGGCGTGGCCGCCGGCGATGAGCGTTTTGATCATTTCGATCTGCTCGGGAATGTGGGCGCTGGCGCGGGGGGAAATGTCGGGCCGCTGCACGCCGAGGGCGTCCATGTCGTCAAAGTAGGCGCGGGTGTAACGCTCGACGATTTCCATCGGCTCGATGCGCTCGCGGGCCGCGCCCTTGAGGATGCGGTCTTCGCCGCTGTCGAGCAGGTGGCCCACGTCGGTGATGTTCTGCACGTAGCGGACGTTGTAGCCGCTCCAGCGCAGGTAGCGCACAAGGGTGTCGAAGGCCACGTAGGTTTTGGCGTGGCCGATGTGCGAGTAGTCGTACACGGTGGGGCCGCAAACGTAAATGCGGACGCGGCCTTCGACCAGCGGCTTGAACTCTTCTTTTTTGCGGGTGAGGGTGTTGTAAACAACCAAACTCATTTTATTTTTCCGGTTTGGCAAAAATCATTCTTCCGGCGGCGGTCTGCAGAACTTTGGTGACGATGACGTCCAGTTGCTGGTTCATCAGGCGGCGGCCCTCTTCGATGACGACCATGGTGCCGTCGTCGAGGTAGCCCACGCCCTGCCCGGTCTCTTTGCCTTCCTGAATCACTTTGACCATCATGTGTTCGCCGGGCAGCACGATGGCTTTGACGGCGTTGGCCAGATCGTTGATGTTGAGCACGCTGACGCCCTGCAGCCCGGCCACTTTGTTGAGATTGTAATCGGTGGTGAGTATGGCGGCGTGCAGTTGCTTGGCGAGGATCACCAGCTTGTCGTCGGCCTCGCGCACGCCTTCGACGTTCATGTCGGTGATGCGCACCGGGGCGCCGGCCTCTTTTTGCAGCCGGTTAAGAATATCCAGCCCGCGCCGCCCGCGATTGCGCCGCAGCATATCCGGCGAATCGGCGATGTGCTGAAGCTCGTTGAGGATGAAACGCGGCACGAGCATGGTCGCCGCGATGAAGCCGGTCTGGCTGATGTCGGCAATGCGGCCATCGATGATCACGCTGGTGTCGAGCAGCACCGACGACGGGCTGTTGCCGGCGGCGGCGGTTTCACCGGCGGGCAGCGGGCCGATGCGGTCGCGGAAGAGGGCAAAGATGTCGTTCTGGCGAATGACGAACACCGAGATGCCCAGCCAGCTAAAGACCAGCACGGCCACAAACGGCAGCACCTGGCCAACCGGCCGGGGCAGCAGCGAGAGCGGCAGCGAGAGCAATGCGGCCACGACGAGGCCGACGACGAGGCCGACCATGGCCGCTACCAGCATCCGGGTGGGCAGTTGGCTGATCAGGTTGCGCAGCCAGCGAGCGGGGCGCGTGGTCACGTAGGGAGTCACCACCAGCCCGATGAGCGCCCCCACGAGCGCGAACACGGTGGCCCACAGCTCGGGTGTGGTGTCGGCCAGTTTGGAAACGACCACGCCGAGATACAGCCCGCCGACGCCGAGGGCCAACATGCTAACGAGCCGGAAGAGGAATTCAATGCTCATGAGATTTGCCTTTGGCAAGAAACAAAAAAGGCGAATACCCCGGCCAGGGCATCACCTTTAGGTTTGTGCGTTGTGATTTGCAATGCGCCATACCGCCCAATAGTGCGGGGCGCCGCGCAGTCATGGAGCTTTCAAAACCACAAATGAGGCCGGGGGCAGGAGAACAAAAAGATGAAAGGACCTGCTTGGGGAGTATCTTAACACAGGCGATAGGAAATGTCAAAAAAAGGGACGGTGGGAAGAAGCCCTTCAGTGTTCGCGCCCGGCCGGTTTGCCCAGGGCCACATCCAGCGCCTCGCGCAGCGAACGGGCCTGGATGATTTCGATGCCGCCGGGGAACGGGTCGCCACGGCGCACGGTCTTGGGCACCAGCGCCCGGCGAAAGCCCAGCTTGGCCGCTTCCTTCAGCCGCGCATCCATTTGAGCCACGGCGCGCAGCTCGCCAGAGAGGCCTACCTCGCCCATGAGCGCCAGGTCGGCCGGTACGGGCAGGTCGCGCACCGAGGAGGCAATGGCCGCGGCAACGGCCAGGTCGGCGGCCGGCTCTTCCACCTGCAAGCCGCCCACCACGTTGACAAACACGTCCTGATCGAATAGTTTGAGACTCAACCGTTTGGTGAGCACGGCGGTGATGAGCAGCAGGCGGTTGAAGTCCACGCCGTTGGGGGTGCGGCGCGGGTTGCCAAAAGAGGTGGGGCTGGTGAGGGCCTGCACTTCCACCAGCAGCGGGCGTGTGCCTTCCATGGTGACGGCAATGGCCGAGCCGGGGGCGTTCACCATGCGCTCGGCCAGAAAAGCCTCGGAGGGGTTGGGCACTTCGATCATGCCGCTGCCGCGCATCTCGAACACGCCCACTTCGGAGGTGGGGCCGAAGCGATTTTTAATGCCGCGCAGCAGGCGATAGGATTGGTAGCGGTCGCCTTCGAGATAGAGCACCGTGTCTACGATATGCTCCAGCACGCGCGGGCCGGCGATGGCGCCGTCTTTGGTGACGTGGCCGATGAGGAAGACGGCGAGGCCGCTCATTTTGGCCGCCCCGGTGAGGCGCAGGGCGCATTCGCGCACCTGGCTCACGGAGCCGGCCGCCGAGGCGATGTCGCCGCTGTAAGCGGTCTGAATCGAGTCCACGATCATCAGCACGGGCCTGATGGATTCGATGTGGCTCAGCATGGCATCGAGGTTGGTTTCGGCGAGGAGGAAGAGGTTGTCGGGCAATGGCCCGTTTGCCGCGCCGGAGGCAGGGGCCAGCCGCAGGGCGCGCATTTTGATCTGGCGCACGGACTCCTCGCCGGATACGTACAGCACGGGGCCTTGTTCGGCCATGAGCGCGGCCACTTGCAACAGCAGGGTGCTCTTGCCAATGCCGGGGTCGCCGCTTACCAGCACCGCCGAGCCGGGCACAATGCCGCCGCCCAGCACGCGGGCAAATTCCTCCAGCGGCAGGGCCAGCCGCGCCTCGGCGTCGCCGTCGATTTCCGAAAGCCGCAGCGGGCGCGAGGCCGGGCCGGCCAACGGCCGGCGGTCGGCGCTTTTGCCGGGGTCGGCCATCACAACTTCGACCATGGTATTGAATTCGCCGCATTTGGGGCAGCGGCCCATTTCGCGCGGGGTGGTGCGGCCGCAGTTCTGGCACACCCACTGGGTTCGGGTTTTGGTCATGGCAATGATTATAGAGTGGAAAGCAGCCGGGTCAAGCCACATTGGCTTGACCCGGCGCGCGTGCGGCGTCGGCGCAGGGGTGAGAGCGCTATCCCTTTGATTTGGTGGAGACGTGATGGATTGTCACCTTCGGCGGCACAGTCATCGTCACATCATATTTGCAGAAGGTATACCCGTACCTGCTGGTGACCTCCGCCAACTCATGGGCCTTGATCATTGAACTCAAGATGGCTTTCTGAAGTGCGGTCAACCCAGCGTCGTTTTCACAGAGAATCTGCGCAAGTTTTTCCTGCCTGCCCCAATCTGTTCGACGGTCATCTTGAATTCGGGCGGTATCGACAGTGTGATATTGGTGTCGCCAATAATGAAGCCGCACTCAACCAGAATGGGTTTCAGTCCATTCATCTCCGCCGGGAGAGTCATCGACATCTCGCGAAGCTTCTCTCTACCCACGTCCACCGCCTGTTCGGCGGTCTGCTTGACTTTGTCCGACGCGTCTTTGGCTGTCGCCTTGGCTCGGTCTACAAGTTTATTGAATGCCATCGCAGTCCTCCTTCAACACCCGCGATTTGACAAACATGGCAGACGAACGGCCCGCTCGCACGGGGCCGGGCCGACCTCGATGAAGCGGCACGGCCTCAGCCGTTTGTGCCCGCCGCCATCAACGTCTTTGCTTCCCTGAGCCGGGTGCAGAGCAGCAGTCCGATCACCATCAGCCCGATGAGCGCCATCAGGGGCGGGGTCATCGAACCCGTGCCCGGCGATTTGAAACTGTCCATGCCGAGAATGAAAGCGATTCCCGAAATCTGCCCCATGAGCAGCAGCAGGCCATTGGACGTGCCCTCCGGGGCCGGGTAGGTCACCTCGGCGCCGTATTGGAACCCGACCGGCCCCGAACTCAGCAGCGAGAAACCCAGCACAAAAGATGCGACGAGCAGCAGCCAGTAGCTTGTGGCATAGGTGATGCCGACCAGCCCCACCGTCGCGCCCGCCAGAGCCAGCACAAGAAACGGAGTCCTCTTGCGATAGTGGTCGGAGAGAGCCGGTAAGATCAGCGCGCCGATGATGCCGCCGACGATCATCAGCCCTCCGGCGTTGCCGGCCTGGGTGATTGAAAAGCCCCTCGGTCTGACGATGTCTTCGATCCACGTGGTCACCGCATTGAATACCCCCAGGCCTACGAAGAAAATAAGCATCAGCAGCAGAAAGCCCTTGTTGCGCAGGGTTTGCTTGAGTCCGTCGAGAACCAGCGATCGCGCTTCCTGATCGGGCGGGCACGGAGGCGTGGGCGGGCGCTCGCGGGCGGCTGCGAAAAAAACTACGGCGGCGATCACCGACACGATCCCGTAGGCCAGCAGCATGTCCCCGATGCCGGATTGAATGGTCAGGTAGGGTGTGAGCGCCAGGCCGGCCACGATGCCGACATACAGCGACAGCGACCCCAGGCCCGCGGCCGTCGCCCGTTCCCGCATGGGAAACCAGCGGGCCGCCACGGTGGTGACCGCGTTGAGGATGAACGGCTGCCCGACGGCGATCCCTATCTGCGCGACGAGCACCAGAGTGTAATTGGGCGCCCACACGCCGCGCAGCAGGCCAAAGAGTCCCGTCAGGGCCGCCCCGATCCCCACCGCGACGCGAATGCCGTAGGTATCAATGACCCACGAGGCCGGGATCGAGACGACGATGTAGACGAGCATGAAGCTCAGAGACAGGACGGCGATGCTGAGATCGGATACCCGGTAGTACCTGGCAGCGTCGCCCGTAATCGAAGCGAAGGTGATCCACAGAAGCTGATTCATAGCGGCGATGAACATGAACACGACGAGCATGATCCATCGGTAACCGTAGACCTTGAAGCCGTTTTGTTCCATGGGGCAAGACCTCCAACTGGTTTGATTCGGAAAAGGGATGAACACTCCGAAAGTTAGGATGCGGCTCAGACCTGGTACAAGACATCCATATACATCCTGAGAAGCTCGCTCACCATGCCGCGCAGTTCGACGACCGACGCCATGCCGTACACCGGGCCGACTCCGGCGGGCGCATCCGGGCGCCCTTTGACGTAGGCCACCGCTTCTTTCAAGTCGGCAATGAGCCGCTGCCCCAGGCCGGGCTGGGTGTGGCGCAGCGTGACGCAAATGTGCACCGCCGGCGGGAAATGGAGCCCGTTCAGCCCCCACCCTTTCCGCGTCATGGCTTCCATGACTTGGAAGATATCCAGCGTTTCGGACATGAAGGCGATGACAAACAGCGGGTCGCCTATCAGTTGCAACTCCGGGATTTCTCGGAGGCCCTGCTTGATCGTCGCGGCAGTTTCTAGGATGGCCCCGGCGGCCCGGAGGTAGCCGCTCTCGCCCAGGGTCACCAGGGCGGCCCAGCAGGCCGCGCTCAACCCGCCGGGGCGGCTGCCGGCCAGGGTCGGCGAGAAATACAACCCGCCCGGCCAATCGGTCGTCGTGTAATACTGGAAATGCCGCAATTCCGCATTCCGATAGAGGACGACCGACGTGCCTTTGGCGGCGTAGCCGTACTTGTGCGTGTCGGCAGAGATCGAGGTCACACCCGGCAGGCGGAAATCGAATCGCGGAACGGGATAGCCCAGTTTCTCCGCCCACGGGAGAAGGAAGCCCCCCAAACAGCCGTCGGTGTGGAAACCGAGCCCATGCTCCCGCGCCAGTTCGGATAGTTCCTCGATGGGATCGACGAGGCCGTGCGGGAACGGCGGCGCAGACCCGATGAGGACGATGGTGTTGGCCGTGATCGCCTTGCGGGCGGCGACCACGTCGGCGCGAAAGTCGGGGCCGACCGGGATGCGGATGATTTTGATGCCAAAGTATTGCGCCGCTTTGTCGAACGCCGCGTGCGCGGTGGCCGGCGCAACCATTTCGGGCGCGGTGATGCCTTTTGTTTCGCGCGCCCAGTCGCGATAGGTTTTCATGGCGACCAGAATGCTCTCCGTGCCGCCGGAGGTCACCGTGCCGCAGACGCCGTGCCCCGGGTCGGCGTCCGCCCCGAGCATGTGGGCCGTCATGGCGACGATCTCCGCCTCGAACTTGGTGGTGCTGGGCCACACGTCGGCGTGGAGCGGGTTGCTCTGGGAGTTCAGGGCATAAACCTGGTTGAGAAAATCGACGTGCCCGCTGTCGCCGTGATACACGGCGCCCGAAACTCTACCCTCTTTCCATCGCGCCTCTTCGACGGATTTCAGTTTTTCCATCTCGCGAAGGATTTCCTCTCTACCGCATCCCTCTTCGGGGAGCCTGGAAAAGGAGAGAAACCCTTCGTGATACGGCTTGAGCGATTTTTGCAGCTCCTGCATGACTTCTGCAAATGGCGAAGTGTCCACAGTGGCCTCCAATTTTTCATCGCCTGTTGCGATTCAGGCGCTCGTAGATGCTCTTGTTCTGCTTGTAGAGATTCACAAACTCCGCAAACAGCCTGTCATACAAGTCCCGGTTGCCGGGGTTGGGCTGGAACTCGTTCTGGTATTTGATTCGCTCGGGGATGTCGGCAAAGGAGAGCAGCCCCAGGCCGACCCAGGCAATGAGCGCCGCCCCTCGCGCATTGGCCAGAACCGGGTCCTTCACCTGCCGGGTCGGGCGATTCAACACGTCGGCGTGAATCTGGCACCACGGGGCCGAGTTGGCCCCGCCGCCGATCATATTGATGGCCCCCATCGCCCGGCCGCAGAACTTCTCAACCGGCTCCAGAATCCACCGCGTATTGAAGGCCACGCCTTCCATCACGGCGCGGACGATGTCGGAGCGCGTGTTTTCAAGCGACAGGTTGTGGATGCCGGCCCGAATCCAGCCGTCGTCCACGGGCGCGCGCTCTCCATACAGCCACGGCGTGAAGATCAACCCGTGGCTCCCGGCCGGTGTGTGCGCCGCCACTTCGTTGAGGGCGGCAAAAAAGTCGCCCGGCTTCTGCGCCCTCAGCAGGGCATCGTCGTGGTAGAGGAGGTTGTCGCGCAGCCAGGTCAGGTTGCCGCCGGCGGTTTCCTGCGCCGCCATCAGCAAAAACCGATCCGGTATGGCGCAGGGCAGGGAAGCCATGGTGCTGAAGAGATCGGTTTTTTTGAAGGGGAGATGCACCGCAATCCACGAGGAGGTGCCGAGGTAAATGTGCGCCGCATAGTTACTCAACGCGCCGGACCCGATTGCCGCGGCGGGGATGTCGAACGCCCCGGCCACAACTTGCACCTCGCGCTTCAGCCCCAACTCGTCGACCACGCGCGCCTGCAGCGGGCCGAGCACGTCAATGCTGCGGCAGATGTCGGGGAACTTGTCGCGGTCAATGGTCGAGGCGCGAATCAGACCGTCGTGATAGACGATGCGTTCGGGGTCGCGGTTGTCGGTGACCCAGCGCGCCACGACCGAATCGCAAGTGGTGACGTAGCGGCCCGTCAGGCGGAAATTCACATAGTCGAGAACGTCCAGAAACTTGAAGGTGTTGCGGTAAATCTCCGGGCGCTCGCGTTTGATGAACAGCATGTGCCCGAAGTCGTCTTTGCCGGAGAGCAACGGCGCGCCGCCCGTGAGGCGAATCCACCGCAGGAGTTTGGCGACGTCGTATCCCGCGATCTGGAGCGGCCCGGCCACCAGCTTGCGCACGTGCTCCGCGCCGCGCGCATCGAGCCAGATCATCGCGCGCATCAGGCAGTTTCCGGCGCGGTCCACGGGGACAATGCCGTACCCGTGCGTGCTGGCGCAAATCGCGATCACGGCATCGCGCAGGGCGGGCGCTTTGCCCAGCAGGCGTTTGGAAGCGGCGGTGATCGCGCCCCACCATTCCCCCGGGTCCTGTTCGGCCCCGCCATTGGGCAGAAGATACAGCGGGACGGGTTCCACTTCCCAGCCGAACGCCTCGCCGCCGGCGGAAAACAATCCAACTTTCGCGCTCGAAGTTCCCAGATCTATTGCCAGGACATACTTGTCTTGATCCGACATTCGACCTCCCTCCCCCCAAAGCCGGTACTCCACAATTCTACACCCCGCGTTTGCGTTTTGAGAGTCGGGGTGTTATCATCATTCGGCGGGGCGCCGCAAGCCCGGCCTTGTTTAGGAGAGCATCCGATGAACAAAACGTCTTCCGTCACCAACGGCGAACGGCTCGAACAAATCATTCACAAGATAGACGAGAAAGAGGGCGGCTCGTCGCATCCCGCGTTGTCCATCGTGGCGCGGCGGAAGAACGTGGCCGTCGGGGACTCCGCTCCGGGCCGGTGGGACCGGTTCCAGAAATTCGCCGTGCTGTTCTCGTTTGTCATGAATCTGATTCTGTTGCTCGTGGTTCTCGCGCTGGGGACGTTCCTTTTCCAGATCAAAAACGCGGTTGCCAAGCCGCTGTTGGGCGGCCTGGTCGACGGATTTGTGGCAATGGATCAGGCCCACATCATCTCGACCATCCCGGTGAACACCACCATTGAAGTGAACGACACGATCCCCGTGGTGTTCGACGTGCCTCTCAAAACGGATACGGTGGTCACGCTGGTGCAGGATACGCAAATTCCGAACACGATCATTTATTTGAACGGCGCGCCGATTCCGCTCAACATTATCCTTCCGGCGGGCACGCCCCTCAGCCTCACCCTTGACCTGACCGTGCCGGTGAGCCAGACCGTGCCCGTCAAGCTCACCGTGCCGGTCAGTCTGGCGGTCAACGTCGACATCCCGCTTCAGCAAACCGAACTGCACCGGCCCTTTGCCGACCTGCGCGATCTGTTCGCCCCCTATTACGCGCTGGTGTCGGCCCTGCCCGAGTCGTGGACGCAAGCGCTGACCTTCGGCTATTACAAATGATCGATCCGCGGCCGGTCTGCAATTACGAAGGCTCCAATTACCAGGCCGACTTTTGGGGCAAGGGCGGGCGCGAATACGAAGATCGCGCCGAGCAAATTGCGCTGCGGGCGTTTTTGCCCAAAGCCGGCGGCTGGTTTTTGGAAGTGGGCGCGGGCGCGGGGCGGCAGACTCCGCTGCTGGGGGCGTTTGAGCACGTGGTGCTTGTGGATTATTCGCGCACCCAACTGCAACAAGCCCAGGCGCGGTTGGGCTGCGACGCGTGTTACACCTACGTGGCCGCCAACGTGTATAACCTGCCGTTTGCCCCCGGCGCCTTCGACGGCGGCATGATGGT
>JACRBQ010000067.1 GCA_016213135.1 Chloroflexota bacterium | reverse complement strand
CCTCTTCCCCGAGGCCCT
This sequence comes from Chloroflexota bacterium, assembly GCA_016213135.1. GTDB lineage: Bacteria > Chloroflexota > Anaerolineae > Anaerolineales > VGOW01 > VGOW01. Next base: position 5,532 of record JACRBQ010000067.1, on the reverse strand, counting down.
GCCGCTGCGCTGGGATTGGGATGTGACCCGCGCCAAAGGCTCCCACGACATCATCCTGCGGCACTTCAAAGATCATCAGGCCAACATCCTCATCGGCACGCAGATGATCGCCAAAGGACTCGACCTGCCGCTGGTCACGCTGGTGGGCGTCATCTCGGCAGATGTGGGCCTCAACCTGCCGGACTACCGCGCCGCCGAGCGCGTGTTTCACACCCTGGCGCAAGTGGCCGGGCGGGCCGGTCGCTCGCTGCTGGGCGGGCGCGTCATTCTGCAAACGTATCAGCCCGACCATTACGTGGTGCAGGCCGCCTCGCGCCACGACTACGCCGCCTTTTACGAACAAGAAACCGCCTACCGCCGCCAGTACGGCTACCCGCCCTTTGGCCGGCTGGTGCGGCTGGTCTATTGCCACTTGTACGCCGACCGCGCCGAAACCGAAGCGCGCCGCATGGCCGACGTGCTGACCGGCGAAATCAAAAAGGCCGAGGCCCGCAGCACCACCCTCATCGGTCCGGCCCCGTGTTTCTATGACCGCCTCGACGGCCTCTATCGCTGGCAGATCGTGTTGCGCGGCCCGGACCCCGCCGCCCTCGTCGGCGCGGCACGGCCCAAAGACTGGCTCGTGGAAGTGGACCCCCTCAGCCTGCTGTAAAAAAAGCGTCCCGCAGCCTGTCGGCTCCGGGACGCTGGAATTGTCGCCCACCCGTTGACTCAGTTCAACCGGCGTTCCCGTTGTCCACGTGATCAAACGGGGCCACCCACGGCTTCAGGCGCGGTATCCATCGCGGACATTATATTGACAAATTCTATACTTGGGTTTAGATTCGTGTAACTTTTATGGCTAATAATGACGCCCATGAATGGGTTAATTTGTCTGAGGCGGCCCGGACGCTGGGGGTGCACCCTTCCACCGTGCGCACCTGGGCCGACCGTGGCGACCTGGCCTCCCAGCGCACCCGAGGCGGCCACCGGCGTTTTCGTCAGGTCGATCTGGAGGAATGGGCCGCCAATCACCGGCAGGGTTCCCCGCCCGCTATCGCTTTGGTGGTGCAGTCGGCAATGGGCCGCGCCCGGATGGAAATGACCGACGGCCAGCTTTCGCAGTTGGACTGGTACGCCAAAATGCCGGAGGCCGCGCGCGAGGAGCACCGGCGCATGGGGCGGCGGCTGCTCGCCCTGCTCTCGAAATACCTCACCAGCGAAACCGCTGCCGAGCACGACGCGTTGCTGCCCGAAGTGCGCCTGCTGGGGCTGGACTACTACCGGTTGGGCGTGGCCGGGCAGCTTTCGCTTACCGAGAACGTCCGGGCCTTTTTGCGCTTTCATGATTTTCTCACCGAGAGTGTGATGCAAATGGCCGATGCCGCCGGCCCGGCCAAAGCAGAATCGGTGGCCGGCCTTTACCGGCTCACCGCCCGCTTTACCAACGAAGTGCTCGTGGCCCTTATTACCGCTCACGAGGCCGGAGTGTGAAACGCGAGCCGCACCGTGTGATGCCGGCGTGACGCCTGTCATCACCGCGCCCGGATCGCGTCTCACCCACAAAATATGGACATCACCAAGTATTTGCCCTTCTTTTCCACCCTTATCACTTTGATATTTGCCGGAGCCGTGCTGCAGCGCTACCGCCAACGGCGCGGCGCGCACCTGTTGCTGTGGGGCTTGGGGTTGTTGCTGTATGCCGCCGGCACGTTCACCGAAGCTGCGCTCGCGTTTGGCTGGAGCGCGCCGGCCCTGCGGGTGTGGTATCTCACCGGGGCCATGCTCACCGCCGCATGGCTGGGGCAGGGCACCGTGCATTTGCTGGTGCGCCGACGCGGGGTGGCGAAGATCGCCACTATTGTGCTGGGCGTGGTATCGCTCGTTGCCGCGGCCGGCGTGTTCACCGCCGCAGTCAACGGCGCGGGCTTCGTTGCGCACGTGCCCATCTCGGCGCAATACAAATCGTTGATGACCCGCAGCGGCCTCACGGTGCTGCTCACCGTGCTGCTGAACATCTACGGCACGCTGACCCTGGTCGGCGGCGCCGCGTGGTCCGCCTATTTGTTTGCCCGCAAGCGTGTGCTGCCGCAGCGCGTCATCGGCAACGTGCTCATCGCCGCCGGGGCGCTGTTCCCCGCCGGGGCCGGCACGCTCATCAAGCTGGGGCTGGGCGACTGGCTGTACCTGAGCGAACTGCTCGGGGCGGCGATTATGTTTGCCGGATTCATGGTCGCCACCGTGCAGCAGCCGGACAAAGAGCCTGCGGTTCCAGCCACGGCGCTCGCCAAAGGCTAGTTCCGTCGTTTGTGATTCACTTTAGCCAACAGGGACGGCATGGGTATGGCCGTCCCTGTTGATTTATAATCAGCCTATGACCTCATCAACAAGGCGCACCCTCGGCAACCTATCAATCTGGATCGGCGTGCTGGCTTGGGCTCCATTTCTCAGTCTGGTGGCCGGCGGCCGGCCTGTTTCCCTGGTCCCCTTCCTCGCCGTGCATCTCGCCGGCGTGTTCGGCGGCGCGTGGCTGCGCAACAGCGCAAACCGCATGGACGGCTTGGACAACATGGGCCACGCGCATGGCCGCCGCCGGAAACTCGTCAGCCGGATTATGATCTACCTCGGCGTGTTGGCCTGGGCGCCCTTTTTCTACATCGAAAGAGTTTTGGGGCAAGACCTCGCCGTCGGCCCGTTCCTCATCGCGCATCTCACCGCCGTGCTCGGCGGCGCGGCCCTGCGCGCCAGCGTCGAACTGGATCGATTCGTCCAGCGAAAATAGAATTTCTCCTCCCACCTCCCACCTCTCACCTCTCACCTCTCACCTCCCACCTCTCACCTCTCACCTCCCACCTCCCATCTCCCATCTCCCATCTCCCACCCCATGACCCCGTCCATCCTCGCCTATCAACCCATCGACCGCATCCGCCGCAACCACGGGCTGGAGCACGCCACCATTCACGTGCTTGCGGCCGGCAAGCGCCGCACCATGGCCGGATACTCCGACACCGGCGGCTTTTACCTGTTGGGCGACCTCACTGCGGAGGAGATCGGCGCCGGGGTGAACGAAGCGCTGCAACGGATGCGCGGCGGGGAGCATGATCTGGCCGTGCACCCGGGGTGCGGCACTAACTATGTCACTGCCGGGGCCTTTGCCGCCCTGGCCGGGTTTGTGGCCCTCATCGGCGCGCGCAGCTTCCGCGCCAAACTGGAACGGTTTCCGTTGATGTTCGCCCTCGTCACCGCCGCCCTCCTCGCCGCGCAGCCGGTGGGACTCTCCCTTCAAGCCAACGTCACCACCTCCGGCTTCATGGGCCACATGGAAGTGGCCTCGATCATGAAAATCAACGACCATCCGGTTCTGCACCGCGTCGAAACGCGCGGCTAACTCTGCCCCATGCCTCTTCCGCCTCTCGCCATTTTTCACGGCGACGACGACTTCGCCATCGCCGAGCGGCTGGCCGAACTCAAGGCCGCGCTGGGCGACCCCTCGTTGGCCGCGCTCAGCATCGCCGAGCTGGATGGCCGCGCGCTCATCTTTGCCGACCTGCGCGGCGTGTGCGACACCCTGCCCTTCCTCACCGCCCGGCGGCTGGTCATCGTGCGCGGGTTGCTGGCGCGGCTCATTGGCAAGCCCTCCGAGGAGGAGGGTGACGAACCGCCCGCCCAGGCCAACGCCGACTTTGCCGAAAAGTTGATTGAGTATTTTGGCGACCTGCCGCCCACCACTGCGCTGGTGCTGGTCGAAAGCAAGCCGCTCAACGAACGCAGCCGGTTGCTCAAAGCCGCCGCCGGCGCGCCCAGGGCCCAAATAAAAAAGTTCGACGTGCCGCAGGGGCCGGAGCTGGTGCGCTGGATCATCCGGCGGGCCAAAGCCTCCGGCGGCGAGTTCGCGCCCGCCGGGGCCGAAGCGCTGGCCGCCGCCGTGGGCGACGAACCGCGTTTGCTGTCGCACGAGATCGACAAGCTGCTGGCTTACGTGAATTGGGAACGTCCCGTGGGCCGCGCCGATGTGGAGCGCCTCACCCCCGCATCGGGCGAAGCAGTTATCTGGGATCTGGTGGATGCGTTGGGAGGCCGCAATGGCCGGGTGGCGCTGGAAAAATTCCACACGCTGTTAGCCATGCCGGGGCAAGATCAGTTTGCCATCTTCGGCATGATCGTCCGCCAGTTCCGGCACATTTTGCAGGCGAAGGAAATTACGCAACAGGGCGGCGGCCCCACTGAAGTGATGCAGGCCCTGGGCCTCAAGAGCGCCTTCCCCGCCGAGAAGGTCATCCGCCAGGCCAATGCCTTCAGCCTGTCGCAACTCGAGGCCGTGTATCACCGCTTGCTCGAAGTAGACCTCAGCCTCAAGCTGGGCGGCAGCGAAGACACCACCACGCTGGACACCTTCATCGCTTCGCTCACCGCCTGACGTTTTGGCAACCGCAGCGTCCCTGCTGGAGCGTCAAGTTGAATTTGATGAGTTCCCGCCGCAGTTGCACTGCCGCCCGAACCCATCGTTTTCAGGTTGACTGACTACTACTTTTTCGCGCCAACGTCTCCACCGTTTTTGCGATGCGCCGCGTGCGGGTTTCGGGCCGCCTGGCCTCGTCGATGTATTCCAGATATTCCTTTTATTATCGAAACTTCGCCATCTCGTTCTCCGAGGTCGCCGGAGCGTTGCGCTACTCTGTGCCGCCGTGCCGTTTTAGCAGGTCGGCCATGACCGTGTCGCCGCTGTGCAGGGCCACCGCCAGCGGCGTTTTGCCTTCGTAGTTTTTGGCGTTGACGTGCGCGCCGTGGGCCAACAGCCACTCGGCCATTTGCGGCTGGCGGAACAGCACCGCGCCGTGGAGGGCCGGGTTGCCGCCCTCGCCTGCGTTCACGTCCGAGTCGTGGGCCAGCAGCAACTCGGCCACGTCTTTGTTGCCCCGGTTGGCCGCGTGATACAGCACCGGGATGCCATGCGCGCCGGTGGCATGGGCGGCGTTGGGGTCGGCGCGCAAAAATTCGCGCACGCGGCCAGTGAGGCCCAGCATGGCGGCGGCGCAAATGTCCATCGGCGCGCCGGCGGCCAGCAGCAGTTCGGCAATTGGCTTTTGCCCGGTCTGCGCCGCCGCGGCGAGGGCCGTTTCGTTCCACGAGGCGTTGGCGTTCACCAGCGAGGGGTACTGATCGAGCAGCTCCTTCACGCGGGCGAAGTTGCCGTGAGCGTTGCCCACAAAATCGTCAATGATGGCTTGTGTTGGTTTGGGGGAGGTCATGGGGGCCGATCCTTGCTCAAGCCGTCAGTGCCAATGCCATAATCACAGTCTGCGGCAAAGCAATGGGGACAAACCAATCGCCCGGATAGGGGCAAAGCGGGGTTTTGCCTGCCGGGGTTTCCGGTGGGGAGCAGCCCTGTTCAAACGCAGGGGGTGCTTTCAGCTGGACTTTATCCATTTTGTAGACAGGAACGAAAAGGCAGAGTAAGCTGGTTTTCCGACGAAGGAGAAACCAGATGCTTACTCTGCCCAACGACATTATGCCTGTGATCGGGGCGTTTCGACAAGTGTTCAGTGAACGGGT
>JACRBQ010000066.1 GCA_016213135.1 Chloroflexota bacterium | reverse complement strand
TTATGCAATTGATGAACCCGTTGAACCGTTGTTGCCAGAGTTCAAGCAGCACTCTCGGCGGCGTAAAATGTTCACGATGTCGTGACCCAATTTAGCGTTATCGAACCGCAAAATTTGTCCACGATGTCGTGACCCCTGACATCTAGGGACTGATATTTCTGACGTGCAGGGTCTTGACTGAGCTCATTTTCCCAATCCCTCGTCGTGAGCAATGGATGTTGCACCAGATCTAAGAGCCATTCCCTGAATGCGGCATACGCGCTGTCATTCTGGATTTTGAAGATACGCCACTCTTTCAGAAGGGACTCTGAATTAGCAACATAATCACCATGGATTTTGCCGTAAATGAACTCGCGAAACCTTAGTGGGAACTCGTCGCTCGGCATGGCTTCGATCGTTTCTGCAATAGCCTTTAGATCGAAGTATATGAATTTGAAGCTCGCGCTGTCCAGATCCGCTTTGCTCTTTTTCAACACGACCGTCTTACCCACGCCCGGGAGACCATGAACCAGGACAGGACGCATCGCGGGAATCATTGACACTATTTCCTGTCGCTCGACTCTTTCAACATATAACTGTTTGAGGAACTCCCTTTCAAGAGCTTCCTCAAGTTTGTTGGCAAATTGGAAATGCTGTTCGAGCTCCTCGCGAAGCCTCTTGAACGATCCGCTGGACTCTCGGTCGGGAGCGTAAGTCAAGACATAGAGAACACATACCGCAAATCTCCTTAATGAAAGGCCTCTCTGAATAGATTCGTCTGGCCGTTCCATCAATTTCCAGATCGCTCGCATTTGTCCCTCCTCATGTTCTAGCCAAAAATAGTCTTTAGGGCCTCTGCCAGATTGAATACACCAAAGTACAATAAGAGGACACCTGCCAGAACTGTGACCACCTTCCACCAAGTGCTGTATACGCTGAATGCGGTGTAGGTCTCCAGGAATTCCTTCCGGTAATCAGTTGCCAGCTTTCTTTGCACATCAATCTCTCTTACCTGAATGGAGTAATGACATCCGGGTTGATTACCCTCTCTGCTCAGTGCATCAAAAAACGCCGGCCCAACAAGTGGATTCAAACAATCCTTTGTTTGGGGATCGTCCTCGTCATGATGGTAGAACCCACACGAAGTCCAATGGCATCTCTTGGCCGGGCGCAGATTGTAGTTTCTAATGACCACAAGAATATCGCGTAAGGCATACCAAAGATATAGGGTTAAGAAAACCAGAAATGCTGCAACAATGATAAGCAACGCAACGCCTGTCGCGAATACGAGGATGTTCTGAAGGTTCGCACTTTTCATTTCTAGATCCTCCTGCGGGACCTTTTCTGTTGGAGAGCATACCCGCTTGAGTTAGGTGGGCCAGAGGGCAAGGGAGAGGCAGAGCCTCTCCCTCCCCGTTGTCGCAGTGGGTCAATTCCCCACATTTACCGGCGTGCGGCTTTCCCGCTACCGGGCGACCCCCGTCGCCTTGCCCACATATGAGACGCGACTGTACTCCCTGCCGGTGAATTAGTCAAGAGGTGTCCCTCTTTTGCGGGGACGACTTGCGGCCCCGCCCACGAGTAGCAAGGATAGTCAGATACGTCGGGTAGGGAATTGGCCGCGCTCTGCTGCGCTACACCGAGGCCCGCGCCCGCGCTTCGGCGCGAGCCACCCCCATCGCCGGGGCCAACTTCATCCAAACGGTGGCCGAAGACACGGCCCTCGGCAAAACGCCACTGTTGGTTGGCGAAGGCTACCGGCCTGTGCGCTACTTCTTTCTGATGCAGCGGCGGGAGTTGCACCGGCTGCCTGTTGCGCCTCTCGCGCCGGGATTGGAATTCCGCCCCGCCCGGCCTGAGCACCTCCGTGAAATCTGGGATGCCATAGAAGATTCCTTTCGCGATCACTGGGAGCACGCCGCCGGGACCGAAACCGATTACCAGCATTGGGCCAACGATCCGCACAACGATCTCAGCCTGTGGCAAATTGCGTGGGACGTGTTGGCGGAAAAGGTGGCCGGCATGTCGCTCAAGGCCATCGTCGCCGAAGACAATGTGCGATACAATTTCCAGCGCGGCTGGATCAACACGTTGGGCGTGTGCCATGCTTCGCAAGGCGATAGACTGAACACACCGGAGAGCTTCGATGGCAGATTTGATGGACGAGATCATCCGCAAGGCTCGCGAGGCAGGCCACTTCGACAACCTGCCCGGCGCGGGCAAGCCACTCAACCTCGACGACAACCCCAACGAAGACCCCGCCACACGGCTGGCGAACCACATCCTCCGCAACGGCGGCTTTGTGTGGCCGTGGCTCGAAGAGCGCCAGGAGCTTGAAGCCGACCTCCAGTCGGCCCGCGACGCTTTGGCCCGCGAGCCGCGCTCGGCCCGCGCCGCCGAAACATTCCGTCAGGCCGTGGCTGCGCTCAATCGGCGCATCCTGGCCCACAACCTCAAAGTGCCCTCGCCCGCATTTCAGCGCGCCGTGCTTAACGCCGATGCTGAGATCAACCGCCTGACTCGAACGGGAAGCCGGGACTGACCCGGTGGAGTGATTGCGTAGGGCGCGCCAACGCGGGACGTTTGTCGGCCATAGTCGTGAAGTTCGTCGGGGTGAATGCCCCAAATGTCGGCGCAGAGTCGGCCATTGCACTTGCCGTGCGCCCGCCATGAGCCTCATCACGCAATCAGCCTTCGCTGTGCGGAAGATCTCTCGCGTTTCTGAATGACAAGTGTCATCCTGCTTATGTGACATCCTCATGTGCGCTGGAGGAGTTGTGCGGGCTATGATGAGTAATACATGCGCCTATTGATCTCGCTCATTATCCTCCTTCTCTTCACCGGCTGTGGCTTTCCACAGGAATCTACTGCGCCGGTGATCGATCTCTCCGACCTTCAACCCCTGCCGGCCAGTTCGTCCGGGGAGACCGTGCCGCTCCGCGTAGCCGTCGCCGCCGTCATCTCGCCCAAAGGCACGGCGGAAAGTTACAAGCCTCTGCTGGATTATTTGAGTGGCAAGCTGGATCGACCCGTCGAATTGGTTCAGCGCCGCACCTATGCCGAAGTCAACGATCTGATCGAGAGCGGCTTCGTGGACATGGCCTTCGTCTGCACCAGCGCCTACGTGGACGGGCGCGAGGGATTCGGAATGGAATTGTTGGCCGCGCCGCAAGTGAACGGCGAAACGGTATACTATTCTTTGCTCATCGTTCCGAAAGACAGCGCGGCACAAAGCATGGCCGATCTGCGCGGCAAAGTTTTCGCATTCACCGATCCCATGTCCAACACCGGCCGGCTTTATCCGACGTTTCTCGTCCAGCAGTTGGGCAGCGCCCCCGACCAATTCTTCGCCCGCACTTTCTTCACTTATAGCCACGACGACGCCATCCGCGCCGTCGCCGACGGGCTGGCCGCCGGCGCGGCGGTGGACAGCTTGGTTTACGATTTCGCCGTTTCCCGCGATCCTTCTCTCGCCGAAAGGGTACAAGTAATTCATCGCTCACCACCCTTCGGCATTCCGCCCGTCGTCGTCGGCCCGGGCCTACGGCCTCAACTCAAAGCCGAATTGCAAAGTGTGTTGCTCGCCATGGACGATGACGCCGAAGGGCGAAAAGGGCTGGAAGCTATCGGCGTGGAACGATTCGTTTTGATTGACGACAGCGCCTACGCCTCCGTGCGCGATCTGGTGGCGGCGGTCGGGCCCGTGTCGCCGTAGATTTTTCGCCATGAAGCCGCAGTTTCTCCAAGGTGGGTTTAACCGTTTCTGGTCAATCGCCGGCGCGGTCAGCGTGCGCACCAAGATTCTCGGCATTGTGCTGGGCTTGGTGGCGCTCATGGGGTTGGGCGTCACGCTGCAAGTGCGGGCCACGTTGTCGCGCACCATGGACGCGCAATTGGAAGAACAAGGGGTGTCCGCCACCCGCGACTTGGCCGCCCGCGCTGCCGATCTCATTCTAGTCAACGACCTATACGCGCTCCATCAACTGCTGGCCGAAACACAAGCCACTAATGCCAACGTTCGGTATGCCTTCATCGTCGATCCGCAAGGACGGATACTCGCCCACACCTTTGGCGCCGGTTTTCCGGCCGGATTGCTGGAAGCGAATACCACGCCGCCGGACGAGCATCATCGCACGGTGGTGCTGACCACGGACGAAGGGCTGGTGTGGGACACCGCCGTGCCGATCTTCGGCGGCCGCGTGGGCACGGCGCGCGTGGGACTCTCCGAAACGGGCGTCCGGCAGGTAGTGGACACCGTCACCGGCCAACTGCTGTTGACCACAGTGTTCGTGTCCATTATCGGCATCACCGCCGCCGCGTTTCTCACCTGGATTCTCACGCGCCCGATCCTCGATCTGGCCAAAGCGGCGCAGACGGTGGGGCGCGGCGATTTCGCGCCGCGCGTTCCCCGTTGGGCCGACGATGAGATCGGCGATCTGTCCGACTCCTTCAACGCCATGACGCGCGCCCTGGCCAAAGCGGCGGAGGAGCGCGCCGAGCGCGAGCAATTGCGCGCGCGGTACGTCAGCGGAGTCATCGCGGCGCAGGAAGAAGAGCGCAAGCGCATCGCGCGCGAACTGCACGACAGCGCCAGCCAATCGGTCACCTCGCTCATGGTCGGCATGAAGGCTCTGAGCGACGCTTGCGATTCTCCCGAGCTCCGCCAGCGCGCCGACGAATTGCGGGGCGTGGCCGCGCACACGCTCGACGAAATTCACAACCTGGCGCTGCAATTGCGCCCCAGCGTGTTGGACGATCTGGGGCTGCCGGCCGCGCTGGAGCGTTACGTGGCCGACTGCCGGGGGCGCTTTCACCTGCGCATCGATCTCGCCATTCGCGGTTTGGGCGAAACGCGCCTGCCGCCCGAACTCGAAACGGCGTTGTACCGCATCGTGCAGGAGTCGCTCACCAACGTGGCGCGGCACGCGCAGGCGGCGACGGCCAGCGTCCTGATCGAGCGGCGCGACGGCGCGGTGCGGGCCATCGTCGAAGACGACGGGCGCGGGTTCGATCCGGGCACGGCCGGCACAGCGGAGCAACGGTTGGGGCTGTATGGTATCCGTGAGCGCGCCGAATTGCTCGGCGGCAAATTGACGATAGAGTCGGAGCCGGGCCGCGGCGCGAGTCTGTTCGTCGAGATTCCATTGCCGGTAAATTCGCCTCAATGAAAACGGAAACCAGTATTCTTCTCGCCGACGACCACGCCGTCCTTCGCTCTGGATTGCGCCTTCTGCTGGACGCGCAGGCGGATTTGAAGGTGATCGGCGAAGCCAATAATGGCAGCGAAGCGCTGGCGCTGGCCGCCCGGCTTCAACCCGATCTGATATTGCTCGACCTCACCATGCCCGGCTTGAGCGGAATGGAGGCCCTGCCTGCGCTCCGCAAGGCCGCGCCCTCGGCGCGCGTGCTTATCCTCACCATGCACGACGACGTGGGTTATTTGCGGCAGGCGCTTCAACGCGGCGCATCGGGGTACGTTCTCAAAAAGGCCGCCGACTCTGAATTGGTCTCCGCCGTGCGCGCCGTGATGCGCGGCGAAGTGTACATTCACCCCTCGCTGACCAAATCTCTTCTGGAAGGCTTGCTCCCGAATTCTTCCGAAGCCGTCCCCGCCGACCCGTGGGAAGAACTGAGCGAGCGCGAGAAGGAAGTATTGACGCTCGTCGCCCTCGGCCACACGTCCGCCGAGATTGCCGACCGCCTCAGCCTGAGCGTGAAGACAGTGGAAACTTACCGCGCCCGCGGCATGGAAAAGCTGGGCTTGCGTTCGCGCGCCGCGCTGGTGCAGTTCGCCATCGCGCGCGGATTGCTGTCCGACAACCCATCGGCCTAAGTCAATTCCACCCACCTTCCTCCAATCAGACTTTTCCTTACAAATTTAGCGAAGGTCGCAGGGTTTCCCCTCTTCCGCGCTGGCCGAATCTTGCCTATAGTCAACATCGGGCGGGGTTTTACGTCTGCCCACACACCGAAGGAGGATACCTATGGACAAAGTTCCAACCAACGCCACGCTGAGTCGGCGCGACTTTCTTAAGTCCGCCGGGGCGGCGGTGGCCTTTCTCACGACGCTGGAGGCCAACCCGGCCGCCGCCCTGACGGGCGCGCCCGCCCGGGTGAGTCTGGCGCCGCTTTCTTTTGAAGTCGGGCCGGGGGATGACGTGATTCTGCGGATGCAGGCCGATCTTCAACGCGCGCTCGCCAAACCGGTGGATCAACGGCGGTGGGTGATGGTGATCGATCTCCGGAAGTGTGTGGCCTGCCAGGCCTGCACGATTGCCTGCATCGCCGAAAACAAACTGCCGCCCGGCGTTGTTTATCGCCCGGTGCTGGACGAAGAGATCGGCGCGTACCCTAACGTCACCCGCAAGTTCCTGCCCAAGCCGTGCATGCAATGCGACAACCCGCCGTGCGTGCCGGTGTGCCCGGTGAACGCGACGTACAAAGACGCCAACGGTGTGGTGGTCATTGACTACGATCAGTGCATCGGCTGCCGCTACTGCATCACCGCCTGCCCCTATGCCTCGCGCACGTTTGACTTCGGCAGCACCTACACCGAAGGCACGCCCATCGCCGAAGGGTTGGTGGTCGGGCAGACGACCGCCGACGATTACGAGCGCGCGGCCAACTTTGAATATCAAGAGGCAACGGCGCGCACCGGCAAAGACGACTCGCCCATCGGCAACGTCCGCAAGTGCCACTTCTGCCTGCACCGTCTGGCCGAAGGCATGCTCCCGGCCTGCACCACCACCTGCATTGGCCGGGCCACCTTCTTTGGCGACGCCAACGATGCCGACAGCGTCGTCGCCGATTTGATCGCCAGCCCCAACGTGATGCGGCTGAAAGAAGAGTTGGGCACGGAGCCGCGAGTCTATTACCTGGTCTAGGAGGAAGCCATGACTAAAAAAGTTCTCTACGCCCTCGGCGGTCTGGCCCTACTCGTCGGCCTATGGGGGTTCTATGACCGCTTTGTGAACGGCCACCAGAACATGGCCTACGGCTCCTACGTCGTATGGGGGCTGTGGGTGGCGATGTATCTGTTCTTCGTGGGCATCTCTGCCGGCGCGTTCATGCTGGCCACCCTCGATTACCTGTTTGAAATTCCACTCTTCAAAGGCACAGGCAAAGCCGCGTTGTGGGGCGCGCTGGTCACGCTTCCGGCGGGGTTGGTCTCCATCGGGCTCGACCTGGGCCACTTGGAGCGCATTTGGAAAGTGTATTTGCAGCCCAACCCGCTCTCGGTGATGGCGCAGATGGTTTGGGGCTACACAATCTTCGGATTGATCGCGCTGGCCGCGTTGTATCTCGCCATCCGTCAACCCAAACACGTGGCGATGAAACCGTTGATGATCGTCGGCTTGTTCCTGGCCGTCTTTCTCAGCGGCGGCGTCGGCGCGCTTCTCGGCGTGAACGCCGGGCGCACGTACTGGCACGTCGGCCTCCTGCCCGCGCAATTCCCGGTATTCTCGCTGGCCTCCGGCGCGGCGTTGATGCTGGTCATCATCGGCCTCTTCGGCCCGGCCCCTGCGGGTAATGAGCGCCGGCCGCAACAGTTGTGGGTTCTGGGTCTGCTGACGGTCGTGCTGGGGTTGGTCAAAGTCTACTTTTTGTGGGCCGACTTTTCGCAATCGCTGTACGGCGGCATCCCGCAGAATGTTCAGGCGGTAAATGAAGTGATGTTCGGTCGCTATTGGTGGGCGTTCTGGATTTTACAGATCGGGCTCGGCACGGTCATACCGATCCTGGTGCTGGTGCAACCGAAACTCGCCAAACACAACGGCTGGGCGGGATGGATGGGCGTGCTGGTGCTGATCGGCTTCGCCGTCGCCCGCGCCAACATCGTGTTCCCGGCCCTCACCGTGCCGGAACTGGAAGCGCTGCGGACGGCCTTTTCCGGGCCGCATCTCAGCTATGACTACTTCCCCAGCTTGGTGGAATGGGCTGTGACGGTCGGCATTATCGGCGGCGCGACCCTCGTCTTCCTGCTGGGAACGGACCGCTTGCCGATTTTTACGGCCAAGACGGAGGCGACGAAATGACCGGTAAACTTCAAACTCCAAACTTCCAACTTCAAACTTCAACGCAGCCTGCAAGTTGCGGAATCACACGGCGTGACTTTCTCAAGCTGTCGGCGGTGGCCGGCGGCGCGGCCTTCCTCGGCGCGCTGCCCCACGTGCAGAATGTGCTCGCCAAATCTGAAAACGGCGGCGCGTACGAATTGGCGAAGATCACCAACCAGATCAATACCGTGTGCTTGCAGTGCAATACCGTCTGCGGCATCAAGGTGAAACTGCTGGACGGCGTGGCCGCCAAGATTGACGGCAGTCCGTACAGCCCGTGGACGCTCAGCCCGCATTTGAAGTACGACACGCCCCTGGCCGAAACCGGCAACGTCGAGGGCGCGATCTGCCCGAAGGGACAGGCCGGACTGCAAACCGTTTACGATCCGTACCGTATCGTGAAGGCGCTTAAACGCAAGCCGGGCACCCAACGCGGCCAGAACCAGTGGGTGACGGTCGAATTCGATCAGGCCCTGCAAGAGATCGTGGACGGCGGCGACCTGTTCGGCGAAGGCCCGGTCCCCGGCTTGAAAGACTCTTTCGTGCTGACCGACTCCAAAGTCGCCAAAGCGATGGCGGACGAAGTGAAGAAAATTCTGGCCGAGAAAGACGCGGAGAAGAAAGCCGGCCTGTTGGCCGAATTCAAAAAGACTTTCGCCGCCGATCTCGACAAGCTGATCGATCCCGATCACCCGGACTTCGGCCCGAAAAACAATCAGGTGGTGTTCAACTGGGGCCGCCTCAAGGGCGGGCGCAGTGACTTCATCAACCGCTTCACCCGCGACGGCTTCGGCAGCACGAACACGCACGGCCACACCACGGTGTGCCAGGGGTCGCTCTATTTCTCCGGCAAGGCCATGAGCGAAAAGCTGGTGGATGGCAAGTGGTCGGGCGGCGACAAGTTCTACTGGCAGGGCGACGTTCGCAACAGCGAGTTTGTGATTTTCGTCGGCGCGTCGCCGTTCGAGGGCAACTATGGCCCGCCGTGGCGCTCGGGCGCTCTCACTCAAGGCATGGTGGACGGGCGGTTGAAATACGCGGTCGTTGACCCGCGCCTTTCGAAGACCGCCGCCAAAGCGACGAAGTGGGTTCCTATCCAGCCCGGCGCCGAAGGCGCGATGGCCCTGGCACTGATCGGCTGGGTGATCGACCACGAGAAGCACGACGCCAAATATCTTTCGGCGGCCAACAAGTCGGCGGCGACCAAAGCCGGATACTCGACCTGGACAGAAGCGGCCTGGCTGGTGAAGATGGATCAAGACGGCAACCCGTCAACGTTCCTGCGCGCCAGCGAGATCGGGTTGAAAGAAAAAGAGCCGCGCCCGCTCTCGACGGATCCGGAAAAGACTTACGACTTCGATTACTTCGTCGTGATGCAGGACGGCCAGCCCGTGCCTTTCGATCCCTATTCGGAAAAGGAAGGCAGTGAAGTCGCCGGCGATCTGCTGGTGGACAATGCCAAACTGGGCGACTTCACGGTGAAGTCGGGGTTGCAGATCATTGCCGACTCGGCCCATGAACACACACTGGAAGAGTGGGCAGCGATCTGCGGCGTGAAGGCGAGCGACCTGGAGTGGCTGGCCACGGAGTTCACCAGTCACGGCAAGAAGGCCTGCGCCGACATTCACCGCGGCGTCAGCCAGCACACGAATGGGTTTTACAACGTCGTGGCCTGGTACACGCTCAACGCGCTGATCGGCAACTACGACTTCGCCGGCGGCATGATCAAACTGACGGCGTACGACGCCGCCGGCGGCAAGAAGGGGCAACCCTTCCCGCTCGCTTCGTTGGCGGAGGGCAAGCAAGCGCCCTTCGGTCTTTCGATCATCCGGCACGACGCGAAGTATCAGGAGTCCACGATCTACTCCGGCCTGCCCGAAGACAAACGCTACCCGGCCCAACGCAACTGGTATCCGCTCTCCAGCGACATCTATCAGGAGATCATCCCCTCCATCGGCGACGCGTATCCGTATCCGGTGAAGGCGCTATTCCTGTACATGGGGTCACCGGTGTATTCGCTCCCGGCCGGGCACAAGCTCATCGAAATTCTGACCGACCCGAAGAAACTGCCGCTGTTCGTCACGTTTGACGTGACCATCGGCGAAACGTCCATGTACTCCGATTACATCTTCCCCGACACGTCGTATCTGGAGCGGTGGGAGTTCAACGGCTCGCATCCCTCAATCCCGTTCAAGGTGCAGGGCATCCGCCAACCGGCCATTGCCCCGCTCACGCCGGAAGTGATGGTCTACGGCCAAACGACGGTGATGAGTCTGGAGTCGGTGTTGATGGGGTTGGCCGAGAAGTTGGGCTTCAAGAATTTCGGCCCCGGTGGAATGAAAGACGGCGGCGATCTCACGCATCCCGATCACCTGATTTTGAAGATGGCGGCGAATGTGGCCTTCGGCGAGAAGGAAGACGGATCGGACGCCGCGCCCGATGCGGATGAGGCGGAGCTTCGCATCTTTGAAGAAGCGCGCGCGCATCTGCCGAAGTCGGTGTTCGACATCGATCGCTGGAAGAGCATCGTCGGCGAGGCGTTGTGGCCCAAGGTGGTGTTCGTGCTTAATCGCGGCGGGCGTTTCCAGAATTACGCCGACGGCTATAAGGGCAGTAAAGTCGCCAACAAGTACGGGCGGTTGATCAACATCTATCAAGAGAAGACGTACGGCGTGAAGAGTTCGATGACCGGCAAGCATTTGGCGGGCTACGCCAAATACTTCCCCGCCCCGGTGGACGTGACCGGCGAGCCGGTGGAAGACCCCTCCGAATACGATCTGCGGTTGATCACCTATCGCGAGATTATGCAGACCAAGAGCCGCACATCCGGGAACTACTGGCTGACGGCGCTCCTGCCCGAAAACATGATTCTCATGAACGCGGTGGACGCGGCGGCGCGGGGACTGGCCCACGGCGACCCGGTGAAGATCGCTTCGGCCTCCAACCCCGAAGGCGTATGGGATTTGAAGAACGGCACGCAGGTACCGATGATCGGCAAGGTGAAGGTGTTGCAGGGTATCCGCCCCGGCGTGATCGCGTTTGCGCTCGGCTTCGGCCACTTCGCCTACGGCAGTGTGGATTTCAACATTGACGGCACGGTGATCCAAGGCGAAGCGCGGCGCGGGCGCGGCGTGCACGCCAACGCCGCCATGCGTGTGGACCCGTATCTCGGCAACACGCCGCTGGTGGACGCGGTGGGCGGCAGCGCCGTGTTTTACGACACGATGGTGAAAGTGGTGAAAGCGTAAGCAGACAGCGAGAGGGGGAAACAAGGAGACAAGAAGCAACCATCTCCTTGTCTCCCCTTCTTTTTTCTCAGGAGCTAACATGCCATTTCGACTCGGACTCACAGAATTAACCATTATCCTGCTCATCGTCATCGTGCTGTTCGGCGTTGGGCGACTCGGCAAAATCGGTAGTGAGCTTGGCCGCGCCATGCGCGAGTTCCGCGCCGGCATAAACGGCGCGCCGGAGGCGGATTCGAAATCCAATCACTGACAATTGCTTAGTTTGTCTCCGAGCCTGCCGACCTACGGAATTTTTCTAGGGTCGGCAGGCCGAACCTCTTGTAGAAGAGGGACGGCAAAGAACGCCGTCGTGGGCTGTGCGCGGAAACGCCTCAACCTCCCCGTGCTTGGAAAGGAGACCTTTCATGCAAGCCCTCTGTCATCTCCTCGAGGCGTCGGCCTCATTGCACCACCACCTCTGCCCGCGCCAAGTGCTCGGCGTGCGTTTGGGCATGTTCGCCGGCGAACTTCTCGACCTCAATCTTCCCCAAACAGATAAACGGCTGTACACCGTCGTCGAAACCGACGGCTGCGCCGCGGACGGCATCGCCGTTGCCACCGGCTGTTGGGTGGGGCGCAGAACGATGCGTGTGGAGGATTACGGCAAAGTGGCGGCCACCTTCGTGGACACGATCAGCGGAGAAGCGATCCGGATCGCGCCGCGCCCGGGGATCCGCGCGCTGGTCAACGACTATGCCCCCGAAGCGCGCGGCAAATGGGAAGCGCAACTCTTCGGCTACCAGCGCCTGCCGGCAGACCAATTGTTTTCTGCTCACGCCGTGGAGTTGAAGACGCCTATCGAACAGATCATCAGCCGTCCCGGCTTGAAAGTGACTTGTGATTATTGTGGCGAGGAAATTATGAATCAGCGCGAGATTGAGCGCGATGGCGCCACGCTGTGCCGCGCCTGCGCCGGCGAGAGCTACTTTCTGATAAAACAAAAGCTCCCGCGCGCGAATGTGCGGGAGCTTGTCTGTTTCGGAGCGCAACGCACTGCTGTTTGACCTCTTCGGCGTGAGCCTGAGCTATACGCGCTCACAGGCCTAAGTGATGGACGTGGCCCTCGCCGCATACGAATGAAATCCGGCAGGGCACTGGCCGCCCCTTGCCAGGGCGGGACGTTTGTCGGCCAAAGTCGTGAAGTTCGTCGCGGCGAATGCGGATAAAATAGATTCGCCTACGCCCATGCTTCGCGCCTCTCTCCTCTACCTGTCACATTCCAAATCCGCCCGGGGGCTTATCACCCGGTTTCCGGTGGCCCGGGCCGTATCGTCCCGGTTCGTGGCCGGGGAGACTATGGGGGATGTCATCCGGGTCATCCGCGAACTGGCTGCGCGGGGGCTGATGTCCACCGCCGATCACCTTGGCGAGAACGTGGCTTCGGAGGCCGATGCCGCCCGTGCCGCCGACGACTACCTGCGGTTGCTGGATCAAATTGCCGCCGCCGGAGTCAAGTCGCACGTCTCACTCAAGCTCACCCAGTTCGGCCTCGATCTCGGTGAGGCCGTGGCCCTCGGCCATTTGCGTCGCGTGCTGGAACGGGCGCGGGCGGTGGGCACGTTTGTGCGGGTGGATATGGAAGGCGCCGAGTACACCGACCGCACGCTGGCGCTGGTGCGGGCGGCCCGAGCCGCCGGGTACGACAACCTGGGCACGGTAATACAGTCTTACCTCTATCGCAGTGAAGCCGACATCGCCGCATTGATTGACGAAGGCGTGCGGGTGCGGCTGTGCAAGGGCGCCTATAAAGAGCCACCCGACAAGGCGTTCCCGGCCAAAGCCGACGTGGATGCCAACTACGTCAAACTCACCGGCGCGTTGCTGAAAGCGGCCCAACACACCCCGGCCATTTATCCGGCCATTGCCACCCACGACGAAAAAATGATCGCCGCGGCCAAAGACTTCGCCGCTGCCAACCAAATCCCGCCTGCCTCCTTTGAATTCCAGATGCTGTATGGCATCCGCCGCGAGCTGCAAGAGACGCTGGCGGCGCAGGGATACAACGTGCGTGTGTACGTGCCCTACGGCACCGAGTGGTATCCCTACTTCATGCGCCGCCTGGCCGAACGCCCCGCCAACCTGTGGTTCTTCGTTTCCAACTTCTTCAAGCGCTAAAGTCGCCCCACCTGCCTGAACGGGCAGGTGACTTCCCTCTTGCCAAATACAACTGCGCGCGATATAGTCAATCCGACTTAACTAATAGCCCGGATTAACTATGACATCCTCTAAACAATTCACAAACGCCCTGCGCGAGTGGTCCGAAGTCTTCATGTCGCGCACCATGCGTGAATGGTTCCGATTCGTAAAATCCTCGGGCCTGTCCCTGCCGCAATTCAGCGCCCTCATGCGGCTGTATTATCATGGCGGCTGTGGCATGTCGGAAATGAGCGCTCATTTGGACGTGACTGCCGCGGCCACCAGCCAAATGGTGGATCGATTGGTGCATGCCGGGCTGATTGAGCGTGTGGAAGACCCCAGCGACCGCCGGGCCAAGCAGCTGACGATCAGTGAGAAAGGACGGGCCTTGGTGGAAAAGGGCATTGAGGCGCGCAACCGGTGGTGGGAGTATTTGCCCGCCGCCCTCAATGCCGAGCAACGGGCGGCGGTGGTCGAAGCGCTCAACAGCCTGGCCGAGGCCGCCCGCGCGCTGGAGGCCTCGGACACAAAGACCCCCACGTAGTTCACTATTGTGCGGACTTCCCATCCGCGCCGCAATCAAAAGGAGTCGTCACTATGCAAGCACAAAACAGGCGGGACCGCCGCCAACAACGCGGCCTTGACAACCGGGCGATGAGGCGCGCCATCGAGTACCTCACGCGCCACCGCGGAGAAGCCCTCCTGCCGTACCTGTTTCTGATCATCGCCACCCTGTCGCAACTGGCCGTGCCGCGCCTCGTGCGGAGTATTTTGGACGCGGTGACAAGCGGCGTCCTTGCCAAAACCGTGCTGGATGCCCTGCCCCAAATTCCAGCCTCTTTCATGAACGCGGCCCTGCCGAAAATCCTCGATTTACTGAAGTACCCGGCGGCCTGGACAAAGGATCAGCTGGTGGCGCAGTTGACTGCCGACCAGACCAACGCGCCCGCTCTACTCCTCCGGGCCGGGATTGCCATTGTGGTCTTTGCCGCCCTGCGCGGCGTGTTCGCCTTTTTGCAGGCCTACTGGGCCGAGCGCAACTCGCAGTCCGTGGCCTTTGATCTGCGCAACGATCTGTATGCCAAGATCCAGCGCCTGTCGTTTTCGTACCATGACCGCAACCAGACCGGGCAGTTGATGATCCGGGCCACCGACGACGTGGAAAAAGTCCGCCTGTTTATCGGGCAGGGCTTGCTGCAATTGGTCGGCGCAGTTTTGCTGCTCAGCGGCACGCTCATACTCCTGTTTTCCACCAACGCGCAACTGGCGGTGGTTACGCTGTGGATACTGCCCGTGGCCCTGGTCCTGTTCATGATCTTCGGCACCATCAGCCAGCCGTTGTTTTCCAAAGTGCAGCAAAAGCTCTCGGCATTGAACACCGTGCTGCAGGAAAACCTGGCAGGCATCAAGGTGGTCAAAGCGTTCACTCGCGAAGCCGGCGAGCAGGTGAAGTTCAAAACCGCCGCCAATATCCTGATGGATCAGCAAATCGTCATTGCGCGGCTGTTCACCTTCCTGTTCCCGCTCATCTTCCTGATTGCCAACCTCGGCCAGGCCACCACGCTCTACGCCGGCGGCCGCCAGATCATCAACGGCATGCTCACGCTGGGCGAATGGCAGGAGTTCAGCCTCTACCTTGTATACCTGTTCTTCCCTATAGCCCAATTCGGGTTCATCATCACCCAGTTCGGGCAGGCGGCGGCCTCTGCTTCGCGCATCTTCGAGATTCTGGATGCCAGGAGCGACGTGACCGACAAGCCGGGGGCGACTGCGCTGCCGCAGGTGCAGGGGCACGTGCAGTTTGAAAATGTGACCTTCCGCTACTTCGGCGGCGGCGACCCGGTGCTGAACAAGGTAAGCTTCGACGCCAGTTCGGGCCAGACCGTAGCCCTGCTGGGGGCCACCGGCTCCGGCAAGACGACCATCATCAACCTGCTGCCGCGCTTCTACGACCCCACCGAAGGGCGCATCCTCATCGACGGGCACGACCTGCGCGACCTGACTCTCGAATCGCTCCGCGCGCAGATCGGCATCGTGTTGCAGGAGACCACGTTGTTCTCCGGCGCCATCCGCGATAACATTGCCTTCGGCAAGCCGGAGGCTACCCTGGAAGAGATTGCCGCGGCGGCCACAGCGGCGGCGGCGCACGACTTCATCGTGTCGTTCCCCGATGGCTACGACACTTCCGTGGGCGAACGCGGCGCCACTCTCAGCGGCGGCCAGAAGCAACGTGTTGCCATTGCCCGCGCCCTGCTGGTCAATCCGCGCATCCTCATCCTGGACGACTCGACCAGTTCGGTGGACGTGGCGACCGAAGCTCACATTCAAACGGCGCTGGACAAACTGATGAAGGGCCGGACGTCCTTTGTCATCGCCCAGCGCATCAGCACGGTCATGAACGCCGACCTGATTCTGGTGCTGGATCGGGGCGAGATTGTGGCCCGCGGCAAACATGCCGATCTGATGGAAGACAGCGCCATCTACGCCCAGATTTACAACTCGCAGTTGGTGGGCGATACGCATACGGAAGCAACGCCCAACTCCCAACTTCAAACTTCAAACGCCCCTCTGGTGGTTTGAAGTGTGAAGTGTGAAGTTTTAAGTTTCGATTGGAGATCAACTATGTTTGGTGGTCCGCATGGCCCTCGCGCCATCCTGAGTCAAGAAACCCTCAAGCCCAAAAGCGCCAGCGCCACGCTGGCCCGGTTGGCGCAACACTTCGGGCCGTTCTGGCCCTCCCTCTTTGCGGCGGTGGTCATGGTGATCGTCTCCACCTGGGCGCAAGTCACCACGCCGGAAATGATCGGGCAGTTGGTGGACTGCTACCTTGCGCCCTCCGCCGGCAGCGCCTTCGCCGGTTTCCCCGGCGCGTCGGCTGCCGGCGCAAGCAACGCCCAATCGAACTGCTGGCTCGCCGAGGGGCACGCCCCCAGCGGGCTATCCCAAACGATCATCAAAGCCGCTTTCACCGCCGGCGGATTCCCTGCCCCCAACGATGCCGCCAGCCTGACCCAAGACGACCGCCTCAGCGGGCTGGGGCGCTTGATCCTGCTCATTATTGCGCTCTTCGTTGGCGGGGCTTTGCTCACCGGCTTGACCTTCTTTGCCATGACGTGGGCCGGGCAGCACGTTCTGCGCGCGTTGCGGCTTGAGGTGTTCGCGCATCTGCACGCGCTCCCGCTGAGCTACTATGCCGAGCACGAAGCGGGCGATCTGATGAGCCGCATTACCAACGACACCGAAACCATCAATCAGGCCATCAGTTTTGCGTTGGTCAACGT
This sequence comes from Chloroflexota bacterium, assembly GCA_016213135.1. GTDB lineage: Bacteria > Chloroflexota > Anaerolineae > Anaerolineales > VGOW01 > VGOW01. The sequence continues at coordinate 5,154 of JACRBQ010000066.1, read as the reverse complement.
GGCAAGCGGCGTGCTGCTCCTCGTGTGGATCGCTTACAACATGCTCACCAAAAACGTCCCGTTCGCCCTGTTGAGCATGTCGGTGACGCCGATCATGTTGCTGGCGACGGTGTATTTCTCGGGCCAGGCCCGCAAAGCCTTCCGCAAGACGCGCGTGGAAATGGGCTCGGTCAACGCCAACCTGCAGGAAAGCATCTCCGCCGTGCGCGAGGTACAAGCCTTCAACCGCGCCGAGGAAAACATCGAACAGTTCAGAGTGACCAATGCCGCCAACCGCGACGCCAACGTGCGCGCCGTGGCCTTCACTTCCGCGCTCGCCCCGGCGTTGGAAGCCCTGGGCTATCTGGCGCTGGCCATCGTGACCTGCGCCGGCGGGCTGGCGCTGCTCAACGGCGCGGAACTGTTCGGTACCGCCGTGTCGCTCGGGTTGGTGATCACGTTTCTGGGATACGTCCAGCGCTTCAACCATCCCATTCAGCAAATCTCCGTGCTGTGGACAAACATCCAGAGCGCCATCGCCGGCGCGGAGCGCATCTTCAACCTGCTGGATGTGGTGCCGGCCGTGCAGGACAAGCCGAACGCCAAAGAAATGCCCATCATTCAGGGCGAAGTGGAATTTGCCGGCGCCTCTGCCGAATACGTCAAGGGCACGCCCGTGCTGCACCAGGTGAGCTTCAAGGTCCGGCCGGGGCAAACGGTCGCCATCGTCGGCCCCACGGGCGCGGGCAAGACCACCATCATCAACCTCATCCCGCGCTTCTACGACGTTACCGGCGGAGCCATCAAGGTGGACGGCATCGATGTGCGCGACGTGACGGCCGAAAGCCTGCGCCGGCAAATCGGCATCGTGCTGCAAGACACCTTCCTGTTCAGCACCACCGTCATGGAAAACATCCGCTTTGGCCGCCCGACGGCGACCGACGAGGAAGTGCTCGCCGCCGCCCGGGTGGCCCACGCCGACACGTTCGTCGAGCGCCTGCCCGAGAAGTACCAGACCGTCCTCGGCGAGCGCGGCAGCGGCCTCAGCCAGGGCCAGCGGCAGTTGTCGTCCATCGCTCGCGCCGCCCTGGCCGATCCGCGCATCCTCATCCTCGACGAAGCCACGTCCAGCGTGGACACTCGCACGGAGCGCTTGATTCAGGAAGCGTTCCTCAAACTGCTCAAGGGCCGCACGTCGTTCGTCATCGCCCACCGCCTCAGCACCATCCGCAACGCCGATGTGATCTTCGTGCTGGATCAGGGTCAAATCATCGAGCGCGGCAAGTTCGACGAATTGCTGGCGAACAAAGGCTTCTTCTACGATCTCTATATGAGCCAGTTCCGGCGGCAGGAGGAAGCGGCTGCGCAGGCCGCCGCGCCGGGAGGCAACGGCCGCCTGCCCACGCCGGTGACTGCGTAAAACAATATCGTGATGATGACCATGCCCGATCGATTCGTGATGGTGCTGATCGCGCTCGCGCTCGCGGCGTGCGGCCCCGTCGCCACATCTCGGCCGCCCGCCACACGGCCACCCTCACCGGTCCCCACCGTCGCCGTGGTCGCCCCTGCCTCGTCCCCCGACTGCGGCGCGGAAGCGGCCATCGCGCTGGCGCAAACTCACTCCGATTTGGCGCTGGCGGCAGTGGCCGAAGTGGACGCCGTACAACAAACATCGCAAGACCCTGCGGCCATTGGGCAGGCGGGGCAGGGCGCTTATTCAAAATCGCTCGCACTCATGAAAGAGTACGATGTGCCGTCGTGCCTGTTGCAGGGCAAGGTGTTTGCTGCGCAGTTTTTCGATGAACGCGTGGCGGCCTATGCCGCGCTGGCTTCGGGCGACTCTACCGGCTACCAGGCACACCTCGCCAATGGCGAGGCGGCCCGGCAGAACATGGTCGCCGTCGTGAACGGTGTGCTGGGGCAGTAGCAGCGGCCTTCAGGGGCGGCCGTCGCCCGGTCGTGTCCACAACGTCACCGTTGCCGACTTCGGGCATAGCGCGATGAATTCCACCGACGCCGGCGTTCCTCCGTGTCAGCTCAGGGCTTACGCCCGGTCACTGTAGCCGAGAACGGCACGCCCACGGGCAGAGCCGCCACGACCTGATTGACGTTGTCTTTCGGGCGCACAAGCACATCGGTGAAGCCCGCCTCTGTAAGACCGCGAGTGTAGTCCGCCATATCGAGCGCCCCGGCCACACACGCCGCCCACTCCTCCAGACCTTTGGCAACGAGCGGGTTCATCGGCCCGTGCGTCACAATGTCGGATACGGATACCCGGCCGCCCGGTTTGAGCACGCGGAAGATTTCGCGGAACACCTGCGGCTTGTCGGGCGAGAGATTGATCACGCAGTTCGAGATCACCACGTCCACCGAGGCCTCGGCCACGGGCAAATTCTCAAGGTAGCCTTCGCGGAATTCGACGTTGGCCGCGTTCAACTTAACGGCATTCGCCCGCGCCTTGGCCAACATCTCCGGCGTCATGTCCACGCCGATCACGCGCCCGGCGGGGCCGACCTGTTTGGCGGCGAGAAAACAATCCAGGCCGCCGCCGGAACCGAGGTCGAGCACGGTTTCACCGGGCTGCAACGCGGCCACGGTGATCGGGTCGCCACAGCCCAGAGTGAAGCTGGCGACCTCGGTCGGAATGTCGGTGATCAGCGCCGGGTCGTACAGTGTGCTGGGGCCGCAGCAGGAGCTGGATGTTTTGGCGCGCTCGGCGTAATGCTCGCGCACGGCCTCGTGGATGGGGGTGGGGGATTGAGTCACGGTAGTCTCCTTGGGTTGAATCCGGGCAAACCCGGTGCTATATAGACAAGTGTCTATGTATTGCGCCAAAAAAAGCGGGGCGCAGCAGAGTGGCGCTGACGCCCCGTTGGCTTACGCTTGTATGGCTTGCTTGACGACTTCGGTAGCCGTTTCTTCCGGCGCGAATTTCACCATGAGTTGACCGCAGCAAATAGCAACGCGTTCCTGGTTGAGCGCATAGAACGTCTGCTTGCCCTCGTGCCGCACATTGACCAGCCCGGCCTCGCGCAGGATGGCCAGATGGTGTGACACGGTGGGCTGCGAGACTTGCGACTTCTCGACGATCTCACCGACCGAGAGCCAACAGCAGCAGCACAGGCCCATAATCTTCTGCCGCGTGTCGTCGGCGATGGCTTTGGCAAATCCCACAGAGTTGGCTTTTGGCATATCGATAACCGTCTATGCGTATTATATCGAAATTCGTCTATGTGTCAAGCGGCCCTTATGCCCGCCGCCGTCTCGGGTCCGATTGAAAGCGATGCGCCGGTTTGGCTGCCCGAGCAGCGGGGCGCGGGCCGGGATGCGTTCTGGAAGCAGGGGTCGCGGTGTGCGCCGCCGCGACAGTGTAATCAAAGTCGGCCAGGGTCTGCCGGGGCAAAGGCTGCCCCATCACCTTCTCCAGCGTCCGCACCATTATTCTGTCCTCGGGCGTAATCAGTGTGAAAGCGTCCCCGGTGCGCTCCATCCGGCCGGTGCGCCCGATGCGGTGAATATAAGCATCGGCCGTATCGGGCATGTCGTAGTTGATGACGTGGGAAATGCTTTCCACATCCAGCCCGCGCGCGGCAATGTCGGTGGCGACCATGATTTGAAACTTGCCGCCCTTGAAGCCGTTGAGCGCCGACTGGCGCTGGCCCTGGGTGCGATTGCTGTGCAGGCTGGTGACCTTGTAGCCAGCTTGCCCGATCTGGTCGGCGAGGCGCTGGGCGCGGTGTTTGGTGCGGGTGAAGATCAGCACCGACTCGGTGTCGGTTTGCTTGAGCACGGCCAGCACCAGCGCGGTCTTTTGGTGCTGGGCAATAGGGAACAGGGCATGGGCCACCGTGTGCGCCGGGCGGCCGAGGCCCACGGCGATTCGTTTGGGGTGGCTCATGGTTTGCGCGGCAAGCTGTTCGATCTCCGGCGGGCACGTGGCCGAGAACAGCATGGTCTGCCGCTGAGTCGGCAGTTGCTTCAGGATGGCGCGCACCGAGGGCAGGAAGCCCATGTCCAACATGCGATCGGCCTCGTCCAGCACCAGCACCTCCACGCCGCCGAGTTTGGCGTGACGTTGTTCGATGTGGTCGAGCAAGCGGCCCGGGCAGGCGACGATGATTTCGACCCCGTCGCGCAGGGCTTTGATCTGCGCCCCTGCCGGAACACCGCCGTAAATGGTGGCGCTGCGGAGCTTTGTTTCCGCGCCCAGATCGCGGATGGTTTCGTGGGTCTGCTGCGCCAGTTCGCGGGTGGGGCTGATGATGAGCGCGCGGAGGCGGCCGCGCGGCCCGGTGAGCAGCTTCTGCAAAATGGGCAGCACGAAGGCGGCCGTCTTGCCGGTGCCGGTCTGCGCGGTGCCGAGCAGATCGTTGCCGGCGAGGGCGGGCGGCAAGGCCGCCAACTGAATGGGCGTAGGCGCGACGTAGCCGGCGCGAGCGATCGCCGCCAATAGGCGGGGATCCAAACTGAATTGGTTGAAATTCACGAATAACCCTTGTCTTCAGAAGTCAAGCGGGTTGTCAGGAGAATCGAGCGGGGCTCAAACGAATGACAGAGGAGGCGACTGCTGAACTTGAGATGAATGTAGGCAACATCATACCCGGTGGCGGCCAGGATGTCAATCATGACAATGGATGGCGTGAGGGCCTTTCCAAAGTCGGCGACAGGCCATGAAATGGTAGGAGCGGCTTGCCGTAGGAGCGGCTTGTAGCCGCGAGCGGGCCTGCCGCAATTCCATGCCATCGCGGGTGCAACCCGCTCCCACGCGCACAGGCATGGCCTTTTGTCAATGGACTTTGGAAAGACCCTCTGGATGGCGTCGCGAGGCCGCGGCCCGGCGCCCGGCCGGGCGCGCGAGCCTGTTCGGAGTGTCGCCATATTCGTTTGAGCAATCTCATTGACACAAGCGCTGCGGTGTGTTATGCTGTTGACCGTAGGATACCAGTAAGTGCACGTTGGAAGTGGAAACGATGACGGCTCACGGTTTACTCCGTGGGCCGTTTTGTTTTGACCTTTCCGATGGAATGTACCGAGGACCTAACACCCGTTTTTCTCAATTGCCTAAAGGAGGCAAAAACAAATGTCTGAGCGTATCATCGGCACGGTCAAGTGGTTCAACGGCGGCAAAGGCTACGGCTTTATTGCTCGCGAAGGTGGAGAGGACGTATTCGTCCA
>JACRBQ010000065.1 GCA_016213135.1 Chloroflexota bacterium | reverse complement strand
TCCTTTCGGGCCTGGGGGCGAAATGCGATTGTATCATCGGCGGGCTGGGCTGGCCGCCGGCAATCACCGGCAGCGGTTTGAACTCCGGCTCGGCCACCCGCACGGCCAACCGTTTCACCATCACGGCTTGTTCGGCCCAGGCTTCAAACTTCAGGTCGGCCAACGGTGTGCGCAGCCAATCCTGATGCGAGCGCACACATACGTACACCGGCAGAGTATCGCGATCGGCAAACAGGTTCACCAGCTCAGCCAGCAGCTGGCAGCTCTCTTCAAAGATGCTGGGGTGCAGATAGGGCTGTATCCAGGTTCCCAGCGGCCCGCGACTCACGTCGAAGAAAGCCGCCACCTCGCCATCGTCGTGCGCCACGTAGCCGCGCCCAAAGCGGCCCGGCGCCGGCTCCACTTGCTGAACCAGCCGGGGCACGGTGTTGGTGTACAGGGTGGAGATGCCTATCGAATCGCTGCTCTGTTGGGGTCGCAAGCGCCGCACTTCCACAACGGGCGCAGCCGGGCGCGGCGCGTTCAAACGCCAGATGTGCTGCCGGGCGTAAATTGCAAACCCGAGCTTTCGCAGCGCGTCACACTCGGGGCTGTGTTCGTTAACTTCGGCCAGGAGGTTGTGCGCGCCGCGGGCCGCGGCTTCGCCGGCAAGGGCCGCCAGCAGGGCTTCCCAGGGGCCGCCGTCCTCGTAGCCCGGGGCAAAGTAGATCAGGCGGGCATAATCGTCGCCGCTGCGGAAACGGAGTTGACCGAAGGCGGATTCTCGCTCGTCCTCGTCGGGCCGCCAGACAAATGTGGGCAGGCCGGCGCCGGGGGCCAAAAAGGCCAGCAGAGCCGTTTGAAATGTGTGCGGGCCGCGCGTGAGCGCGGCTTCCGAGTCGAAGCACACGCCGCGCTCGGTCATGCGGCGGACAAGGCCAAAATCACGCCAGTCAAATGGGCGAATCACGTAAAGGTCCTGGGTGCAATGCCCCGGGTTCCGCGCGAAAAGCTAACGCGTCATGTCCACGAAGAACCTGTGGAAGCGATCATCGGCGGTGAGTTCGGGGTGAAACGATGTTGCCAGAAAGCGCCCCTGCCGGGCGGCCACAATTCTGCCGGTGTCGAGTGTTGCCAGAACATCCACTCCGTCGCCCACGCTTTCGATGAGCGGGGCGCGAATAAATACGGCGTGATACGGTGGCGCGTGCCCGTTGCCGGTGCGCGCCAGCGCCGGGATATCGATGTCGATTTCGAAGCTCTCGGTCTGCCGCCCAAAGGCATTGCGCTCGACGACAATGTCCATCAACCCCAGCAGCGGTTGCGGGCGATGGGCCTCTTTGGCAAGAAAGATGGCCCCGGCGCACGTTCCCCAGATCGCATGGTTCCGCCCAAATTGGCGAATGGCGTCGAGCAATCCGTACGTGACTGCCAATTTGCCAATGGTCGTCGATTCGCCGCCGGGAATGATCAGCCCGTCCAGTCCGTCGAGGTCGCCCGGCAAGCGCACCTCCGCGCCCTGCACGCCCAGGCGGCGAAGCGATTGGATGTGTTCGTGAAAATCGCCCTGCAGGGCCAGCACGCCGATCCTCATGGTTTGTGATCCACCTCTTCGGGCAGCACGACCGCCCGGGCGCGGCTGAACAAGCCAATCAACGCATCCTTGAGTCGCGTCACTTCAGCCATATCGCCAACGCGCCACGCAATGCCGTTCTCGTCGGCCTCGGCGGTGAGCAGTTGACGCGGGCGATATTCCTCCTCGATGCTGGCCAGCACCCGGGCCTCTTCGAGAGGCATGGCCCGCTGGCGCACCAGCGCGGCGGAGCGTCCCTGTATCAGGCCGTCGTTCTCCACGGCGTCCAACCACCACGGCGAGTCCGAGGCGATGTCGATAAGCCCAAAGACCTCAATGGGGTCGCTCTGCGCGGCGGGGGCAATGATGGCCGCGCAGTAGGCCGCGTCGCCGAGCGCGGTGCGCCGCCACCATTTGAATCCCTGCGGCTGATCGATGGGCTCCCATTCGTAATCGCCGGGGTCTGCCCCGAAGCGCCCCGCCAGGTGAACGGCCTCGAACTGGGGCACATAGGTGCGCGTCCGCAGCCAGATGCCCCTGGGCGCCAGCATCAGCAATTGGGCTTCCGGAAGGTCGGCCAGCCCTTGGAACTTGTGCTGCGGCGCCAGGTTAATTACGCTGCGTGGCTTCATAACGCATGGCCCTCACGAGAGGGGCTGTGTTTACCAGCCTCGGCCGGCCAACAATTCCGTGCTGGGGATGTCGGTCACTTGCCGCCCCACCATGGGTTCGCCCAGGTTCTTGCTCACCTCGGCGACGATGTGCGCGTCGCGGAAGTGAGTGGTGGCCTCTACCACGGCCTTGGCCCGGGCGGCCGGGTTGCCCGATTTGAAAATGCCCGAGCCTACAAACACACCATCCACCCCCAGTTGCATCATCATCGCCGCATCGGCGGGGGTGGCAAGGCCGCCGGCGGCAAAGTTCACCACCGGCATCCGGCCCAGTTCTCTGGTTTCGTTCACCAACTCATACGGCGCGCCGATTTCCTTGGCATAGGCAAAAACCTCCTCGTCGGCCATGGTTTGCAGGCGGCGAATATCGCCGAGCACGGCGCGCGCGTGGCGCACGGCCTCAACCACATCGCCGGTGCCGGCTTCGCCCTTGGTGCGGATCATAGCCGCGCCTTCGGCAATGCGCCGCAGCGCTTCGCCCAGGTTGCGGCAGCCGCACACAAACGGCACTTTGAAGTCGTGCTTGTTCACGTGGTGGGCCTCGTCGGCCGGAGTGAGCACTTCGGATTCGTCGATGTAATCGACGCCAATGGCTTCGAGCACCTGTGCTTCCACAAAGTGGCCAATGCGACACTTGGCCATGACGGGAATGCTGACGGTTTCCATGATTTTCAAGATCATGTCCGGGTCGCTCATGCGAGCCACGCCGCCCTGAGCGCGGATGTCTGCCGGCACGCGTTCAAGCGCCATCACGGCGCACGCGCCGGCGTCCTCGGCGATTTTGGCGTGCTCCGGCGTCACCACATCCATAATCACGCCGCCCTTGAGCATCTGCGCCAAACCGCGCTTGACCGCAATCGTCCCTGTTTGCTTTTCCATATATGTTCCTCCTGTACTCCATAAACAGATTCTACCACGCGCGAATGCCACGACAAAACCGTCTTCTATGAGCGGCTATTGGGGCGAAGTTGTGCGGCCCGAGGCTTTGGGCAACACCAATCCGGCCAACAGCAACGCAGAAACGACCGCCAGCGCAGCGCCAAACAGAAACGGCGCGCGCGGTCCAAAGCCGGCGAAGGAACCGATGCCTTGCCACAGCACACCGGCAATGAAACTGGCGGGGAGGGCCATCACCGCGACCGCTGCGTTGTACAGGCCGTAGGCCGTGCCGCGCTGTTCGGGCGCTACCAGATCGGCAATGAGGGCCTTGCCGACACCTTCGGTAACACCGTAGTAAATGCCATAGAGCGCGTACAACGCGAATAGCTGCCACCCCGCGCCCGCCAACGCAAAGCCCAAATAGATGAGGCCATACACCAACCACCCGGCTACAATCAAGCGCCGCCGCCCGATGCGATCCGATAGCTTGCCCGCCGGCCCGGCGAGGATGGCGTACACGATGTTGAACAGAAGCACCATGGCCATGATACCCGTCACCGATACGCCCCGCTCCTGTGCGCGCAACACTAGAAACGCGTCCGAGGAATTGCCGAGGGTGAACAGCACCACGATAAGCAGGAAAGCCTTGAAACGGTTGTCGAATTCCGCCAATGAAAGGCGCGGCAGGCGAGCGCCGGTTTTCAACGGCACTTCGCGCACGCCAAAGGCCAGCGCAACTACTGCCAATGCCGCGGGCACAATACTAATGGCTACCAGAGTCTTGAAGGTGTCGGCCGTGAGCAGCATCCCAAAGTGCTGCACCGAAGCCACCACAATCAACGCAACGAGCAGCCCCAGTGCGGCCCCGGCCGTGTCGCCCGCCCGATGCAGTCCGAACGCCAAGCCGCGCTGGGCCCCGTCAATGGAATCGGCTATGAGCGCATCCCGCGGCGCGGTACGAATGCCTTTGCCCACCCGATCGCTCAGGCGCACGGCCAGCACGGCCTCCCAGGTTCCGGCTATTAACAGGAACGGTTTGGCTAGGGTCGAAAGGCCGTATCCGGCGACGGTGAGCCACTCGCGGCTGCCCAGCCGATCCGATAACCAGCCGGAGAGCAACTTGAGCAAACTGGCCGCCGTTTCGCCGGCGCCCTCAATCAGGCCGATGACGTCCGTCCGCGCGCCCAGCACGTTGGCCAGATACAGCGGCAGCACATGGACAACCATTTCGCTGGACACGTCGGTCAGGAAGCTGGTGACCGTCACCACCCAGACATTGCGAGGAAGTTTCTTCATCGGGCATCTCCGGAATTCGGGCCATCATAATCCCTTT
>JACRBQ010000070.1 GCA_016213135.1 Chloroflexota bacterium | reverse complement strand
CCGAACCACCATCTGTTCACCTCGCCGCTGCCGGAAGACATCCCGCTGCTGGACACCGAGCCGGGCAAGGCGCGCGGCGCGCAGTACGACCTGGTATGCAACAACTACGAAATAGCGGGCGGCTCCATCCGCATCCACGACCGCAAGCTGCAGGAGAAAGTATTCGGCCTCATCGGCCTGCCGCACGACGTGGCCCAGGAGCGCTTCGGGCATATGCTGGAGGCGTTCGAGTTCGGCACGCCGCCGCACGGCGGCATCGCCCCCGGCATCGACCGGCTGACCATGCTGCTGGCCGGCGAACCCAACATCCGCGAAGTGATCGCCTTTCCAAAATCACAACAGGCCTCGGACCTCATGGCGGGCGCGCCCTCCCCGGTGGAGCCTAAACAACTGGAGGAGCTGCACATTCGCCTGGCGCAGTAGGAGGGTCTTTCCAAAGTCCATTGACAAAAGGCCGTGCCTGTGCGCGTGGGAGCGGGTTGCATCCGCGATGGCATGGAATTGCGGCAGGCCCGCTCGCGGCTACAAGCTCGCGGCTACAAGCCGCTCCTACGGCAAGCCGCTCCTACCATTTCATGGCCTGTCGCCGACTTTGGAAAAGCCCTCGGCGCGGTAGTCAGGTTGCTTGCACGATCACAGCGGACATGGTATAAGGCATATGTCCCTGCTGTGCCCGTGATGCCGCACCCCGGTTTTGAGCCAACACTTTTGTGACGGGGGGCGGCCTCTTCATCGGAAAGCGATAGGCTGCAAGGTAAGCCAAGGCTGCCCGGCGAAGTAGCTCTCCAACCTGCTTCGGCAGGCACAAAACCCCGCGGACACACGGCATGGTGGGGCGGAATTATCGAAAAGGGCGACGGTCACTCGGCTGTCGCCCTTTTGATTCCAAAGGCACTTGATATATACTTGCCCTATGACTATCATCTTTGAAGCCCTGCTCGGCATTGGCGTTATCTACGCCATTATCATTCTGATTGGCGGCGGGCTTAGTGAGCTGCACTTGCCGCACATCTCCGACGTGGATTTGCACCTGGGGCAGCATGATATTCACGTCGGCGGCGATACGGACGTGGGCGGCGCGGTCAAAATTCCTTCGCTCAGCCCCGTGACCATTGCCAGCTTTGTCACTGCGTTCGGCGCGTTCGGGTTGATTGCCCAGGGGTTGTTCAACGCGAATGCCGTCGGCAGTTTGGCGGCGGCGGCGGTGGGCGGCGTCATCGTCGCCGTCATTGCCCATTTTGCGTTTGGCTATTTTCTCATTGCCCCGCAGGGGTCGAGCGAAGTGACGATGAAAGACATCATCGGCGTGGCCGCCGAAGTGATCACGCCCATCCCGGCCGACAGCGTGGGCGAGGTGGCCTTTGTGGCCCAGGGCGGGCGAGTCACGTTTACGGCCAAGTCGGCCACCGGCCAAAGTATCAACCGGAATACGACGGTGGTGATCGAACGAATGGTGGGCGGCGTTGTGTTTGTGCGTCCGCAAGGAGAGAAAACGGGAGGCTGATCCATGTCTGAAATCACGCTCGCCGCCCTGGCCATCTTTGGCCTGTTTTTCGTGCTGCTGGTGCTGGCTTTTGTCTATGCCAGCCGTTACAAAAAGGTCGGCCCCAACGAGGTACTCGTCGTGTCGGGGCGCGGTTCGATGACGACTGACACGCAAACGGGGCGAAAGACCCAGCGCAGTTTCCGCATCGTGCGCGGCGGCGGCACGTTCATCTGGCCGGTGGTCGAGCGGGTGGATAACATGTCGCTCGAATTGATGACCATCGACGTGATCACCCCCACGGTGTACACCGCGCAGGGCGTGCCGGTGACGGTGGACGGGGTGGCTCAGGTGAAAATCGGGTCGGACGACGTGTCCATCATCACCGCCGCCGAGCAGTTCCTTTCCAAAAAGGTTGATCAAATCAAGAACATCGCCCTGCAGACCCTCGAAGGCCACTTGCGCGGCATCCTCGGCACGCTGACGGTGGAAGAGATTTACAAGGACCGCGACAAGTTCGCCCAGCGCGTGCAGGAGGTCTCGGCGCTCGACCTCAAAAACATGGGGCTGGTGATCATTTCGTTTACGATCAAAAACATTCACGACGATCAGGGCTATCTCGACGCGTTGGGCCAGGGGCGGATCGCCGAAGTGCGGCGCGACGCCGCCATTGGGCAGGCCAACGCCGCTCGTGATGCGGCGGTGCAGGCGGCCAAGGCCAGGCAGGAAGGCGAGATTGCCAAGCTGCAAGCGGAAACCCGAATCGCCGAGGCGAATAAGAGCTATCAGGTGCAGAAGGCGGCCTACGATGCCGAGGTGAATCAGAAGAAGGCTGAAGCCGAGCTGGCGTACGTGTTGCAGCAAAACATCACCAACCAGAAGGTGAAGGCGGAAGAGATTCAAATTGCGGTGGTGGAGAAAACGAAACAGATCGAATTGCAACAACAGGAGGTGCTGCGTAGAGAGCGAGAATTGGAGGCCACCGTCCGCAAACCGGCGGAAGCCGAACAGTTCCGCATCCGCACGCTGGCCGACGCGAAGAAGTACTCGCTCGAGACCGAAGCGTTGGGCCAGGCTTCGGCGACGGGCAACCTGGGCAAAGGCGAGGCCGAGGGCAACAAAGCCCGCGGGCTGGCCGAAGCCGACGTGGTGAAGGCCAAAGGTTTCTCGGAAGCCGATGCGCAGCGGGCGCAGGGGCTGGCGCAGGCGGAGGTGATTCAAGCGCAAGGTTTGGCCGAAGCGCAGGCGATGACCAAGAAAGCCGACGCCTTCGCGCAGTACACTCAGGCCGCCATTCTACAAATGCTGATCAGCAATCTACCCGCGCTGGCTTCGGCCATTGCCGCGCCGTTAGCCAAGACCGAGAAGATCGTGGTGATTAGTTCGGGCGGCGACGGCCAGAGCGGCACCGGCATCACAAAGGTGACGAAGGACGTGGCCGACATGCTGACTCAGCTGCCTGCCGTGGTAGAGGCGCTCACCGGAACCAACCTGATCGAAGCCCTTAAGAATCTGCCGGGGGTGAAGGGAGCCGCTACCCCCAGGCCCCAGGGGACACCGCCCACCGAAGGCGCCTCAGCGGCGAGCACCCCGCCCGATCAGCCCAATTGATCGGCCATTTGTCGCTTAATTGGCAACCACAGGCCCCGTTCGCGGGGCCTATCTGTCTGGACAACCTTGACTCTCATCCTTGACAATGCTATTCTCCGGCTCACATTAGATTGAGAGGCCGGTGTTATGCTACGAGAACGGGTTTCCGAAGACGTTTACGTATTTACCAGCGAACTGTACGCGCAGGTGACCGCAGGGGCCGTGATTTCACCGGAAGGCGCGGTCATTATTGACACCTTGCCCTTCCCGGCGGAAACGCTTGAGATACTGGACTTCGTCCAAAACAAACTCAGCGTGCCCGTGCGGTATGTGATCAATACCCACTACCACGCCGATCACACCTACGGCACCTGCTTTTTCAAGAATACCGACGTCGTCGCGCACCAACTGTGCCGCGACAAGCTGGACACCGTGGGCCGCAAATCGCTGGCCGATGCCAGAGAAGAATCGTCCGAGCTGGAGCGGGTGGAAATTGTGCTGCCCGATACCGTGTTCGCCCGGGGGCACATGGAATTGCACCTCGGTCGCAAAACCCTGGCCCTCACGCCATCCCCGGGCCACAGCGCCGACTCGATCACCGTGCTGGTCAAAGAAGATCGCATCCTCTTCGCGGGCGACACCGTGATGCCCCTGCCCTTTTTGGTCGACGGCAACATCGACGACCTCGTCCACTCGCTCGAAGCGATCCCGCCGTTGGGGCTGGAAAACATCGTGCAGGGCCACGGCGAATTGATTCTGCGCGGCGAGATCGACGAGGCCATTCGCTCGCATCTCAAATACCTCGACACGCTGCGCAAGAAAGTGGAACGGCTGGTGGAGAAGAAAAAGCCGCGCGACAGCGTGCTGCAAATCACCGTTGAGTCGTGCGGCAAAAGCCGGATACCGTTGGGCGGCCTTGCCGGTCGCTTGCACGACGGCAACTTGTTTGCGCTGTATGACGCGCTGGCAAAGGCGCAGTAACCCGGTGACCGATCCCCTCTACCATCGCGACGCTTACGAAAAGGAATTCGCTGCCACCGTCATTGCCGTGGAAGGCAATGCCGTGGCCCTCGACCGCACCGCCTTTTACCCCGGCGGCGGGGGGCAGCCCAACGACGTGGGCACGTTGGTCGCCAACGGCGGTATACTCACCGTAACCAAAGTGCGTAAGGGCGTTCAGCTGAACGCCCCAGCGGCAGCCGACATCTGGCACGAGGTGGCCGGCGACCCGCCCACAGTGGGCGCGCCCGTGCGCGGGGCCATTGATTGGGAACGGCGGCATCAACTCATGCGCACGCACACAGCCATGCACATCCTGTGCGGCGTGATCTTCCGCGACTACGGGGCCAGCGTCACCGGCGGCAATATGGAGCCGCTGAAAGGACGCATGGATTTTGAGTTCGAGACGATGCGGCTGGAGTTGGTGAAAGAGATTGAGGTCAAGGTGAACGCCGAAGTGGCCGCCGCCCGCCCCATCCGGGTCAAAATCCTGCCGCGTGCCGAAGCCTTTGCCATCCCCGATCTCATCCGCACGAAGATTAACCTGCTGCCCGAAGGCATCGCCGAAGTGCGCACAGTGGAAATCGTAGGCCTCGACCTGCAGGCCGACGGCGGCACGCACGTTGCCAATACCGCCGAGGTCGGGCGCATCCGGGTAGTGGATTACAAGAGCAAAGGCAAGATCAACAAACGGATAGAAATCGCAGTGGAGTAGGCCGAGGAGGACACGTGACCCCTGAAGAACGCGCGCGCAAAATCGAGTCGTACGGCAACGCTTACGTCACGCTCGCGGAGGGCCTGCAGCATTTTCCGCGCGAGATGTGGCACTTCAAGCCGGAGAACGGCTGGAGCATTCGCGAGATCATCGTCCACATTGCCGACAGCGAGGCCAACAGCTTTGTGCGCTGCCGCCGGCTCATTGCCGAACCGGGCAGCACGGTGCTGGGGTACGACGAGAACCAGTGGTGCATTGCTCTGCACTACAAAGACCAGACCGCCGACGAGGCGCTGGAGTTGTTCAAGTGGCTGCGGCTCGCCAGTTACAAGCTCATCAAAAAGCAACCCGAGTCCGTGTGGGCCCACACGGTAAATCATACCGAAAACGGGCTGATGACGTTTGACGACTGGCTGGACGTTTACGAGCGGCACATTCCCGATCACCTCGCGCAGATGCAGGGGGTGTTCAACGAATGGCGCGACAGGTTGTGAAACTGCGACAAGCGGGGGCGGGTCGGTGACCTGCCCCCGCTTTTTATTTTGCCTTCATCCACCACTGGGCAACCGCCCCCACGGCCAGCCCTTCCAGCAGCGCCCCGCCGCCCACGACCATAAAAATATCCGACCAGAACTTAACCGGGAACAGCCGGATGAGGGTGTCCGTCCAGCGAAACAGCCACGAGTCGCCCTCAAAGAACACGCGGTGAAACTGGACGAAGAAAGTGTCGAAGCTCAGGCTGAGGGTGGTCACCAGCGCCACCAGCAGCCCCACGGTGATGCCCGCGCCAATCAGCAAAGCGCCGCGCAGCAGGGGGCGCGTATCCGGCCCGGAGGCCAGCGCCAGCACCGAGCCAACCAGCAACACCCCGCTTATCATCCAGGCCATCGTCACTGCCTGCACCACTTTCTTCACGTCCACCATGTGCTTCAACTCACGGTCGTTGTACATGCGATTGCCGCTGTCGGCGTTGGCGATCTGGTTGTCGGGGATGGTGAGGTTGCCGAGGAACTCGATGCCCGCGCTGTTGTTCAAATAGTCCAGCGCAATAGCGGCGTATTTCAGGCGGTCTTCTTTGGTGAAGCCGTACATATCCGGTGGAAAGTCTTTCAGGTTGTATTCCCAGTTGATGTACAACGGGGTGAGCATGAGCCGCACGTTGGTGACCACCAGCACCAGCGGCAGGGTGACGGCGATGATGATGCGAAGGGTATTAGCTAACCAGTTTGGCATGAGAAACTCCTGAGCAGGGTGCGGGAGAGGCGGGACTGATCACTTCAGATACTTCAACCCCTCGCCCAGCACAAAATTGATCACGATAGAATTGGTGAGTTGCTCCACCGGGGCCACGTCGTCGGTGAATACCGGCCCGGCGCTTACGACGGTGGGCTGGAGTGACTCGGCCCCAAGCTGGAGGGCATAGCGCAGAAAGGGATGGGCATCCGGCGGCAGGGTCGCCAAATTGGCGAACAGGTTACCCGGCCGTGTGGGCTGCACGGTGGCGACGATGATGCTGTTGAACGTGTCCGGCACATCCATGACGTGCACCGAGGGGAACACGGCCAGCAGGGTGTGGGCCATGGCCTCGATGAGCCGCCGGTCGGTGGGCGTGCGTCCCACGTTGATCACCAGCACCCCCCGCTCGGCGAGGTGGTCGCGCACTTGCCGAAAAAATTCCACGGTGGTGAGTTGCGGTGGGATGTAGGGCAAACGGTAAGCGTCCACGCCCACCACGCTGTAACGGTTGGGGCTGTGGGCCAGCGCCCAGCGGCCATCTTCGACGATGACGTGCAGGTTCGGCTCGTTCATGGCAAAGTAATCGCGCCCGGCCTGCACAATGTCGGGGTCGATTTCAATGCCGTCGATGGTGATGGGGCCGAAAACCGCCGTGTATTGCTTGGCGATGGTGCCCGCCGCGAGACCCACCAGCCCGAGGCTTTTCACATCGGCGGGGAGGAAGGGCGGCGCGTTGAAAAACGGGGCCGCCACAAAATAATCCCACGTGCCGCCGGTGACGAGGTTCTTAGGGTTATAAACCGAGTGCAGCCCCTGGCCTTCGTTGAGAAGAAGATACCGCGTGCCGTCGCTGCCCTCGACCACTTGAATGAAGTTGTACGCCGACTCACGCTCGTACTTGAGCGTGAACCCGTCGGGGGCAGGTTTGATCGGGCCGCGCCCCAGCCCCCACGCCAGCCCCAGCAAGGCCAGCGGCATCCACAGGTAAAGCATAGCGCGGCGGCGGTCGGCCCGCCACAACCCCACAAGGGCCACGGCGAGCAAAAGGGCGGCAAAGAAAAGGTAGGTTCGGGCTGTGCCAATGGCGGGGATGAGCAGCAGCACGGGCACAAACGTTCCAATGAGCGAACCCAGTGTGGATATGGCGTAGATGCGCCCCGCCGATCCCCCCACCCCGGCCAGGCTGTGCGCAGTCAGTCGAATGGCAAACGGCGAAACGCATCCCAGCAGAATCGTCGGGGCAACGAAAAGAAGCATAGTGGCGAGGAACGAGCCGCCTGCCACGGGGGCATCGAAGGTTTCGACGGCGCGGGCAGCCCATAGCAGTATGGGCCGGGCGACGGCGGGGATGAGGGCCACGGTGAGCGCGGCCCAGCACAGCAATTGGTAAAAGGTGCGCTCGCTCGGCGAGCGATCCACCCAGCGCCCGCCGACGTAATAGCCCACGGCGAGGTAGAGGAGAATGAGGCCGATGATGTTGGCCCACACGAGGTTGCTGGCGCCGAACACGTTGCCCAGCAGGCGCGAGGCGGCCAGCTCGACGGCCAGCGAGGTCATGCCGGAAACGAAGACGGAGATGAGGAGCATAAGGGGTGCGGCGATTATATCATCCCGATCCGGGCCAGCACTTTGGCGAGGCCGGCGTCAAAGACGTCGGGCGGGGTGAGCAGGCTGAGCACCGACACGTTCTCGCGGGTGAAGTCGTAAAAGTAGCCGGGGTGCGCCAGCACGTTGTCGTGTTCGAGCAGTTGAAACGATAGGTCGTCGTCGGAAAGGGCGGGAGGGATTTCCAGCACGGCATACCAGCCGCCCTCGCGCCGCAGCACGCGCCCCGCCCCGGCGGCGCACCGGACGCGCAGCGTTTGCTCGTTGCGCTCGAGGCGGGCGGCGATTTGAGCGCGCACGGATACGGACTCGGCCAGCAGCGCGGGCGCAGCGTGCTGCACCGGGGTGGACACGGAGAGGTAGGTGTCGGCGATGAAGTCGAGGCGGCTTTGGGTCTCGGCGCGGAGCGAGGCCGGGCCGCCCACATGGATCCAACTCAGCTTCACTTGCGGCAGGGCGGCAATTTTGGAGAGGCCGCTGACCACGAATGTGAGCGCGCCGCTGTTGGCGATGGCGGAATGAGCAGTGGCGCTGCCGCCCGGTGCGGGGTAATCCAAAAACACTTCGTCCACGATCAGCGCCAGCGCGCGCTCGGCGCACAGGTCGGTGAGGGCGGCCAACTCGGCGGGTTTGAGGTACGAGCCGGTGGGGTTATTGGGGCTGACGGCCACGATGGCGCGGCTGCGCTCGCCGACGGAGTGGCGCAAGCGTTCAACGTCCACCTGCCACCCGGCGTGGTCGTCGTACTGCAACGGATAGAATACCGGTCGCAGTGATTCGAGAGTCAGCAGCATATCCAGCAACGGATAACCGGGGCGCGGAATCAGAATCTCGTCGCCGGGGTCGGCCAGCAGTTTGAAGAGGTAGCCGTAGGCCTCGCTGGTGCTGGCGGTGAGGGTGAGCGAATCGGGGTGCACGGTTTCACCGTGGCGGCGGTAGTAGCCGGCCACGGCTTGCCGCGCCGAGAGCAGGCCGCGCGGCGAGGGGTCGTAGCGGAGAGCGGCCGGGGAGGCGAGGGCGCTGAGGAGCGAAGTGCGGGAGTAGTCGAAACCGGCCCGCGTGGGATTCGATTCCGTCAGATCGAGAATGGGCCTCCCGGCAGCGTGTTTGGCATCCAGCGCGCGAGTCAGGCGGTTGGGGGTTAAGTCTCCACTAAAGCGCGATGAGAAAAGTGACATGTGGAGTATTGTATCAGGCTATAATCGGCCCCATGCTAAAAACATCGACCCGCAACTGGTGGGCCTTTTTTTTGGATTACGTTTTTTTCGGGCTGGCGCTGACGTTCGCGCAAACGGGCACGGTGCTGCCGGCGTTTGCCGCCACGCTCACCACGTCCAAAGCGCTCATCGGCGCGGCCAGCGCCATTTGGCTGGGGGCGTGGCTGCTGCCGCAATTGTTCGCCGCCAACTTCCTCACCAACAAACCGAAGAAATATCCCTACATGGTTTTGGGCGCGGTCATGGGTCGCCCCATGTTCTGGCTGTTCGCGTTGCTGTTGTTCACCGGCTGGCTGGCGAAATTTCCGGGAGTGCTGCTGGTAATTTTCCTTTTCGGGCTGGGGTGGTTCGCCCTGACCGATGCGTTCACGGCAATAGCGTGGTTCGATCTGTTCGGCAAAGCGATGAGTCCGCAGCGGCGCGGGCGGCTGGTGGGGCTGGGGCAAGTGGTGGTGGGCTTGCTCTCGATTGGCGCGGGCTGGCTGGTGGGGCAACTGCTCTCGAACACCGGCCCGCCCTACCCGTTGAACTACGCCGCCATTTTTGCGCTGGCCGGGCTGTGCGTCTTTTTTTCGTTTCTCGCCATTCTCATCACGGTCGAGATTCCCGAGGCCGTGCCGGTGGATCCGCCCGCCGCCTCCCTGCGCGAGTTCCTGCCCAGGTTCGCCGCCGTGTGGCGCAGCGACCCGACGTTCGTGCGCGTGATCACCGTGCAACTGCTGGCCGGGCTGCAACGGCTGGCGTCGTCGTTTTACATTTTGCACGCCACACAGGTAGCCGGAATCAACCCGGCCATTGTGGGCGGGCTGGCCGCCGTCGGCTCCATTGGCATAGCGGTGGCCGGGCTGGTGCTGGGGCAAGTGGCCGTGCAGCGCGGCAGCCATCGCGTCATTCAAATCGTCACCTGGCTTTCGTTGGCGCCGCCGCTGTTGGGGCTGGGCGTGTCGCTCATCCGCGTCGCCTCGTCGCTCACGTGGGTGTACGTGGCCTGCTACTTCATCATCGGCATGGTCGAAGGCTCGAACTTCATCGGCTTCTCGAATTACATTTTGGATCTGGCTCCGCCGGGCGGCCGGCCGGTGTACATCGGGCTGGCGAACAGCTTCGCCGGGGCATTGGTGATTGCGCCGATTATCGGCGGATGGATACTGGATCACACGTCCTACCCCGCACTGTTCATCATCACCTTTGTGGCCGTGATCCCCGCCGCGCTCCTAGCGATGCGGTTGCCGCCGATTGCCCATAAAGAGGCCGTGGAGCCACCCGAGCCGGAGTTTGCGGCGTGATCATCCGTGGAGTTTATCCGCTCCTCGTCACCGGCTGACACGCCACCCAAGGCAATCGCATCTAAATTCGGGATGCGGAGCGGCCGTCGGGTAAAATGGCTCGATCCTTATGTTCAGGAGCGAGCCGATGTCCAACAAACCATTGACTGTGCTGGAGAAGCACTTTGCTCAATTGACCAACCCGCGGGTGGAACGCACCCGCGAGCATAAGCTGCTCGATATTGTCATCCTGGCCATCTGTGCCGTGATTTGCGGGGCCGATGGTTGGACCGAAGTCGAGGAGTTCGGTCGGGCCAAAGCAGCTTGGTTTCGCACCTTTCTCGAATTGCCGAATGGTATCCCGTCCCATGACACCTTTGGCCGAGTGTTTGCCCGGCTGAACCCGACGAGTTTGAAGCGGGCTTTCTGACCTGGGTGCAAGCAGTCAGCCAGCGATTGCCCGGCCAAGTGATTGCTGTGGATGGGAAGACCCTCCGCCGGTCGCACCACAAGCCGTTGGGCAAGAACGCCATCCACATGGTCGTCGCCTGGGCGAGCGCCAACCATCTGGTACTCGGCCAGCGCAAGGTTGACGAAAAATCGAATGAAATCACGGCGATCCCGGCCTTCTTGCAACTGCTGGATATTTCCGGCTGTCTGGTCACGATTGACGCTATGGGCTGCCAGACGGACATCGCGGCCCAAAGCGTGAACCAGGGGGCGACTATCTCTTGGCCCTCAAAGGCAACCAAGAAAATCTATGCCAGGACGTGCAAAGCCTGTTCGAGTGGGCGGAGAACTTGGAGTTCCAAGGCTTGTAGCATGACCATTGCCAAACCGTGAACAAAGGGCATGGGCGGATCGAAAAACGCCAGTGTTGGACGATCTCTGACTTGACCTGCCTGCGGATGTTGCCGGGCCTTGACCGCTGGAAGAACTTGGACACGCTGGTCAAAGTGCAAGCCGAACGGCAGGTGAATGACAAAACCACTTCCTCAAAGTCCTGGCTGGATAAGATGCGAACCATGAAAATAGCCCTTGACTTTCGCTGTGCGATTTGCTATAATCATAAAAAGAGACGTTGTCTCTTATATAGAGACAATAGACCGGAAATGTGACGAGGCGGTGATGTCTGATCAGAAAGAAGCCCCATACTATTTTCTCAGTACGGTTGGCCGCGCGGTGACTGTGCTGGAGCAGTTCATGAATTCAGAGGCGGAGTTGGGTGTAACTGAAGTCGCCCACCGCCTGAATATGCACAAGAGCGTCACGCATCGCTTGATCGCCACGTTGGTCGATCTTGGCCTGCTGGCCCCTGGCGCTGTTTCCGGGACGTATCGCCTGGGCGTCAAATCGCTTGAGTTAGGTTTAAGCTATTTGCGCAACTCGCCGCTGGAGCGCGTCGCTCAATATCACCTGACGCAGCTTGCCGAACGACTCCCCGAGATGGCCTTCCATGTCGCCATTCTAGACGGCACACAGATCGTTTATCAGAAGAGTGTCACCGGCCCCAATGTGCGCTGGATGTCGGCCACGCTTGGCCACCGCCAGCAGGCGTACTGCACCTCGCTGGGCAAAGTGCTGCTGGCTTACTTTTCACCCCCTTCTCTGGAGAATTATCTCTCCTCCGTCGAGCTCAAACCCTTCACCTCCACCACCATCACCTCGCCCGACGATCTGCGGAGAGAGCTGGGGCGGATCCGCATGCAGGAATGGGCCCACGATAATCAGGAAAGCGTTCAGGATCACGTCTGCGTGGGCGCGCCTATTCGAGACCATACCGGCCAGGTGATTGCCGCATTGAGTATTGCGGGCCTATCGGAACATTTCCAACGCTACAGTCTGGAAAAGCTGGTCGAAATTGTCAAGGGAGCTTCAAACGATATTTCATACGAGCTTGGTTTTTCACCCTCTTACCGCCCGGCAACCATCGCACCATCAGATGGCAAGTCCACGCGCTCAGTTGCCCGGTAGTATGGAGCAGTAGAAGTTATCGCGCTGTCATATATATAGGAAGAAAGGAGAGCCATCGAAGGATATACACCTTTTTTACGAGAGCACCTATTTGAGCCATCCCGCCTGAAAATACCACTACCACTTTATGGAGGAGAACCATGTTCAAACTCTACGTCTGCCGTTCTGGCATCGCTTGGAGAACACTCTTGCTGTTGCTCAGTCTGGTCGCACTTGTTCTTCAGGCCTGCGCTTCGGCAACACCAACCCAGTCACCGTCCCAGCCGGCCGCGACGGAAGCGCCCGCCACAGAAGCCCCGGCGAAACCCACGGAGCCTTCTCCGGCCGAATCCAAAAAACTGGTGATTGTGGTTGGCGAAGAACCGCCGAACCTCGACCCGGGCGAAGGAACAATCATTGCGCTGAACACATACCGCAACACGTACGAGACCCTGGTCGGTCATGATCCAGCCACAGGCGCGTTGGTGCCCGAGTTGGCTCTCTCGTGGGAGCAGACCAACGACACCACTTGGCGATTCCATCTGCGACAAGGAGTGAAGTTCCACGATGGAGAGCCATTCAATGCTGAAGCTGCTGCCTGGGTGCTCAATTACCTGTACGACCCTGACAACAACAAACATATTCTTGGCAACGTCCCGGCTGGCACACATGCCACTGCCGTCGATGAAAACACGCTTGATGTGACTACACTCGATACCTACCCGGCTCTGCCAGCGACCATGTTCTTTGCCAACATGGCGTCCCCCAAATCTATCCAGGCCGACATCGACGGCGCCTTCCGCACCATGGTAGGAACGGGGCCGTACAAGTTCAAAGAATGGGTCGCCGGTGAGAAACTGGTCTTGGAGCGAAATCCCGACTACTGGGGAGGGCAGGTTTCGGATATCGCCGAGATTGAATACGTCTGGCGGAATGAGTCGGCTGTGCGTAGCGCCATGGCGGAGACCGGAGAAGCCGACATTGCTGTAGCCTTGGATCCTCAAGACACCAAGACCGGCAATGTGGTCCCTGTCCCGATTTCCGAAACTCCCTTTATCCGCATGGACCTTCCCAACCCGCCCTTGAGTGATATCCGCATCCGACGCGCCATATGCCTGTTAATTGACCGCCAGAATATCGCCGACAAGCTGTACGGAGGCTATGCCGTCCCCGCCACTCAACTGATCGCCTCCAACGTGGTGGGCTACAACCCCGACATCCCGCTCATCCCCTACGACCCCGAGCAAGCCAAGGTTCTGATCGAACAAGCCCGAGCAGATGGAGTGCCTGTGGACAACAAGATCACGGTCTACCTGCGCTCCACATCAGATCAAACAACACTGCAAATGATGCTTGCGATACTTGCAGCAACCAACGAAGCCGGGCTTAATCTTAACCTGGAGTTGAACGAACCTGCCAAGCACCAAGCCATTGCGCGGCAGTTGCCAGTGCCTCCTGATCGATTGGCCATTTTCTGGGGCCAACATGGAAACGAAATGCAGGATGCCTCGTTCACCATTCAGGCCTACTACATGCCTAGCGGTATTCACTCGACATTGAGCGATGCGACGGGACAAGCCTTCGTTGACCTGTACACAGAGGCCAGCAGGCTTTCCGGACCAGAGCGACAGACGGCCTTGGCTGAGGTGATGAGATTCCAGGCAGATAACGTTGTCGCCACCTGCCCGATTGTCTATATCCAGTACATCTACAAACTTGCAGACGGCGTCCAGTTCCAACCCCGTCCAGATCATTTGATCCTGGCGAAAGACGTCAAATTCCCGTAACTGCTTCGCACCGAGGGCTCTGGCCCTGTGACAGGGCCAGAGCCCTCCCCGTTGGAATCATCGATCGGAGATTATTTTGGCTATGGCGACATACGTTCTTCGGCGCCTTTTCTATTCGATCTTTGTTGTCGTTGCCGTCACCATCTTGGTCTTCCTCCTGTCGCGGTTGACTGGCGATCCGGCGCTGCTTTATCTGCCAGAAACAGCGCCGCTGGAAATGGCGGAGAGATTCAGGGAAATGCACGGCCTGAACCGCCCCATTCTGGTGCAACTGGTTGATTTTCTAAACGGCGCCATCCATCTGGATTTCGGCAAGTCCCTCTGGCAAAAGATCCCGGCCAGCGCGTTGGTCCTTGACCGCCTGCCGCTGACTTTGACGCTGGCCTTTGGCACAACTTTTGTGTCCCTGGTAATCGCCATTGTCATCGGCGTCATCGCCGCGCTGCGTCCGCTGAGTTTTTTCGACTCGCTCACCACCGCAATTTCCTTGTTCGGGGTGTCGGTGCCCAGCTTCTGGCTGGCCCTCGTGCTCATTTACATCTTTTCGCTGCGCCTGGGCTGGCTTCCAACTTCCGGCTCCGGCACTTGGAAACATGCCATTCTCCCATTGATCGTGTTAACCTGGGGCCCATCGGGCTACCTGGCGCGGGTCGTGCGCACCAGCATGCTTGAGCAGCTCTCGGCGGTTTACCTGACCGCCGCGCGGGCCAAAGGCGTCGCCAAAGTGAGGCTCCTGCTCCGCCACGCCTTGCCCAATGCGGCATTTCCCATCATGACCGTTACCAGCTCGACGTTCATCGGTGTCGCCAATGGGGCGGTCATCGTCGAAACCGTGTTTGGGTGGCCCGGGATCGGCAAGCTCACCATTGATGCCATTGCCAACCGTGATTTTCCCGTTTTGCAAGCTACCGTGTTCGTTGTTGGCATTATTGTCGTGCTTACTAATCTTGTGCTCGACCTGCTCTATGCCGCCATCGATCCACGTGTCCGTCTAGGCTCACGTTGAGATGCAAGGTTCATTCCCCAAAATCAAGGTCCCGCGCCGCAACGTCGTCATTGGCTCTTTGCGGCTCCTGTGGCGGGACAAGTTGGCCTTTGTCTCATTTCTCTATCTCATCCTCCTCTTCATCGCGGCCTGGCTCGCGCCTAGCTATGTAGGGGATCAAATCAACAAAGTTGATTTTGACAGTTCCATGTTGCCGCCCTCGCTGGAACCGGGAGGGCGCATCTTTGGCACCGATCCGTTGGGCAAAGACCTGCTGGTGCTCATCCTCATTGCGTCCCGGGTTTCGCTGTTTATTTCGTTGATTGTGGTGATTGGTTCCAGTTTGCTGGGCCTGTTCCTCGGCCTGCTGGCCGGATACTATGGCGGTCTACTCGACGACATGATTATGCGCTACGTTGACCTGATGATGGCGTTTCCGAGCCTGTTGCTGGTACTGGTGGTGATTTTTATCGCCCGCCCGGGCATAGACAAAGTCATTGTAATTTTGATCGCCACGGGCTGGCCAGTTTATGCCCGCGTCGTGCGGGCAGAAACGATGCGCCTGCGCGAGTTCCAATTCATTGATGCGGCGCGAGCCCTGGGCGGCGGAGATCTTCATATCCTCATCCGGCACATTGCCCCCAATTTAGTCAGTGTAATGTCCGTCCTGGCAACGTTGGGTTTCGTAGGGGTAATTATGACCGAGTCTGGCTTAAGTTTCCTGGGGATGGGCATTCAGCCTCCCGATGTCTCCTGGGGTCTCTTGGTGGCTCAGGGCCGTGCGTATCTGGCAAGTGCCTGGTGGCTGGCCTTCTTCCCCGGAGCTGCCATTTTTGTCACCGCCACGGCCTTTAGCTTGTTATCCAACTGGGTGAGTGTCGTCGTTGACCCCGTGCAACGCCTGCAGTTGCTCAACATCATGCAGAAGAGGTCCTCGGTTTCACACCCCGTGCAAGAAACGGCAGACGAACTATGATGCTTTCTCCGCGCCAGGGCATGATCGAACCCTACACACTGGAGCCTGGTCCGCACCTGTTCACCGATTGGCGCTACGTGCGCCCAGGTATGATCCGGTGGGACACGGCAGATGGGCAGCCCACCAGCCTGTTTGCCACGCAGGGCGATCCCGGCCGTGTGCAGCCGCACCCGCTGGATGTGCCGCACAACCTGCGCATCGTGGCCCGCTCCCCGCAGAAGACCAGCCCGTTCATCGGCCCGGACCGGCCCTGGGAGAAGGTGATCTTTTGGTCTACCCTGCTGTATGATGGCGGAAAATATCGCCTGTGGTACGAGGCCGTGCCAGGCACCTATTGGGACGGCAAACCGGCCGCGGCCGGCCTAGCCCGCGACCCCGGTTGGGGCAGTCTGTTGTGCTATGCCGAATCGGACGATTTGCAGACTTGGACGAAGCCGGAGTTGGGCATCTTCGAATACGATGGTCAAGCCTCGAATATCGTGCTGGGCGGAGCGCTAACGCCCGAAACAGGCTACCACGGCGGGTCCGTGTTCATTGACCCTTCTGCCCCACCTCAGGAGCGCTATAAGTCCTTCTACATGGGCCGTCTGCCATTGGACCGCCTGCGCGACTGCGAGCGGCGACTGGGCATGACCGCCGATACCATGGCGCTCCACTACCAGAGCGCCATGTTCGCAGCCACTTCTCCGGACGGCCTGCATTGGAAACCTTTGCCCGACCCGGTGATGCTGGCCAACAGTGACACCAGCAACCGGGTGTATTACGACCCAGACCAGGAGAAATACGTGGCTTACGTGCGCATGTGGCTGTACGGCCGGCGGGCAGTGGGGCGCGCAGAGACCGGCGACTTTGCCCGCTGGCCGCTTCCGGAACCGGTGCTGTGGATCACGCCCGGAGATAACCCCGCCGCCGACATATACACTAACGCCTACACGCGCTACCCCGGCAGCAGTAGCCAGCACCTGATGTTCCCGGCGCTCTATCGCCGGGACACGGATACCACCGAGATCCACATAGCCTCCAGCTCAGAGGGGCGGCTGTGGTCATTCTTGCCGGGCGGGCCACTGCTCACCACCGGCGCGGAGGGCGCCTGGGACGCAGGCTGCCTATTTGCCGCCGCCAACCTGATGCAGATCGATGCCGGACGTGTTGCCTTGCCGGTGACAGGTTACCATGTGCCGCACAAGTACCCGCGTTCGATGCCGCTGGGTAAAATGGGTTTTGCCACCTGGCCTGCCGGGCGGCTGGCCGCGCTAGAAGCGCCCGGGACGAGCAGCTTCACCACGCCGCAGCTTGTCTTCTCGGGTAACCACCTGTGCCTGAACTTGGAGACTCGGCGAGCCGGCGAGGTGTTGGTGGAAGTGGCAGAAGCTGAAGGTTCGCCTAAGCCTGTCCCGCAGGCAGAGGGGCAGGCCGTTCCCGGCCTGAGCTTCGCCGACTGCGACCCCATCTGCGGCGACCTGCCCGCTCACACCGTCACTTGGCGCGGCAATGCCGATCTCAGCGCACTCGCCGGCAAGCCGGTTTCGCTACGCTTTCGCTTGCGCGCCGCCAGCTTGTATGCCTTCCACTTTGAGTGATACTATGACCGGCCCTTACCCTGCCATTCTTCACAGTGGGATTCTGGGAGAGATCTTACCGGAATACCGCCCGCGCCTGCTGGAAAAAGGTTTTCATCCGTTGCACGAGCACACGCCGCTTTCTTACGAAGAACTGTTGCGACTAGCTCCCCAAGCCGTGGTTGTATTTGGCCCAAGCCGTGGCATAGATGCCGCTTTTTTCGAAGCCGCCTGCAATCTAAAAGTGGTTTCGCTCATTTCCAGCGGCTGGGACGCGATAGACTTGGAAGCCGCCACGCGCTACGGGGTGCCAGTTGTTAATGCTCCGGCCCAGATGTCTGAATCGGTGGCAGACTTGACCTGGGGACTCATACTCGGCGTTGCCCGGCGGATCCCGCAAAGGTACTTTCTGCTAAAAGCCCGCCAAACAATCGACACAAGCCTGGGAAGCCTGGTGCATGGCAAAACCTTGGGAATCATCGGGCTGGGTTTCATCGGCAAGGCCGTAGCGCAGCGCGCCCGCGGTTTCACCATGCGCCTGCTGGGCTTTGACTTTGACGACTTCTGGGACGCTTCTTTTGCCACAGAGCATGCCATGCAGCGCGCCGGGCTGGATGACCTGCTGCGGGAGAGCGATATCGTCTCGCTTCACCTGCGCCCCACCGCCCGGACGATAGGGCTGCTTGGCGCGCGCGAGTTGGGCCTGATGAAGCCCACCGCCATCCTGATCAACACCTCCCGCGCCAACTTGGTGGACGGGCAGGTTCTCTACCACGCTCTGGCAGAGGGCCGCCTTGCCGGGTTGGGTACCGATGTGGACACCGATAACGGCGTTGACACCCCCTTCCTCTCGCTGCCTAATGTGGTTTGTACTCCCCACATCGGGGGGCGCAGCTTGGAAACTGCCTATGAGCTGGTGGAGCAGGCGGTGGCGAATGCCCTGCTGGTGTTGGAGGGAGGCCGACCGGAGATGCTGGTGAATCCCGAAGTCTATTCCCGCAGGGAGGCACGTCCCAAACAGGCCAGGCAGCCATGAAGATCACCGATGTGGAGTGCATCCCCCTGCAGGCTCCCGGCAGGACGCTGGTGATTGTGCTCGTCTCCACCGACGTTGGACTGACAGGCATAGGCGAGGCCGGCCTGCAGCGCCGGCCACGTGCCATTGCAGGTGTCGTGGACCACCTGCGCCGCTGGTTGGTGGGAGAAGATCCGCGGCGCATCGAACACCTGTGGCAGCGCATGTACCGCGGTGGTTTTTACCCGGCTGACCGGCTCATTGGCTCTGCCATCGCCGGGATTGATATTGCCTTGTGGGATATTCTAGGCCAGGCCTTGGGCGCGCCCGTCTACCAACTGCTGGGCGGGCGTTGCCGTGATTACGTGCAGTGCTTTTTGAATACCGCATATGCCCCCGTCCATGCCCACGAGGACCGCGATCTATCGCGCTTCCTTTCGCAGGGCGATCCGGCTGCGGCAGCCGAGCGGGCTCGGCAACTGCTGGAGGAGGGCCACCAATACTTCCGCCTCAGCCCGCCCGCCCCGGGAGGGGGCCCGTTTGAGCCGCGGCGCGCCGCGCGCCAATTGTTGGAGCAATTGCGCGCCGTGCGCGCCGCGGTGGGTGACAAGATGGAGTTGATGGTGGATCTGCACACCCGCCTGGTGCCCCCGGATGCCATCTGGTTTTGCAGGGAGGCCGAGCCGCTGAACCTGTTTGTAGTCGAAGACCCCATCCGCTCCGAGTTTGTCGAGGGGTACCGCCAGTTGCGCCGGCACACCCGCCTGCCGCTGGCCGCCGGAGAACAATGGGCCAGCAAGTGGGAGTTTCGCCAGGCAATTGAAGAAAACCTGATTGACTTTGCGCGGGTAGACCTGTGCATTGCCGGCGGTCTGACGGAGGCAAAGAAAATTGCTGCCCTGGCAGAGACGCACCTGATCCGCATTCTGCCGCACAACCCGCTGGGGCCGGTGTGCACGGCGGCCTCACTTCATCTTGACCTGGCAATTGACAACGCCGGCCCACAGGAGATCATTTTTCATCCCAACCAGACTCTGCCGGATGTTTTTGAATGCGCCTTCCAGTTAGAGGGAACCCACCTGAGCCTGCCCGAAGCGCCCGGCTTAGGCATACGCTTTAACCGGGAAGCGGCCCGCCGCTACCCGCTGATTGATTCCGAGCCGCCGCATTTCCATACTGAAGACGGCGCCTATACCAACTATTAGGCGCTGCCTCCGACTATCTGGATGGAGTAGTTTCATGAAACTTGGACTCTCTGGCATTATCGTCCCTATTGTTACCCCATTCGACGAGCAAGAGCGTTTTTCTCCGGCAGCGCTGAAAGAAATCGTTGACTATCTGATCGGGCAGGGCGTGCAGGCTGTCTTTGCTGTCGGCAGCGTGGGCGAGTTCTACGCGCTGGACGAGGATGAGATCTTGCAGGTGATCCGGACAACCGTGCAAGCCGTTGCCGGACGCGTGCCCGTGATCGCCGGCACCGGAGCAATTGACACGCGCCGCAGCCTGGCTCTCAGCCGTAAGGCCGAAGAAGCCGGGGCCGATGCCCTCTCGGTGCTGACACCCTTCTATATCCAGCCGAACGAGGAGGAGTTGTTCCAGCACTACAGCGCCATCCTGAGCGCCGTGCGCATCCCGGTGCTGGGCTACACCAACCCGGGACGCGCGGGGGGCGTCACCCTCACGCCTGGACTGGTGCGACGGCTGTGCGGCGCGCATGAGAACTTCGCCGGGATCAAAGACAGCAGCGGAAATATCTCGCTGCTGAAGGACTACAAAACTGCCTGCCCGGAGGATTTCGCCATTTTCACTGGGCTGGATACGATCATCTATGATGCGGTACTGAACGAGGCTGCCGGGGCGGTTTGCGGGCTGGCGAATATCGCCGCAGGCATTACGGTGGATGTCTACCGCCAGACCTGCGCCGGTAATCTGGCGGAAGCCCGCCGGCAGCAAGCAAAGATCTCGATCCTGCGAGATGCTTACAGGCTGGGGACCTTCCCAGCCGTGGTCAAAGAGGCGGTGAATCTGTTGGGTCTGCCGGCAGGCCCGACCCGCGGCCCGGTGGGCCCGTTGCGCCCGGAGGCGCGGGCGCAGTTGCGTCAGATTCTGATCAATGTGCTGGGGCCGGAGATTTTCATCGCCCGGCAGTGATGATTTCCTTCAAAGCAACTGATGGAGGAATAGCAGAGGTATTATGCAACACTATCATATCGCCGTCATTCCCGGCGATGGCATCGGCAACGAGGTGATGCCTGAGGGCGTAAAAGTTTTGCAGGCCGCGGCCGAGGTCGCCGGGGATTTCAATCTGGAATTCAGCGCCTTCCCCTGGGGATGCGCCTACTATCTCGAACACGGGCGCATGATGGCGGCCGATGCGCTCAAGACTTTAGAGCCATTCGACGCCATCTACTTCGGCGCAGTGGGTTTTCCCGGAGTGCCCGATTCGGTCTCGCTGCGCGGTATGCGCCTTGCAATCTGCCAGAGTTTTGACCAGTACGCCAACGTGCGCCCAGCCGTGCTGCTGCCGGGCATCCGCAGTCCGCTGGCAGGTAAAGGCCCGGAGGCGATAGACTTCATCGTTGTGCGTGAGAATACTGAGGGGGAATATAGCGGGGTCGGGGGACGGGTTCACCGCGGCCTTCCGCTGGAAGTGGCGGTGCAAAGCGGCGTGTTCTCGCGGACCGGAATCGAACGCGTGATCCGCTTTGCCTTCCGGTTGGCACAAAGCCGGCGCAGGCGGCTGGTGAGCGCCACCAAGTCCAACGCGCTGGAGTATGCTTTCGAGCTGTGGGACGAGGTGTTTGCCCAGGTAGGTCAAGAATTTCCGGATGTAATCGCCGAGCAGGTACTGGTGGATGCTCTGGCAGCACGCTTTGTATTGCGGCCCGAATCGCTGGATGTGGTGGTGGCCTCCAACCTGTTTGCCGATATACTCACCGACCTGGGCGCGGCTATTGCCGGCAGCCTGGGCATGGCCCCTACCGCCAATCTGAACCCCGAACGCACTTACCCATCTATGTTCGAGCCGATCCATGGCTCAGCGCCCGATATTTACGGGCAGCAGATCGCTAACCCTCTGGCGATGATCTGGAGCGGCGCTCTGATGTTGGAATTCCTGGGACAGCCCGCAGCCGCGCAATGGATCATCGCTGCCATGCGCGCTCTGACTGAGAGCGGGCATCCTCTTACGCCTGATATCGGCGGGACGGCACGGACGTACGAAGTGGGCGACGCGGTGGTGGCGTTGGTGCGCAAGGTTGGGGTCGTAGCCGATCGACTCTGATGCGGCCGGCACCGCCGATAGGAACATTGTTCGTCGTCGCTCGTCGTGCATGTTGGCGGTGAGCATGGCCGAGACTGTAGTAACATCACCGGGCCGAGAGCGAATGTGGCCTGCTTGGGCAAAGTGTAGAAAAGCACAGTAACGATTCAGGCACGAGCAAGGGCCTTATGTTCTGCAGCAACGGCGATTCGCCTGGACTATGGGCCAAGTCCCATCTTGGCAGGCCTGAATCAGTGTGGCCGAGCCCATATTCAAGAGGAAACTGGTCGAACCGGCGTGCCACAGTGTCTAACCTGGTGGACATGCTACAGTCTCTTCTTTGCAGGCGGTTTCGCTCAACCGTTCGACAGGCACCATATCGGGCGGGCCGAGATTGCCGAGAAAATCGGCTCGAAAGACGCGCCTCAATTTAGATGCGATTGCCCTGACACGCCACCTCACCGCCAGCTTTCGGCCACCGCCTCGCGTTATAATGGCGGCTAAGAGATACCATGCCAGAAATCAGCCGCTTCTTTGGGGTGATCATTCGCATGTATTTCGATGACCATTTGCCACCACACTTTCACGCGATTTATGGCGGAGCGGAAGCGCAGTACACGATAGACCCAATCGCGGGCTTGAACGGGTGGCTGCCGGCGCGGGCGCATTCGATGGTGCTGGAATGGGCAGCGCTACACCAGCGAGAGTTGGCCGAGAACTGGCGGCGGCTTCATATGAGCGAACCGGCGCAGAAGATTGCGCCGCTGGAGTAGTGGAGGAGGTTGACTATGTTTCCACGTATCACGAATGTGACGCACGTGCGAGAGTATGTGCTGCGCCTGACCTTTGCCGACGGACTGACGGCCGAGATGGATTTCCGGCGTCGTGTGCTGGGGCGAGGAGGGGTGTTCGCGCCGTTGGAGGACGTGGAGTTCTTTAGCCGGGCGCGGGTGGACCGGGAGGTAGGGGCCCTGGTATGGCCCAACGGCGTGGATTTTGACCCGGATGTGTTGTACAGCGAGGCGAGCGGCCAGCCGTTGCCGATCGGGCAAGCGGTTTGAAGAAAAGACCCGAACCGGAGTTTGCGGCGTGATCGACACTTTCACGCGATTCATGGCGGACTTGAAAATCAAGCACAAGAGCCTCTTGAAAGCAGTATCATTTTCTGATATTATTGCATCGTGGATAGCAAACACCGTAAAACCCTCGAAGCCATTTTCGAGAAGCCTGAGCGAGCCAATATCGCTTGGCGAGATGTCAAAGCTCTTCTTATTGCTTTGGGCGCAGAAATCTCGGAAGGCCATGGCTCACGAGTGCGGGTTGCTTTGAAAGATGTACGGGCGGTGTTTCACCGCCCGCATCCGCGCAAAGAAACAAATAGGGGAGCAGTCAAGTCTGTTCGCAGGTTTCTTGAAGCGGCAGGAGTAAAGCCATGATGGAATATAGAGGTTATATCGGTAAAGTTGGAATTGACGACGAAGCGGGCATTTTGTATGGGGAAGTCATCAATGTCCGTGACGTGATTACTTTTGAAGGCGAAAGCGTTGATGAAATTCAAAAGGCATTTCGAGAATCAGTTGATGATTATCTCGATTTTTGCGATCAACGTGGCGAGTCGCCTGAAAAGCCATTTTCGGGAAAATTTGTTGTTCGTTTGCCTGCTGAATTGCATCGCCAGGCCTACATTCAGGCAAAATTAAAAGACAAGAGTCTGAATGGTTGGGTAACAGAAGTTTTACAAACAGCACTTAAAAACCAGTGAAGTCTTGAGGTCAAAACACAGCCCCAAAAACATGCAGTGGACGTGTGGGGCGCTTCGCGCACCTCAGTTCATCAACCCTTTGGCGATTCTGGGCAGCAGCACACGGGCTACGGGCCACACACGGCGCAGCACGGCGATCACCAGCCGGGCCACAAACGCCACGGGCCGCAGCAGCATCGAGGCAATGCCAAAGAGCGTGCGCAGCGCCCGCACCGCGAACCAAACGAGCAGCGCCGCCGAGAGTAACAGCGCCAGCACCGCGCCCAGTGTGCTGATAAGCTCTCTCGCTTGAAAATTGCCGCCCGCCCGTTGCCTGCTCAAATCTGTTGCCATAGTTCACCTCCGCCGCACGAACCGCCGAAACGACAGCCGTGCCACCGTATAAAGCGCCCGGAAAATCTCGGCGCGTGAAATCTTCGTCTGCCCCGCCATGCGGTCCTCGTACACAATGGGCACCTCGGCCACCTGCCAGCCCTTGCGCTGAACCAAATATAGCATCTCGATAAGAAACGAATAGCCGGACGAAAAGATGCTGTCGAGGTCAATCGATTCCAGCACTTCGCGGCGATACAGGCGAAAGCCGGCGGTGGCGTCGCGCGCCTTCAACCCGAGCGCGGTGTGAGCCACGAAGTTCGCCCCGCCGCTGAGTATTTTGCGATACCACGGGCAGTAGAGCATATCGCCTCCCGGCACGTAGCGCGAGCCGATGACCACATCGGCGCGGGGGGCGTCGCCCCGGGCCAGCATGGCCGGGATGTAGCGAGGATTGTGGGAAAAGTCTGCATCCATCGTCAGCACGCGAGTCGCACCCAATTCAAGAGCGCGGTGGAACCCGGCCACGTACGCCGTGCCCAGCCCCAGCTTGCCCGACCGGTGCACCGCCACCACCTGCCCCGGACGGGAGGCCGCCCACTCGTCGGCAATGGCCCCCGTGCCATCGGGCGAGCCATCGTCAACAATAATCACCCCAACACGCTTCGCGGCCGACAGCGCAAAAATCTCGCGCAACAACTTGGGCAGGTTGTCGGCCTCGTTATAGGTGGGGACGATGATGTAGGTGAGCATGAGGCGAAGGATGAAGGATGAATATAGCACGAGGCGTGACCGAGGCCGACGGCTGAGAGCTGATAGCTGACAGCTAGCCCCTGATAAACACTAGCATCGCCAGCCAGAGCCATGAGTAGTTGAGGACCCGCTGTGATTTTACCAGCCCGCCGAACAGAAGTGTGGCCAGCACCAGCCCGGTGCAAAAGCGCAGCATGGCTACCGGCTCGCGAAAGGTGGAGAAGGGCGCGAACGGAATAATGGCCGCATTGGCTCCCAGCGCCCACACGTAAGGGTGCCAGTTGCGCCGCAGCACTTCGCGGGCCGAGGCGGCCATGCCCCACACCGCCGGGAACATGATCCACGGGCCGAGGAAGAGGAGGAACACGGCGAACACGGTCGGGCTGATGGAATAGATTCGCCACACGCCCATGAAGGGCACAATCTCAAACGGGGTGCCGAGGTAGCCACCCGATCCGACTCCGAATTCGCCGAACAGCGCGCGCAAGGCCAACTGCCACACAGCAAACGGGGCCACAGCCAACGCCGCCAGCGTCAACAACCGGACCCGGTCGCGCCCAAAAAGGGCGGCGGCCAATTGCGCGGCGAGGAACAGGGTGGCGGTTTCTTTGGCGAAGAGGGCGAGGCCCAGTAATCCGGCGGCCAGCCACGGGCGGTCGCGCCGGTCGGCCCAATAGGCGGCGGCCACGAGGGCGAAACTCAACGGCTCAACCAGATCGGCGCGGACGGCTACGGCCAGCCCCGGCCACAGACCGTACACCAACGCGTGCCACGGGCTGACGCCGAGGCCGGTGAGCAGGCTTGCCACGATGGCCGTACCGACCGTTTGCGCGACGAGGTTGAGCAGTGGGATGGCCCAGGCGATGAGGGCCGGTTGCCCCAATCCGACGAGCCGCGCCAGCAGCGGCAGCAGGATGCGCTGATAGCGGTATGCCGGAATGTCGGCGCGCTCGACGGCGATGGCTTGCGTCACTGCTGCCGGAGCCGGATCGATGGCGATGAGGTAGGTGAACTGACCGTCGTAGCCCTGGTTGGGGCCGTGGCCGATTTTGGCGAGGCTGAGCGGGTCGCCGCCGTTACGAGCCAGCACCGCGCCGAGGTAGAGGGCGTTGGCGAGGAGGGCAATGAGCCAGGGGCGGAGGAGGGGTTTCATGAGCTTCTACAGCAGATTTCTCTTCGATGTACGGGCGAAGCATTCGCCTCCGGCGCCCAAAGCTACAAAAATCTGCGCGGCGAATGCTTCGCCCCAACCTCGCGCCATCCATTAATTGGGAATTGGCTCTAGCGGCGAATGAGCAAAAGCCCCACCCACACCAGCGCGGCGAGGGCGCTAATGGTCAGCCCAACCGCAAACGACAGGGGCGCGTATTCAAACTCAACCGTGTGCGTTCCGGCGGGCACGGCTACGGCGCGGAAGGTGTAATCGGCGCGGAAGAGGGGGCGCGGGTGCCCATCGACGCGGACGCGCCAGCCGGGGTAAAAGGTGTCGGAAAGCAGGAAGTAGCCGTCGCGTGCCAGGGTGACGGTGAACGTTTCGTGCTGCACGGCGAAGCCACGCGCCAGCGCGGGGGCGGGGTCGGGTTCCAGTATCACGGTGGAATCGGGGTCGAAGGCCGGGGCGGTCAGTGAGGCCAGGGCGGAATCGCCGTTGGCCGCCGTTTGGGCGTTGTACACCAGCCGCGCACGAGACGCGATATAGCGCGTCTCTACCGTGCCCATCGGTTTGACGATGGCCCGCACGTCGGCCAGGTCCATCAGCCGAGGTGACGCTTCCATCGCCTTGAGGTAGGTGACGTATCGGGCCGGGAGCAGCGGGTCGAAGTTGTTGACCGAGGCCGCGCCGCTGAGGACGGAGAGGTTGGGCAGCAGTGAATCGCGCAGGGCTTGAGCGTCGAGCGGGTCGAAGGATTGAAAGCGAAAGAAATCGCCGAACTTGACGCGATACTCGTCGGCGGCGGACTGATAGACGCGGCCCTCGGCGAGGGTGAACGATGGCGGCAAATGATAGAGAGCCGAGTCGGCAGTGGGGCTGAGGCGGGCGGCGGCCCAGCCGAGGTCGAGGGCGATGAAGGCAGCGACGGCCCACTGCCAACGGTTGGGGGTGGCTGGGCGGTTGAGTATCAGCAGCCATGCGCCCACCGCGACAAGGGCGGCCCCGGTCAACCCGCTTGCAAACGTGGCAACGTGCGGGTCGGCGAACAGTTGCGCAGCCACTTCCCCAAAAATCAAAGCGGCCAAACTTCCGGCTATGCCGAGGCGCGCCCAGTAGCGCGCGCGCGCGGAGGGCTGCCAGTGGTGCGCGCCGAGGCCGGCCAGCAGGCTGAGGGCGAGGGTGTAACCGATGGTCATGCGCGCCGGGGCTTGAAAGAGGTTGAAGCCGGGGACGTACCGATAGAGGAACGGGAAGAGCGGCGTGTTTTTGCCGAGGGCGAGGGTGATGGAGAGGAGCGCGAGCGGGGCGAGGACGGCGAGGACGAAACGGGCGGCGGTTTGCTTGCGATTGCGAATGCTGTGCCAGAGGGCGTAGGCAGCAAAGAGGAGTGGCACGAGGCCGAGGTAGGCGTCGTCTTCCCAATACGAGCCGTAGCCCCAGTAGTTGTGGTCAGCGGGATGGCCGAAGAAGTTTGGGGCGGCAAAGGTAAGCAACCGCCACGGCCACAGGGAATAGGTCGTGGCAAAGGTGTAGTCGGCGGTGTTGGCGCGGGGCGACTCGCGGAGGAGTTCGAGCGTGGGCAGCAGTTGCGCGGCGGTGAGGGCGAGGGCGAGGGCGGAGGAGAGGAGGAGGGAGGAGAGGGGAGAGAAGAGAGAGGAGAGAGGAGAGAGGAGAGAAGAGAGAGGAGAGACGTGAGAGGTGAGACGTGAGAGGAGAGATGAGTTGCCTTTGCATACAGCCGGCATGAGCGACGAACGCTGACCGTCTGCCTCTGACCGCTGGCCCCTGCTCACTGCCCTCTGATCACTGATCACTGTCCCCTGACCTCTGACCGCCGCCCAGCCGCATACCCACGCGGCGGCGATGAGGAGGGTGTAAAAGGAGCTTTGGGCGTGGCCGGCGAGGAGTTGCAGGGCGATGACGAGGCTGAGGGCGAGGAAACGGGCACGGGGGTTGGCGACCGGCGAGGGCGCGGGGCGCGGCGCAAACAGCAGCACCCACGGCAGCCAGGCCATGGTGTTGTCTATGCTGATGAACCACAGCCGGGCGGTGAGGTAACCGGAGAGGCCAAAGGTCAGCCCGGAGACTGCCGCGCCGAGCGGCCCCACGCCAAGCATGCGCGCCAGCCGCGCCGCGCCCACGCCTGCCAGCGAAAGATGCAGCACGGCCAGCACACTCACGGCGGTTTCGGGCGGCAGCAACAGCGCCAGCCAGTTGGGCGGATAGAACACGGCGGATTGGTGATTGGCGAGCAGCGGCGCGCCCATGCCCAGCAACGAAGTCCACAGCGGCCACTGGCCGTGGCGCAGGGCGTCGTTCACTAGCACGCGCCACGGCACGAATTGCAGCGCGGGCAGTCCCCAATACAGCACCTGCCCGCCGAACACGATGCGCCAATAAACGGCGAGCGGGGCGAGGGCGCAGACAAGCTCGGGCCAAAGCCGCTCCCCTTGGCGAAACAGTTGCCGGGCGGGCCACTTGACCCCGCCCCCCTGCCCGGTCCAGTCACTCGTTTGCATCACGGCCCCGTTTTGAGAGACCACACCGAATAGTCGCCCGACTGAAAGATGCGTTGCAAATAGTCCGCCTGCTTTGGGTCTGCCGGGTCGAACGCGCCCAACTCGCGCTCGAAGGGGCCGATGACTACATAGGGCATGCCAATGAGCAGAAAGCTGTCGCGGCGCGACCCGGCGTCCACTTTGGGGTCGTAAAACTGCGCGACCATTTCCAGCTTGGTGTCGAGATGGGGCGTCTCCGGCCCGTGGCCCGCGAAAGCAACCACATAGCCGTAGGCAGGCGCGGCGTTGCCAAACTGATACGACGACAGCACCACCGAGCGGGGCGGCACGCTGCGCGCCAGAAACACATACGTGGCCACCTGATCGTTGTTTTGAAACATGGGATGGGCGGGCTGGGACGCGCCGACGATGCCCCCCACCCACAACAGCATGGTGGCCGGGAGCGACAGGGCCACCAGCCCCAGTGACGCATATCGCCAGCCCCGCCGGCCCACGAGGCGCAGCCGCTTGACCGTGGGCAACCCCGCCGTGAGTCCCAGCACGGCCAGCGCGACCAGCGGCACTTGCGCCCCTTCCGCAAAGCGGCGCTGCAAGTTGTACGGAACGTAGAGCAGCACCGGCACTGCCGCCAGCCAGCCCGCCACCAGCGCCCACGCCAAAACGTTACGCCGGTAGAGCGAGCGCAACCCGAACACGGCCGGCACGGCTAGCAGCCCCCACGCCAGCGCGTAATACCACGGCGCGGGAGAGAGGATCACATTCTGCGCGCCCCACGTTTGATACACCGGGTCGGCGGTCATGAGCAGAAAGGTGTACAGCACCATAGGCGCACCGGCCAGCCCGGCCAGCGCCGCCACCCACAGCGCACGCACCGCCGTCGCGCCCATGTCCAGCCCGCGCGTCAGCGCGCCCTCGGTTTCGCGGAAGGCAAACACGCCGAGGATGGCAATGTGCATGGCAAGGATCACATACACAATGATCATGTAAAACGGTTGAATGAAGGTAAGCAGCGCCCACGCCCCTGCCGCCGCGATCAGCCAGCGCCACACCGCGCCCCCGGCGCGCGTGGCGCGCACCGCGCGCATATAGAACAGCAAGCCGCCGAGCATGGCCATGCGCGCCGCCGCGAGGTGCGGCAGGCTGTAGAGATCCAAAAACGTGAACGCCTCCGGCGAGTAAAACTCCAGCGGCACGCCGGGCAACTGCAGCGCCAGCGCCAGCCAGCCCAACCCGCCGCCCAGCGCCACCAGCATCAGCGCCAGCCGCCGCTGGCGCACACGCGGCAGCAGTTCGGCCACAAAGGCATACGAGGTCAGCAGCAGCCCAAAGCCGCAGGCTACCCGCGCCGCGTGGAAGGAAAACACCAGCGCATCGTGCAGCCGCAGCGGGTCCGCCGTGCCCACGACCCAGCCCGCCAGCTTGCCGAGCAAAATGTAAAAGGAATACACCAGCGACTTGGGATGATCCTCGATGGCATACGGCAATTGGAACAGCCACTGGCCGTGCGCGCCCAACTGCATCTTGGCGAGATACGAGTTGCCGTCCTCCACGCCAATGACGAAACCCGAAAAGCGCCCGTCGTCGCCGGAGCGCGCCGCGCCCACGAGGTACGGCACGCACGTCAGCGCCATCACGGCGGCGGAAAAAATCGCGGCCCAGCGCCATTCTTTTGTGGAAATTTTTTTCATGTTGGATCAGCGTTCATCTGCGTTTTTCCGCGTCCGAATCGCCTGTGCCGACCATAGAGCCAACCCCAGCCCGATCATGCTCAGGGCCGCCCCAACGTACACCGACAGCGGCCAGAACTCGAACACCACCCGGTGCGCCCCCGCCCCCGCCGTCACTGCGCGGAACAGCCCGGCGTGCTCAATGGTCACCGGCTTGCCATCGACCCACGCGCGCCAACCGGGATACCACACCTCGCTCAGAATCGCCCGACCGTCCCCCTCCGCCGAAACCAGATACTCGATCCGGTTCGGGCTCCAATACGTGAGCGCGCCCGCACTCACCCGCCCCCGGTCGCGGATGTTTTCGTAAATGCGCGTACGGCCAATCTGCATCCGCAGGATGAAGCCCCCGCCGCGCAAATCGAATTCGCTCACCACAAAGCGCACGTTCAACTCGCCGAGCAGCCCGGCATCGGGCACGGCGGCAGCGTTGGCAGTGGCCACGTCGCCCAAAAACGGCGGCACGGTGACGCTGTAGCCGCCGGAGGCCACGCCGGTGGCGCGGGTCATAAAGGCCACGGTGTCAGACAGTTGCAGCGGGTTCACCCCATCCGCCTGCTCGAGGCCCAGCCGCGCCGCATCGAGCGGCGGCACGCTGAACGACGGAGAGTATACCCGCCAAACCCCCGGCTGGCTGTTCAGCCATTGGGCAACCACGCTCGGCTCCACCGGGCGGGCGGTGAGCAGTGTGCTGTTCACCCACAGCAGGTCGAGGAGGGTGAGGGCCAGCAGCGCGGCCAATGGTCGGGTCAATCTCGCGCCGCTACCCGGCGACACTGATCCCATGTCATGCTGAGGGCTGGAGGCCCGAAGCATCTCAGGGCTGGAGGCCCGAAGCATCTCAGGGCCGGCACTGAGATTCCTCGCCGCTGTGCGGCTCGGAATGACATCACCTCGCAACGCCAAAAGCACCGCCGTGCCGATTGCCGCCATGCCGAGCAGGTTGATTAACGGGTGACGGGCGGCTGTGCTACCCCCCACTGCCAACAGCCACAGCGCGGCAACAACGCCCACCGTGGCGAGGTTGGCCGCGCGGCCCGCCAAGCGGAAGCCTTCGGCTACCGCCTGCGCGCCCTGCCCCGCCAGCCAGCAGGCTGCCAGCCCCACCAAAAACCACGACCGCGATGGCACGCGCAGCAAACTGATGCCGGGCAAATGGCCGAGGAGGGCAAACAGCCCCCCGCCCGTCCCCAGCGCCCACAGCAGTGAAACCAGGGCCATAGCAACCATGAGGCGAACGCCCACGCGGTCGCGCCCTTTTGCCACGCCGATGATCGCCAACGCCAACGGCGCAAGGCCGAGGTAAGTCATCCACTCGTGAAAGCCGCCGAGGTTCGGAACGATGAGGCCGATGAGGTAGCCCGGCGGCAGGGCGAAGGCGGCGTTGTCGGCGGCGGTGAGGGCGGCGCGGGAGGCGCGGCTTACAAACTCCAGCAGCGGCAGCCACAGGATGGCGGTGAGCAGCGCGGCGAGGGCGAGGCTGTGCAGCAATGTGCGGAGCGAGGCGCGGCGGCCCAGCCAGAGAGCGATCATTGCGGCGCCGGCATATACCGCCCAACGAGGGTCGGCGAGGGCGATAAGAGCAAGGATGAAGGATGAAGGATGAAGGATGAATACGGAATGAGCTTTCGCAATCGCTGTTGCGCGTTCCACACTCAGCATTAGCCACGGCGTCCACGCTACGGCGTATACCAGCGAAATGTGTCCCGCGCCGATGTGGGCGATGAGCTTGGGCATTCCGGCAAAGGCCAGCCCGGCCAACAGCGCCGGCCCTTGCCCCACGCCGCTCGCCCGCGCCCAGCGGGCCATGCCCCACCCGCCCCACGCCAAATGCAGCATGAGCAAAAGGTTGAAGGCAAACGGCAACGGCAGAATCACAGTGAGCCAGTTGGGCGGATACCACAGCCCGGCCAGCGGGTCGGCGGCAAACGGTGCCCCGCCGAGGATGGAGGGGTTCCACAATGGGAGCTGGTGAAACTGAAAAAGCGACCGCCGCAAAAATTCAGCGTTCGGCCAATGGGAGATGAGCAGATCGGAGAACGGCGAGCGCGGCGGCATGAGCGCCCAGCCGGGGTGCAGCGCCGCCGGGCCAAGCAGCAGCGCGGCCCACAGCAGAAAGAGGGCGAACTCAAACGGGAAGCGCCGCCCCACACAAACAGTGGAACTGCGTCGAAGTCTATCGGCCATACACCCGCACCGCGCCGCTTTGGAAAACCACTTGCCACCCGGCAGTGACCGGGCCGCCGAGGATGTAGGCCACGCGGTAACGGTCGGGCAGGTCGCCGCCGCTAATGAAGTAGGCGTCCACTTCGGCGCGGCGGCGCGCGGCGTCAATCGTTTCCATCGGGTGGCCGTACACCACGCGCGCGCCGGCCCAACCAGGCACAATGTTGCCCAGCCGCGCATCGGCCAGCACCACATCGGCGGCGGTGGCGTGCGCGTCAATCCAGCGCAGCGCGGCAACTTCGTCGTTGGAAAGATACAGCGCCGGGTCGGCCGAAGCCGGGGCGCGCAACAGCGCGGCCAGCACCAGCGCGTTGCTGGTGAAGCCGAACAACAGCAGCACCGCCAGCGAAAGCGCGCGCTCCCAGCCCTTTGCCATGTGACTCAGCAGCCACGCCACGCCCGCACCGGCCAACACGGCCATGGGGATGAAGAGACCGCCGAGGAAGCGACGTTGCAGCGCATAGGGGATATAGACGAGCGCGCCGCCGACCCCCAGCCACACGGCCACAGCCAGCGCGGGCCGTTTGCCGAAGGTCCCAACCCTCCACAGCCCCACTACCGCCAGTGGGAACCAGAGTCCCAGCCCGAGCAGTGTATCAGCCGGGGGTGGCGAGGCAGTGATGTTTTGCGCGGCCCATACGATGACTGCCGGGTCGGAGCGCATGGCCCACACGTCGTAGGCCAGCAGCGCGGCCATACTCGCGCCGAGGGCAAACAAGCGCGCGGTTGCGCGCCAGACCTTTAGGGTCTTCGAGACCCTAAAGGTCTTTGGAAATGCGGCCACCGCCGACGCGGCCACAACGGGGGCCAGGTAGGGGGCCAGTGAAATGATGCCCGCGCCGATCAGGCCCATCCCCACACACTGCGCCCAGAGCGGCAAGCGCGGCGGATGCAGCAGCCACACGATGGCCCACGCTTGCAACGCGAAGGCCGGCGAGAAGTGTGGGTTGGAGAGGATAGAATAGAAGCCGACGGATTCGGGGACGAAGAGATCGACGGGGACGAAGGCAGCGGCGTTGCTGCGCCCGATGACAATGGAGACGAGGGCCAGCCCGCCGCCGAAGGCCACGATGGCAAACGCCCAACGGCGCGCCGCGATAACCGGCGAAAGTTCGGCGGCGAGGCGGTAAACAGTGAGCAGCAAAAAGAGTCCGGCGGCGGCGCGGGCCAGGTGAAAGACGAGCAGCAGCGGCAGGCCGGTGAGGCGGGCCAAGTGGCCGAGGCCGAGGTAGAGGGTGAAGACGAAAATGCCGCGCTGGTCTTCGGGGGTGAAGGGCAGGCGGAAGAGCCACGCGCCATCGTAGCCCTGCCGCATTTTGGCGAGGTAGCTGTTGCCGTCCTGGGTGTTAGTGAGGAAGCCGCCGAAGGTGTGGCCAGGCGGCGCGGCGAGCGCGGCGTAAACGTAGGGCGCGCAGGAGAGGGCCACCACGGCCAGCGCCCAGCCCCACGCCCAACGCCATTCGCCGCGGCTGACCCGCCCCGGCTCCAGGGTGTTGTTCATGGGATGGATTTTACACCGGAGTATCGGCTTGTTTTACTTTCCGATTAGTGCTAAATTACACGACCACTAGCAGTCCGCCAATGTCAGAGCGCTGTGTAGCGTAGCGCCTTGTGCGCGTGCGCCGCCCACAAGGGGCTAGGCTACGGCTATGCAATCCCAGGTTGGCGGACTACTACTAGCACGCACAATCACAAGCGGGGGTAAAGGACGGGGTTATGAGCATACGAGAGATACCAGACATTGTCGTCGGGCGACTCCCGGTCTATTTGCGGGCG
Organism: Chloroflexota bacterium; assembly: GCA_016213135.1. Lineage (GTDB taxonomy): Bacteria > Chloroflexota > Anaerolineae > Anaerolineales > VGOW01 > VGOW01. The sequence goes on along the minus strand of JACRBQ010000070.1, from coordinate 28,693 downwards.
CTGACCCGCATGGCTCAAGACGGACAACTGATCACGTCGTCGAAGGAATTGGGCGAGCGGCTAGGGATTAGCTCGGCGCAAATCCGCAAGGACTTGAGTCATTTTGGCGAGTTTGGCAAACAGGGCACGGGGTATCAAATCCTGTACCTTGTCGAGCAGTTGCAACGCATTCTGCACACCGAGGCCGAGTGGCAAGTGGCGCTGGTGGGCGTGGGCGATCTGGGCCGCGCATTGGCGAATTACAACGGCTTTGCCAACCGGGGCTTTCGTATTACGGCGGTGTTCGACAACGACCCGGCCAAAGTGGGCACGACGATCGCCGGCATGCCGGTGCTCGACTCGTCACAAATAGTGGACGAGATTCGGGCGCGCGGGCTAAGGATAGTGATGCTGGCGGTGCCGGCCGGCAGAGCACAGGAGATTGCCAACCGGCTGGTGGAGGCGGGCGTTCGGGCCATCCTCAACTATGCGCCCATCAACCTCACCGTGCCGAAAGAGGTGCAGGTGCAATACATTGATCCGGTGATCCACTTGCAGCGCATGACGTTTTATGTGACGTGAGAGGATGTAATTGAAACACAGCGCCCCGGGGCAGCGGCCTCGGGGCGTTTTCGTTTAGCCAGGTGACTGTCACCGCGCAGCGAAAATCCGAAAATTCAAGCCTCTTGCGCGCGGTGACAGTCACCTACCCCTTTGGTATAATCCTCTTCACCGGTCGCACAACCGGTCTTTTTGTCGCTCCGTTCAATCTATGGCTCTCCTGAAAGAACTGCGATCTCACCGCGAAGACGCGAAGGGCACGAAGGATTCGCCCTTGTTTTTCTTCGCGTGCTCGGCGTCTTCGCGGTTCAATTGGGCTTTTGCAGTGCGGTCATCTATAGATCGCCTTTTTTTCGAGAGGATGTAAATGCCTGACGTGAAACCTGCTCGTGTCCGTTTTGCCCCCTCGCCCACCGGCTCGCTGCACATTGGCGGGGCGCGGACGGCGCTGTACAACTACCTGCTGGCCAGGCAAACCGGCGGCCGGTTCATTTTGCGAATCGAAGACACCGACCAGACCCGGTTTGTGCCCGGCGCGACCGAGCAAGTGATGGCCGGCTTGCGCTGGCTGGGCTTGCAGTGGGACGAAGGCCCCGACGTGGGCGGGCCGCACGGGCCGTACATCCAAAGCCAACGCGCCGACATTCACCGCGCGCACGCCGGGCAACTGGTGGAGGCGGGCGCGGCCTACTACTGCTTCTGCACCAAGGAGCGGTTGGACGCGCTGCGGCGCGAGCAGCAAATTCTCAAACGCCAGCCGCGCTACGACGGCCACTGCCGGCTCGTCCCGCCCGAGGAGGCCAAAGCGCGCCAAGCCGCGGGCGAGCCATGCGTGGTGCGATTCAAAGTTACGGAAGGCGCAAAGACCACCGTGCGCGATCTGCTGCGCGGCGACATCACGGTGGACAACGCCTCGCTCGATGACTTCATCATCCTCAAGTCGGACGGGCTGTCGCTGTATCACCTGGCGGCCATGGTGGACGATCACCTCATGGGCATCACCCACGTCATCCGTGGGTCGGAGTGGCTGCCCAGCCTGCCCAAACACGCGCTGCTCCTCCGCGCCTTTGGCTGGGACGAGCCGGCGTGGGTGCACCTGTCGGTGTTCCTCAAACCCAGCGGCAAGGGCAAGCTGAGCAAACGCGAGTCGGCCAACCTCAAAGCCGAGGAGGGCCACAGCGTGTTCGTGCACGACATGCAAGAGCTGGGCTACATGCGCGAGGCGGTACTCAACTGGCTGGCGCTGATGGGCTGGAGCCTCGACGACAAAACCGACGTGCTCTCGCTGGACGAGATGATCGCCGGCTTCTCGCTGGATCGCTTGAACCCCGCGCCCGCCGCCGTCAACTTCGACAAGCTGGATCACTTCAACGGCCTGCACATTCGCGGGCTGCCGCAAGCCGAACTGGCCCGCCGCCTGCTGCCTTATTTTGACGGGGCCGGGCTGAAGGCCGACGAGGCGGCGCTGCTGCGGATCGTGCCCATCATTCAGGAGCGCATTGGCACGTTGGATGAAGCGGTGGACATGGCCGGCTTTTTCTTCCGCCCGAACGTGACTCCGCGGCGCGAGCAGCTCATCCCCAAAGGGCTGGACGCCTCGTCGGCGTTGGCGGCTTTGCTCGCCGCCCGCGACCGGTTGGCCGCCCTGCCCGACCTGACTCACGCCGCGACCGAAGCGCCCATGCGCGCGCTGGCCGAAGAACTGAAGCTTAAGCCGGGGCAGTTGTTCGGCATCCTGCGCGTGGCCCTCACCGGGCAGCCCGTCAGCCCGCCGCTGTTCGAGACCATTGCGCTGCTGGACAGGCCGGTGGTGTTCGAGCGGATTGCGGCCGCGGAAGCGTTGCTATTGGGAAGTGAGAAGTGAGAAGTGGGAAGTGGGAAGTGGGAAGTGGGAAGTGACCGGCATGAATACTCAAGACTTTGTTAGCATCGAGGACCAGTACGGCGCGCACAATTACAAGCCGTTGGATGTGGTGATTGCCAAAGCCTACGGGGTGTGGGTGGAAGATGTGGAAGGCAAGCGGTATCTCGATTGCTTGTCGGCGTATTCGGCGGTGAACCAGGGGCATTGCCACCCAAAAATCATTCAGGCATTGGTGGAGCAGGCAAGCAAAGTCACGCTCACCTCGCGAGCCTTTCGCAACGACCAGCTCGGGCCGTTTCTCAAGGAACTGTGCGACTTGAGCGGCTACGAAATGGCCTTGCCGATGAACACCGGCGCGGAGGCGGTGGAGACGGCGCTGAAGCTGGCGCGCAAGTGGGGCTACGAGGTGAAGGGCATCCCCAGGCACAAGGCCGAGATTGTCACCGTGGCGGGCAACTTCCACGGGCGCACCATTTCCATCATCTCGTTTTCCACCGAGCCAGGCTACCGCGATCCGTTCGGGCCGTTCACGCCGGGGTTTGTGACCGTGCCCTATGGCGACGCGGCGGCCTTCGAGGCGGCCATCACGCCGAACACGGCGGCCATTTCGCTGGAGCCGATTCAGGGCGAGGCCGGGGTGATCATCCCCCCGCCCGGCTATATGAAGCGCGTGCGCGAAATTTGCGACCGCCACAACGTGCTGCTGATGGCCGACGAAATTCAAACCGGGCTGGGGCGCACGGGCAAGCTGTTTGCCTGCGAGCACGACGGGGTGCAGGCCGACGTGATGGTGATTGGCAAGGCGTTGAGCGGCGGGGTGTACCCGGTGTCGGCGGTGATGTCGTCGGCGGCCATCATGGGGCTGTTCAAACCGGGCGAGCACGGCAGCACCTTTGGCGGCAACCCGCTGGCCTGCGCCGTGGCCCGCGCCGCGCTGCGGGTGATGGTGGACGAGAAGCTGGCGCAGAATTCGGCGGCGCTGGGCGAATACTTTTTGGAGCGGCTGGTGGAAATTCCCAGCCGGCACGTGAAGGAAATTCGGGGCAAGGGGCTGTTCATCGGCGTGGAGCTAAAGCCGGAGGCCGGGGGCGCGCGGCGCTTCTGCGAGGCGCTCAAAGAGCGCGGCATTCTGTGCAAGGAAACGCACGAGAACGTGATCCGTTTTGCCCCGCCGCTGATCATCGACCGGCCCACCATTGACGGGGCGCTGCCGGCGATTAGGGAGGCGTTGAATTTGAAGTGAGGGGCGAGGGCTGGCGGAACCGCCCTGCAAAGGCGATTCACGAATCGCTCTCGGCACTCTCCTGCCCGCAATATCACCAGCCAATGGTGTATCAGCGAACCCTTGCCCCCACCGCGTGTCGCTCACCATGAGCCAGTTCCCGAATCCCCGCTCGAAACACATGACGCTCGACATCGGTCAGGCTCGCCCGTGTCGGTGGCTTCGCGTTCCTTCGTATCGCCAGACCGGTCTGATGGGACCGAATTGGTCGTTGCCTTGTTTGCCAAAAGACTCTTTTTCTATGTACAATGATCTTACTGAGTGGTGGAAGTGCGAGGAAGTTGGATGACCCAGCCAAGTGAGCGAGCTTTAATTTCCAAATAGCGGGTCAGGGTCTCCTGCGTGCGGCTTAGTTCAACTCGGATTGATGCGGCGGCGCAGGGAAACGTGTTTTTGATTTTCGCTTCTTCCGCCGCATCAATCCTTAATTCGTTAGCACGCTCGTAAAGTTTGGGAGTCTGGCCCGCCAACATTCAGGGAAATGGGATTCAGTAAGCGACGTTGCGTGCGTGGGCATGCAAGTGCTAACGCCAGCAGTTAGGCGCGAGCAGGCAGTCGAGCGCGGGCTGTGTAATGCAATGGTTGGGTATGGGGTTCGTGCGCCAGCCATCCAGCGTGCTAACCATCGGTTGCAGTGGACGCGGAACACCGCCGCGCCACTGAACCGCACCGTTAGGCGGCAATCCCGCGAGCCCCCCGCCTAGAGGCGCCTCGAACTGTAGCGATGCCCCAGGATCGCCTTATCATTGGAGGTAACCATCATGGCAACGGTCAGGTACCTTGTCGGCGACGTCGACCGATCTGTCGCGTTCTACACGAACCATCTCGGCTTCAAGCTTGACCAGACTATGGCTCCTGCTTTCGCCCGTGTCTCCCGTGACGACATTACCCTTTGGCTCGCAGGGCCGCAGAGTTCTGCCGCTCGACCCATGCCTGACGGACGCCGTCCCGAGCCAGGTGGATGGAACCGCTTTGTCATTGAGCTCGACAACATCGAGACACGCGTCGAGGCCTTGAAGAACGTTGGGCTTCGCTTCCGCAACGAGATCGTCAAAGGACCAGGCGGAAAGCAGATTCTGCTCGAAGACCCGGATGGCAATCTCGTGGAACTCTTTGAGGCCGCACGATAGCCAAGCACGGAACGATCGAGCGCGCTACAGAGATTGCCGCCTAACAACTCGATGGAGCCGACCCGGCCAGCCGCGGCGAATCGGGTCTAAGATGGTACCGAAGAGCTGGCCGGGCGGCTCATCTCGATGCCGTTAGGCCGCTGGCTTGTCTCGTCAGTTCTGTTATCATCTTCACTATTCTCCAGTGCGAAAGGAGATCATCGCATGCCAGCTGGTTTCCTATTGTATGGCGCTAACGGGTTTGTCGGTGACGCGATTGCTCGCCTAGCCGTCCAGCAGGGTCTCCAACCGATTCTCGCTGGGCGCGATGCGGCCAAAATCGAAAGTCAGGCGACTGAATTGGGTGTAGCACGCCGCGTTTTTGGTCTGGATGATTCGGCGACCATGGACCAAGCCCTCCGAGAGGTGCTCGTGGTGCTGCACTGCGCCGGACCTTATCTGTACACTTCCAAACCGATGGTGGAGGCCTGTCTTCGAACCGGTACCCATTACCTGGACCTGACGGGTGAAATCCCCGTCTATGAGGCCCTCGCCGCCCGTCATGCGGAAGCCAAAGCCCACGGGGTGATGCTGCTGCCGGGCGTCGGCTTTGATGTGGCGCCGACGGATTGTCTGGCTATGCACCTCAAGCAGCGCTTGCCATCTGCCACCCGTTTGACACTCGCCTTTTATGTCCAAGGCCCAGCCGGCCTTCCACCCGGAACGCAGCGGACCGCCATCGAGTTGGTCCCCTATGGCAACCGCGTGCGACGCCATGGACGATTAGAGACCCCCGAGCGGGCCATGAAAACACGCCCGATTGACTTTGGCGACGGTCCCCTGCCAGCGACCCAGTTGACCTGGGGCGATGTCTTCACGGCCTATTACAGTACGGGCATCCCCAACATTGCAGACTATGCGGTGCTGCCGAAAGGGCTACGCCGACAGCTGGCCGCGATGGCCGCTCTGCGCCCCTTATTCAAGTGGGCCGCGATCCGCGACCTCTTCAAGCGCGGGGTGCAGCCTGGACCGACGGCTGACGAGCGTGCTAAGACCGTGACCCACGTCTGGGGCGAGGTCGAAGATGACCAGGGGCGCAGCGCTGTCTCGCGGCTGCATGGCCCCGAGGCCGGGGTCATCTGGACGGCGCGGGCTGCGCTGGCGGCGGTGCAGAAAGTTTTGGCCGGCAACACGTCACCTGGGTTTCAGACCCCGGCATTGGCCTATGGTGCGGATTTCGTTCTGGAGGCGGAGGGGGTCACACGGGAAGATCTCAACTAACCCAATGTCTACAACTCTGTCCGCCATCATCGGCGGCCTAACCACAGGTTCCGGCCGACTTGCTCCTTGCTGCGCTTCGCAAGCGGCTGAACCTGACCGTTGGGCGGCCCGTCTTCAACAAGGAGGTGAATGCTGAATGCAGTGCGATGTCTAATCGCGGCCAATGTACCAAGAGTGGCGCAGGTCGCTTCAAGTGAAGGTTCACTGTTCGACGACCCAACGAGCCAGAGAGCATGACTAATGGTCGCCACTCGCGAGAGCAAGAAATGACAGCCGGGTAAAGAATATCCGCTGTTGTTCAACAATGGCTTCCAAAGAGCCGTAACCCGTTCACGCCGTTGTAGGCCACTGCGGGCAATGGCACAGCAGGGAGGAAGACTACATCACCGACAATGGTCGGGCGCGTCTTACAGGCGACATTGTGAGTGACGCCGATAACTCTCGACAATTTGAAAGGAGAAAGGAACTATGATTATCGTACGCTTCAAAGTAAAGTGCCTGCCTGAGAAAACCGACCAGGCGTTGGCTGCATTCAGGGAAATCGTTGCCGCGAGCCGACCACTCGATGGTGCGATCCACTTCGACATGGGCAGGGACATTACGGATCCAGACTCTTTCATCGCCCTCGAGGTCTTTGCGGATCGGGCGGCGCTCGACCGCCAGGAGTCGTTGCCCGTGGTCCAGAAGACGATGGGCCTCTTTCAGGAGTTTCTCGCCGGCGAACCCGAGGAGACTATCTTCCACGTCTCCTCCTCCGAGCCCTGAGGGGCTTGAGGACGCGCCAAGCCCGCCCGGAGGCTCACCCGGTCCATGGGGGCACCCAGCGGGAAGAAGCCGCCCAACCCGCGCGTCCAGCCGACGCCGCCAAGGCCGCGCAATTCCGGCGCTCAGACTTCCGCAAAGTAACTTGACGGCGGCGGCGCGGCTGACGCTGACCGTTGGGTGCTTATTCGCTCAGGCTCTATGAAACAGGCCCGCCGCAACGCTTCGCCCAAGCAGCGCTGGATGCGATCAGAGAAAAGAGCCTGGCCTGGAATGATGGAAACTCACGGCGTCGGCGGCGCGCCAAACAACGCCCCGATGACGTAACCCGCCAGCGCCGAGACGATGCCGATGACGGCCATTTGCACGCCGCTGCGCAAAGGTCTGCCTACGGTGATGCGCGCTTTGTAAGCCCCTACCGCAAACAAGGCCAGCGCCGACAACACCAGCGACACCGGGATGGCCCCGCCCAGCGGCAGGAACAAAAACGGCGTCAGTGGAATCAGCGAGCCGCCGAACGCCGACAAGCCGACCACGAGAGCAATCCGCAGCGCGTTGCTGCTCTCGATGGGCGCAAGCTTCAACTCGTTGCGCATCATCACATCCACCCAGGCCTCTTCGTCCCTGACCACCTGCGCCACCGCGCCCTCCAGCAAATCGCCTTCGAAGCCCCAGGCGCTGAACACGTCGCGCACTTCCTGCTCTTCGGCTTGCGGAATTTCGCGAATCTCGCGGCGCTCACGCTCCAACTCCGACCGGTAGTGATCGTGTTCAGCCAGGGTGGAGGTGTAAGCCACCGCGCCCATGGAGATGGACTCGGCAAACGTGGCCGCGAACCCGCCGGCGATCACGATCCGCAGATCACTGGAGGCCGCCGCCACGCCGAGGATGACCCCCAGCGTGTTCACCAGCCCGTCCTGCCCGCCGAGGATAATATCGGCCAGCGCCGCCGACGCCGGGCGCGGCTCCAAATGCCGCAGGGCATCGCCCAGTCGGGTCGGCGGCAGTCTGGTTGGTGTCGGTGTAATAGTCATAGACCCCTCTGGTCGGTAGTTGGTCGTCGGCGGTTAGTCGTTAGCTGCAACCATTCCTTCATCCTTCATCCTTCATTACCCCCCCGCCGGGCCGCCCAGCCCGCCTTCGGTCAGCTTGCGCACATCACCCAGCACGGCGTCAATATCGGCCATCGTCATCGGTTGGCCGGTGTCTTTGTGCTTCAAGTCGCCGCGCCCGATGCGCTCGGCCGCCACCTCGCGGATGGTGAGGTTGCGTTTCATGGCGTCCTTCACCAGCTCCGCCGCGGTCATGTAGCCAATGAGCGGGTTGAGGGCAGTGGCCACAATGGCATTCTTCCCCAGCCAGCCCTCGGCCTTTTCGCGCTGGGCCACAATGCCTTTCACGCACCGCTCGGTAAAGGCGTTCACCGCGCCGATCGTCACCTGCATGGCCTCGAACAGGTTGTGGGCGATGATGGGCATCATCACGTTGAGCTCAAGCTGCCCGGCTTGCGCCGCCAGCGTCACCGTGAGATCGCAGCCCTGCACGTGGAACATCGCCATATTCAACATCTCGGCCAGCACCGGGTTCACTTTACCCGGCATGATGGACGACCCCGGTTGCACGGCGGGCAGCCGTATCTCGTCGAGGCCGGTGGTCGGCCCGGAGGAGAGCAGGCGGAAGTCGTTGGCAAGGCGGGTGAGGGTCACGGCCAGCGTGCGCAGCGAGGCCGAAAAGTCGGCGGCATCGGCTTGCGACTGCATGCTCTCAAACAGGTTATCCGACTCGTAGAGCTTGATCCCGCTGATCTCGCCGAGCCGCTTGACCATGCGGGCATGATATTCCGGGTGGGCGTTGAGGCCGGTGCCGGTGGCCGTGCCGCCAATGCCCAACCGGCGCAGCCCTTCGGCGGCGCGGGCAATGCGTTCGCGGTCGCGGCCCACGGCTTTGGCATAACCGCCAAACTCCTGCCCCAGCCGCACGGGCACCGCGTCCTGCAAATGCGTGCGGCCCGATTTCACAATGCCGTCAAACTCCACGGCCTTGGCTTCCAGCGCGGCGCGCAAATTGTCCAACGCCGCCAGCAGCTCATCCAGCCGCCACAGGCAGCCCAACCGGATGGCGGTGGGGATGGTGTCGTTGGTGGACTGGGCCATGTTCACATCATCGTTGGGCTTGACGATGTAGTTGCCGCGTCTGCCGCCCATCCTCTCGGTGGCAAGGTTGGCGATCACCTCGTTGGAGTTCATGTTGTGCGACGTGCCCGCCCCGGCCTGAACGGGGTCCACCACAAACTGCGAATCCCACTTGCCATCCATTACCTCGGTGGCGGCTTCGGCAATGGCTCGCGCCTTGTCGGCCTCCAGCAAACCCAGATCGCGGTTCACATCGGCGGCGGCCCGCTTGATGAGAGCCATGCTCCAGATAAACGCCCGCCACGGGCGCATGCCCGTGATGGGGAAATTCACCACGGCGCGCTGTGTTTGCACGCCATAGAGCGCATCGGCCGGCACCTGCAATTCGCCAAGAGAATCTTTTTCTATTCGAAAGTCAGCCATAAATCCCTCCCGATTTCGTCAACGGATGCAACGGATGACGAAGAAATTTGAATACCAAAAATATATCCTTCGGCAAGCCAAACGTCAAATGACAGATTGCCGCAATTCCACTGCCGTTCGGCACAATCACCGTGCCGGCCCAACAAAAAAAGAGGGAGCCGGCGATTGGCTCCCTCTCCATAGCTTTGCCGAAAACGGCCCGATTACTTGCCGATGGCTTTGTAGCCGGGGCCGGTCTTGAAGAAGTCGTAGTTCGGTTGAATGCCGTCGCGCAGGTCAACCACCTCGCCCGCGGCCAGTGTGCGCGTGTGCTCCAGATGCACGGCCTCGCCCTTGTCGTTGTGGCCGTCGTAGACTTCGGTTCCGTCGGCAGTGCTGATACGCTGCGGCGTGCCGTCGGCGTTGTTGCCCTTCGCGGCGTAGTCGGCGAGCACTTCATCCTCAGGGAAGATCGCCTCGTAAGGGCATTCGGGGATGCAGGCGCCGCAGTCAATGCAAGTGTCGGGGTCGATGTAATACCACGGCCACTCGGCCTCCGGTTTGCCGGGGATGATACATTCCACCGGGCAAACTTCCACGCAACCCCCGTCGCGCAAGCACAGGCTGGTAATGATATGGGTCATTGTTGTCTCCTAAAAGTATCCGATGAATTAAACGGCACTCGCCGTTAGATTGATTATTTGGCATCCGCATACCGGGCGGCAACAGCGTCCCAGTCTACCAAATTCCACCATGCGGCCAGGTAGTCGGCGCGGCGGTTTTGGTAATTAAGATAATAGGCATGTTCCCACACATCACAGCCCAACAGCGGCGTCTTGCCTTCCATCAGCGGGCTATCCTGATTGGCGGTAGAGTGCACTTCCAGCACGCCCTTGCTCAACGACAGCCACGCCCAGCCGCTGCCAAAGCGGCCCATGCCCGCGGCGTTGAACTTCTCTTTGAACCCGGCCACGCTGCCAAAAGCCGCGGCGATGGCGGCGCTCAAATCGCCGCCCGGCTCGCCGCCACCGCCCTTCTTCATGCTCGTCCAGAACATGGAGTGGTTGGCATGCCCGCCGCCGTTGTTGCGCACCGCAGTGCGGACGGCTTCCGGCACGCTGTTCAAATCCGAAATCAGGGCCTCCACGCTTTTCGCCGAAAGAGCGGCTTGCCCCTCCAGCGCCTTGTTCACGTTGGTAATATACGCCTGATGATGCTTGCCATGATGAATTTCCATCGTGCGGGCGTCAATGTGCGGCTCCAATGCGTCAAATGCATAGGGCAGTTTCGGCAGTTCGTAGGCCATGGTAATCTCCTTGAGCGTGAGGGCCGGATTCCAATTCGTCCGGCAATGATATTGAGGGTAGTATTAACGAAGCACCGTGATTCTATCTTTAGAGAATAGGCTTGTCAAGCGAATGCCCTCGAAACCTCCGATCCATCCCTACATCGGAATTATCATCGGCCTGCCCGCCGTCTCGGCCGCGTCGCTCATCATCCATGCCGCCCTGCAGGCAGGCGCGCCGCCGCTGGGGGTAGCCGCCTACCGGCTGGTGTTCGCCTCGTTGGCTCTGGCGCCGCTGGCCTGGGCGCGCTACCGGCCCGAACTGCTGCGCCTCAGCCGCCGCGATTGGCTGCTGGCCGCCGGCGCCGGCCTCTTCCTCGGGCTGCACTTCGGCACGTGGATCACTTCGCTGCAATACACGGCCATTGCCAGCTCGGTGGTGCTGGTCAGCATCTCGCCGCTCTTCGTCGGACTGTTCTCGTGGTTGTTGTGGCGGGAACGATTCGGCCGGGCACTGTTGGGCGGATTGGCGCTCACGACGATCGGCGCGGCTCTGGTTGGGCTGGCGGACGCATGCGCCCTGACTGGTGGCAACCTTGTTTGCCCGCCTGTGGCCCAATTTGTGCGGGGGCGCGCCTTCGTGGGCGACCTGCTGGCCCTGGCCGGCGCTGCCGCCTTTGCCGGATACCTGCTCCTCGGCCGCGCGCTGCGGGCCAAGCTGTCGCTGGTCGCATACATCTTCATCGGCTACAGCGCGGCCGCCATCACCCTGCTCCTCACCGTATTCGCTCGTCGCATTCCGCTCTTTGGCTACAGCCCGACGGCGTATTTCTGGATAGTCGTGCTGGCCGTCGTGCCGCAACTGATCGGACACTCGGCCTTCAACTGGGCGTTGCGCTACCTCTCGGCCACTTACGTAGCCGTCACCATCCTCGGCGAACCCATCGGCTCCACCGTGCTGGCCTTCATTCTGTTGCAGCAAGTGCCCGCGCCCCTCAAACTGCTGGGCGGCGCATTCATTCTCATCGGCATCTTGCTCGCCTCGCGGCAACGGCAGTGATACAATGGCGGCAACGGGCGACGGGCCGCACGCCACGGCGCATGCCGCACGGCTCCGCGCCCGCCGCCACTCAAGGAGGTTTTATGTACAAAGTCCGTTGCCAGTGGTGCGGCTGGTCTTACACCATGAGCCGCGATACCCTCATCGCGGCCGTGAGCGCAGCCCAGGCCACCCAGGCCCTGCACCACGTAGAAAATTGTCCCAAGTGCCGTCATGCGCTCAAAATACAGGTGTCCGACATGAAGCGCTTTCTGCCTCCCGGCACCGTGCTCACCCCTCCGCCCACGCCCACTCCGTGAACCGAATCGGGCGCATAGCCAACATTGCAGGCAAAACAATTGAGTACGGGGCGGCGGCTAACCGCCCCATCTCACACCACCGTACATGACGAGGAAAGAGTGTGCGTGGGAGGGGGGCACGTCAAGGCTGCCTGCTCCGGCGTGGGCGCAGAAATTTGTCTCCGTTATAGTGAATCAAATGATCGGGGGCCTCTGCAATCCATATCTCAGTCTCCCACGCTATGTCACCGGCATGGCGAAGATACTCTTTGAAATTGGGAAATGCGCTGACGTATATTCGGCTGGCTGTACTTTCCGAAAGCTGGGACTCAAGTTCGTGCTTGCGCTTGGGCGAGACGGGGCCGTGCGAGGTAACAGCCTCGACAAGAAAGAGCGTTTTAGTTCTCGGCACGTACAAAACAATGTCAGGCAACTTACCATGCTTGTCAACCGGGTAGCCCAGTTTTCGCAAGGCGCGCGTGTCCATTAATAGCGATTTGTTCGCCGTATCCCCGAGGTAGAGCAGCTTGGCGCCAGGCGCGAAACGCGGCGCAAACTGCTCAACGACAGCCACTTGAAGTTGATTGTGTCTGCCTGGTGACAAATGCCATTCCTGACCAGTGGAATCTTTCAGCGGTATGAGAGTTTGAACCCGCCGCCGCTGATATGACTCCAGCAAAACGCCGTGATCGCCTTGGAACTTCCGAAGCTGGTTGCTGAAGGAGACTGCGCCATAGGTACGGATTACAGGTAAGACATCTTCAGAAAGAGCATAGTGGGTTTTTGGGCTGTTCGTCGCCAGGTTCGGGTCGTCTGGGTTGAGGTCAACCAACCGGGCTTGCTCAAATTGGTGAAGCACCTGTCTACGAATTGTTTCACGGGTGTTCTCGGCATAGCGGCGGTGGTAACGTTGCTCAATGAATTGGATAATATCGTGGACACGAATGCTACGCCGGGATGCATCTTTCCATGCGCTGGCCTGGCCCAAATCAGCCATTGCCAAAAGCGTCAGCGCCGCCATCTCATTTCTTTGCGCCGGCGGCAAACCCAATTGGGCGAGCAGGTCTTTGGCTTCCTCCAATTTTGGCATATGTCCTCCGTAAGTGTCAGGCGGATCCAGCGTGAGATTAAGCTCTTGACCAACAACGTCGTTGATCAGAGCCGCACTCGCATCGGTTTTGCTCCGCAATAGGCTTTCACCAATACGTTGCAGATAGGCGAGCGGCGGAAATGGCAGGGTGCGCAACTCAGTGGCGCTGACCTGAGTATTCCCGCTCGACAAACGGAAATACTGATCTACCCAGAGCGAATTCAGGAAAGCCGCCAAACCAACGGTCTCAGCTTCGGTGAGGCCAACTGTCGGGCGATAAATGTAGTTGAGGTGGTTCTCTATACCCACAACTTCATCCGAGAACTGGTCGGCAAAGTATGGCGCGGCAGTTATCCGGCTGTTTTCCTCTTTCGGGCTGAAGCGCCGCACCAAAACGTAGTTGCGGTTGGGGAGCAGCAATGTCAGCGTTTCGGCATTCACCAGCACATGCTGCGGCTTGGCGAATTCGCTTAGCGGCCATACGACCTTCATCCGACTGACGTTTTGGATCCAGAGCAACGGCGCAGTTGGGCTGCCGTTGGCATCCCCTCCCAATGCAGGTGTCCGAAATGGAACTATAGGCCCGGTAGAGACTTTCATGCCGAGAGTCCCCAAACGATCGGGCCAGCGCGCAAAAGCGGATCGGATTCGTCCGTCACCGCCATTGGTGGGAATATTCAAGACTGCTTCGTGGGTGGATAGATCCAACACCTCCTGCCCCGGCAGGTTGCGAACAGCAACCGTCTCAAGATCATCCCGCCCAGAGCTAGTTGAAATGCCTACAGTTGCAAACTGCGCCGACTGCTTTACGCCGGCTACGATCACATTTTCTTGAAGGATATCATCATGCCGAAAGGCCGCCGTTCGCGACTCAAAGAGGTGCACCCGAGTCAAGGCGACGCAGCTAAAAAACCAGTGGCGAAACTGCCGGAAATAAGGCCCCGAGCAAAAGCTCCGCGGCGTGATGAAGACCAATTGGCCGCCCGGCGCCAGCATCTTGGCAGCGGCCGCCATGAACAGACTATAGATGTTCGGTTGACCGTGCACAACTTCGCGCAGCAAAGACGCCCGCGAGTCCGACTTTGGGATTTTGAAATACGGCGGGTTGGCTACAATCAAGTTCGGCGCAACCGAAAGAATAGAGTCATCCAACAACGGCGCCGGCCGGAGAAGATGAGCATTACTGACAATGAAATCTTCTGAGACGACCTCGTATTTCAGCCTGATGTCATGCTTCTTGAGCCAGTGCCGGGTAAAACCCAGCGCTATAGCGAGAATAGCGGATAAATCAGGGTCCTCTTCATATGCCGTAACCCGCAGCGCGCCCCGTTTTGAATGGGCGACGAATTCCTCCGCGACCGCAGCCACTAGAATCCCTGCGCCAGCCGCCGGCTCCAGCAACCATGTTGTGCTATCCAGATTCGTTGGCAGGCCGGTCATAAAGCGGGCGACGGACGGGGATGTGAAATATTGCCCTTTGGACTTCCGCGAGCTTTCCGAAAAATGGATGCAAAACAGCCGCCCAAGCCAGTCGCTTACCGCAATAGGAGTCGGTTCACTTTCATCCCATACGGGAAAATCCAACAGCCAATCCGCCGAGTCTAATATTTCTCGGCTGTGGCCGACGCAGTATTTTTCCCAGACGGTAACCCACGGAGATTCGACACCTTGCATAGGTCTCATTGTACAGGCACTTTGACTTCGCAGAGCGCCTGCGCCACCAGCTTGCGCGCCGTTTCCGCGCGGCGGGCGCGGGTCAACATGCGGTGGCCCATCACCACCGGGGCCGCCGACTCGATGTCGTCCGGCGCCACAAAACTGCGGTTGCGAATGAAGCTTCAACGGGCACACCACACCCACCGCGCGGGCTTGCTGCTGCAATACCAGAATGTCGTTCAGATCCACCGCCGGTCGAATCGCATCCAGCGGGTCGGAATGCTTTTCGCGCTCCAATGTAGTCACCGCCAGGGCCTTGACTACCAGCGTTTTGCCGATACAGGGAGCGGCGCGTGCCAGTTACGCACGCAACTCATCCTTGATATAACCTCCGCAATCCATTAAACTACCGCCGACCGGTCGCCCCTCAGTTTGATCTCCCAAGTCGCCCGCTTCCACTGAAAGGACACGCCCTCCATGTCGGATCAAGATCGCCGCGCCCGCCGCCGCGAAGCCCGCCGCCCCGGCGGACCGAGCCGCTCGGGGGGAATCAAGCCCATCCACAACAAACTGCCGTTCACGGAAATACTGTCGCCGGAAGGCGTCGAATTGATCCACAAAGCCTCCATGCGCCTGCTGTCGAACCCCGGCATCCTCATTGTGGATTACCCCCCCGCCCGCGAGGCCTTTAGAGCCAATGGCGCAAAGGTGGAAGGCGATGTGGTGAAGGTCGACGAGGATACGCTGATGCACTTTTTGCGGATGGCGCCCTCGACGTTTACGCAAATAGCCCGCAACCCGGCCAACACACTGGAGTTCGGCGGGCGCACCACCATTTTTGCCCCGGTCTACGGCCCGCCCTTTGCCGGCAGCCTCGACATGGGCCGCCGCCGCGCCACGCTTGAAGACTTCCGCAATTTTGCCAGGCTGACCTATATGGCCGAGCAAATGCACCACAACGGCGGCACGCTGTGCGAGCCTAACGACGTGGATGTGCGCGAGCGCCACCTCGACATGCTGATGGCCCACATCACCCTGAGCGACAAGGCCTTCATGGGCAGCGTGACCCACGCCGACAACGCGCGGGACACGGTGACCCTATGCCGCATCCTCTTCGGCGAGGAAGCCATTGCCCAAAACCCGGCCACCATTTCGCTCATCAACGCCTCCAGCCCCATGCGCTTCGACGACCGGATGTTTGGCGCGCTGGAAGTGTACGCCCGCGCCGGGCAGGCGGTGCTGGTCACGCCGTTCATCATCGCCGGGGCCATGTCGCCCACCACCATGGCCGCCACCATCGCCCAGCAAAACGCCGAAGCGCTGTTCGGCATGTGTTACGCCCAAATGCTCAACCCCGGCACTCCCGTGGTCTACGGATCGTTCCTCGCCAACATCGACATGAAGAGCGGCGCGCCGTGCTTCGGCACCGCCGAGGACGCGCTGGCCCTTTACGCCGGCGCGCAAATGGCGCGGCGCTACGGCATCCCCTACCGATCCGGCGGCAACTTCACCGCCTCGCGCGTGCCCGATGCGCAGGCCGGGTACGAATCGGCCAGCACCATCTGGCCCACCATTCAATCCGGCACCAACTTTGTGCTGCACGCCGCCGGTTGGCTGGAAGGCGGCCTCATCGCCGGATACGAGAAGTTCATCCTCGATCTGGAAATGTGCGGCGTGGTGGCCCGGCTGGCGAACGGCATCAGGCTCGAAGAGGAAGACTTTGCGTGGGATGCCTACGACGAAGTGGGGCCGGGGCAGCACTTCCTGGGGGCGCAGCACACCATGCGCCACTACGACACTGCCTTTTACCAGCACAAAGTTTTCAGCATGGACAACTACGAAAAGTGGGAGGCCGAAGGCAAGATCGATCCGGTGGTGCGGGCCAACGGCATTTGGAAGCAAATGCTAAAAGACTATCAGCAGCCGCATTTGAACGAAGCGATTGCCGAGGAACTCAACGCATTTGTGGCCCAGCGCCGCAAGGAGCTTGCCGAGCGCCGGCCGCGCACCGAATGGAAGCGATAGCAGCGACCCCTTCGACTTCGGGCGGAACTACGCCGCACTCAGACCCTAAGGGTCTCGAAGACCCTTAGGGTCTTGACACTAGAGAATTGCCAGCGCCCGGTGAATGCTTTTGAGGTTGAACGGCAGCCGGTGCCACGAGTCGCCGTAGTCGGTGGTCTGCCACACGTCGCCGTTGCTCAGTCCGGCGTACAAGCGCCCCGGCGCAGCCAGGTCGGTGAGCAGGGCATAGGCCATGTAGTCGAGAGGCTGGGGCAAGCCGCCCGATAGTTTCTCCCACGGCGCGCCGCCCATCGAACGAAATATATGCGCGTGAGCGTAGCCGTCAATGTGTGCGGCGGGTGCGCCGGGTTTGGCGAGCAGCCACATCGGGGAAAGGGACGCATACCACACATCGGGCCGCAGCGGATCGGCGGCGCACGCCCACCCGTAGTGACGATCCAACCCGGCGGCGGGCTGTTTCCACGTGCGGCCCCCGTCGCGGCTGAAGGCCACCCCGGCCCCCGTGCCGCCTGCTTCGTACACCCACTCCCCCTGCAACGCGTGCGCCGTCAGCGAGTGGCAATCGCGCAACGCGCCGGGCCGGTGATCTGTCCACGTCAACCCGCCATCCGACGATTGCACCACCGCCCCGGCCTCGATGCCCACTATCAGCGCGCGGGGGTCGGTAGGCGAGAGGGCAATGCTTTGCACGTACCCGGAGAACGGCGGCTCGGCCGGCGAGAGCCAAAAGCGGCAAGAGGGGATGCGGCGGAATGATTCCAGTTCATCCCAATGCGCGCCGTGATCGCGCGACACAAACATCTGCGCGGCGCTCTTTGTTCCCGCATATATTGCGCCCGGTTCGGCACGGCTGACGGCAAGGGCTTTGACGACGCGCCCCGCCAGGCCGGCGGGTTGCCACGTCTGCCCCCCATCGGTGGAACGAAGCGCCCCCCCGCCCTGTGTCCCGGTATACACCAGGGCCGGGTCCAGCGGGTCGGCTGCCAGGCACACCGGAGGCGGGTTCATCTCCACATCCTCCACCGCCCAATGGCCGTTGGAGGAACGCGAGGCGCGGGCAAGTCCGTTGCCCGTGGTGGCAAGAAAAATGTTGACTGACATGATGTGGCGCGATTGCAACGGGGCGACTGGTGGCGGCCCGATAGCGCAAGTATCGTACCGCGAAACTGCGCGCGGGTGGATAGTACAGGCAGGGCATTCCGGTACTGGGGGGCCTACCTTGGATTAGGGAAGAAATGGCATCATCTCAAAAAATGGGGGTGGGGGCGAACCTGTGTGTTCGCCCAGGGCAGACACACAGGTCTGCCCCCACCATTTTGAGAAGGTGCAAGAAATGCGGTTAGCGGCAGATGAGCACGGGTTTGCGCGCCTCGCGCAACACGCGATCGACGGCGCTGCCCACCACCACCTCGATCATTGGGGCGCGGCCATAGCCGCCCATGATGATGAGGTCGCACTGGCGCTCGTCGGCAACGCGCAGGATGGCCTCGTCGGCGGGGCCGGTTTCGCGCACGAGCGCAGCTGAGGTTTCGTGAAATTCCAGATATTGCCGCGCGCGCTCCAACGTCTCATCGGTGGCGCGCCCGCCCTCCAACACCGTGAGCACGGTGAGCGGCAGATGCCATTCGCCGGCGGCATAGGCGGCCACAAACAATGCTTCTTCGGCGCGGGGGCTGCCGTCGTAGGCCAGCAGCACCTTCGTCAACGGCGTGACCACGCCGGGCACGGCCAGCACGGGCCGGGCGCAACGGCGCAGCAGGGCGCGGAAGCCGGAGCTGAGTCGGGCCAGCGGCTCGGGCGCCGGGGGATACGCCATGTTGACGACCACCAGATCGGTGAGCAGGGCGCGCTCGCAGATTTTGGGTGTGACCTCGCCCGCCTCGATGGCCAGGCTGCCCGGCACACCCACCTCGCCGCAACGCCACAAAAAGTGATCCCGCACTTTGAGGGCCGCTTCGCTCTCGCGCTCGTCCTCGGCCGCCACCACGTGCAACCCGTGCAGCGTGGCCGAGTCCAGTTTGGCAATGCGCCACGCCTGCTCAAGAGCAAACCAGCCGGAGTCTTCGCCGCTCACTGGCACGAGTATGTCGCCGAACAGCCGGTCGGTGTACCGCGCCGTCAACCGGTCTTTGCGCCACGCGCCGGCAGGCGGCCCGGCCTCCAGCCCGGCGGGCAGCACGGCGTTGAAAATGCGGCCGGCCGCGCTCTGCAAATTGGCCCCCTCGCGCGCCGAGAGATCGACGGCGGCGGCGGCGGCGGTGATACGCCAACCCAGCTCCTCTTCCAGCGCGGCGCGGTGCTCGGCCACCCACAAATACAGGTCGGTCTCGGTGCGGTCGGGGAAGTGCCGCAACAGGCCGCGCTCGCGGAAGGCCAGCACCACGGGCAGATACACCTCGTCGTACCAGTGGCCCACGGCCTCCTCGTATGAAATGTCCCGTTGGAAATCGAGGCCCATGAAGTAGCGATGCACCTCGATGTGATGCTCCAGAATCTCATACTGGCCGGGCACGGTCACCGTCAGGTCAGCCAACGGGCGCAGTTGATCCAGTTTGGTGCGGTCGAGAAACTCGGCGTATTCCGCTTTGAGCAGCAACTCGTCGGGGCTGGTATCGGGCGAAATGGGGACCCGGGTTCGCACTTCGATCACGTAGGCCTGAACGTGGGTCGCCCCCATCTGCCGGGCCACCGACACGCGGTGGTTGCCATCGCGCACAAAATACGCCTCGCCAATCTGGTACACCTCAATGGGCGGCAAGCCGTGCGCGCTCATGTTGGTCGCCGCCGCCTTCACTCCCGCCCAGCGGTCTTCGTCGCTGTTCTGGCGCGGCAAAAACGTGCGGGTGAAATCGGTATACCGGCCCACGCTGCCCACAATGGCATCCAGCGGAATATCCCTCAGGCCGCGTTCGGCGCTGCCGGTGGCCTTGAGTTTGCGGTAAACGTCTTCATATGACAGCAGTTCCACCGGCTTGCCGGTGAGGCGGCCCACAATTTCCTGCAGGGCCGCTTGCTGCCGCGCGCGGCGAAAATCCTCGCGGGCGGTGTGCATCCCCGACGACGGGTAATTCATAGCCGCCCGCCCCTACGCAATTTTCACGGCCACCACCGTGCCATCGCCGGCCGGGTAAATGGTGCTGATCACCCGAGGCTCGGCGGCCACGCGGCGATTGAATTCGCGCATGTTATCCGTATCGTGGAGATGTTCCGGCGGAACGTCTCTACCAACCACATCGCCGTAGCGAAACGCATTGTGCGCGGCAATCACGCCGCCCACCCGCACATGGGCCAGCGCCCAATCGAAATAAAACGGATAGCCGGACTTCTCGGCGTCGATGAAGACAAAATCAAACGGCCCCTCGGACGCGAGATTCTGCAGGGTGGCGTGTGCGTCGCCCAAACGGATGTCCACCCGGTCGGCCACCCCGGCGGCGGCGAAATGCTCATGGGCCACCTCGGCGTGGGCGCGTGCTCGTTCTAATGTGACCAGCTTGCCACCCGGCGCCAATCCCCGCGCAATCCAAATGCCGCTGTGTCCGCCCAGCGTGCCGATCTCCACCGCCTTGACCGCGCCGCACATGCGCGCCAGCATTTGCAAAAAGCGGCCCTCCTCGGGCGTGATGCTGATGGCAGGCAGGCCGCGCCGGGGCGAGTCTTCCAGCGCGCGCCGTTGGGCGTCGTCCTGTTTGGCGAAGAGATCGGTGATGTATTTGCTCAGAGTGTCGTTATAGATAGGCATAGATCGTTTCAAGCCTTTCATAGGTTGAAGCACACGGAGTATAGCCCAATTTGGCAGTACAATCACCGTTCGAAGGAGCCGCCATGCAAATCGCCCCCAACGTCCACCTCATCCCCGGCATCATCGCCAACCCCTACCTCATCGTTGACCCCGACGGGCTAACGCTGATCGACACCGGCCTGCCCGGCAGCGAGAAAAAGATTCTGAAATATATCGCCGGTATTGGCAAGTCGCCAAGCGATCTTAAACGCATCATCATCACTCACGCCGACGGCGACCACGTGGGCAGTGTGGGGCCGCTGCGGCGGGCCAGCGGGGCGCGGGTGTTTGCCAGCCGCGCCGAGGCCGAAGCCATGGCCAAAGGCGAGTCGTCGCGGCAACTCAAAGCTATCGGGCTGCAAAAAGTGCTGTTCGGTTTGCTGGCGCCGTTGTTCAAAGCGGAGCCTGCCAACGTGGACGAGGTGATCACCGACGGGCAAACGCTGCCCGTGCTGGGCGGCCTGCGTGTGCTGTCCACACCCGGCCACACGCCGGATCACATTTCGCTGTATTCACCGTCGGCGGGGGTCTTATTTGCGGGCGACTCGATGAAGAGCGCGCGCGACAGGCTGGACGGATCGAGCGGCGGCAACACGTGGGATCAAGCGCAGGCCGATGCGTCGGTGCGAAAGCAGGCCGCCCTCGGCGCGAAGGTGGTGTGCGTGGGGCATGGGCCGGTGGTGACGGATGCCGCGGGGAAGTTCCCGCGCCTGTAGACATCTGTTTTCTGCCTCACCACTTTGTATCAATATTTTTCTATTCAAAACTTGTTCAGAATCAATACCTGCGAGAACGAGCAACTAATCGCGTCTGAGTTCTTAGTTTCCATTCAGTTTCAGGTCTACAGGAAGCGATATCTAACAGTCTGGCAGTTATTGTATTTTTCTGCAATTCCAGATCTCTAATAATCTCCTTAATGTTTTGTTTTTCAGAACCTGCTACAACATTGAGAGCATCGTTAGCTTTCAAAATCAGTTTCTCGATCTTATCGACTTTCCGGCCATCCCAATGTCTTCTGACCCTCACGTTAACCACCAATGGCCGGTTCAACCACAACCGCTCAATCATGTAAATGGCGATCTTTGAGAGGCCTTTGATTTTGCCAGTATTTTTGATTAGGTGGAAGTGAGTATCATAATCATATTTACAAGGATCTAAGTAGCCACGACCAACCACTAATGGGTCACCAGCATTCCAATCGTCTTTTTTAAAGGAATTACATTCATCGCAAGCGTATAAAAGATTTTCGTAAGTATTTTTCAGGAAAGGCGCGACACTTCGCGGTATGAGGTGATCGATCGTAAAGAATCTAGGGCCGCCAAGCTCGGTTTCATGAATAAGGCAGTATACGCACCTGCACTTAAAGCTCCGCCGAACATAGGGACGATATTTCCTGTAGTTTCGATACTTCGGCGCGCTCACTCGAGCGATAAGCACTTCTAATCGCCCTCTTACGATTTTCGCTTTTTAGAGCGAGTCGGCGTTTTTTTCGCCGGTAATTTCCGTGATCGTGTTGTGATCCGCTCCAATTGTTCGGAAATCCTCTCTAGTGCCTTAAGCTCTTCGTTTTCAGTCCTTGGGGATTTAATTTCAGCCGCAATAATTACATCAGCAAATGGTCTTTCGATTTCTTGGCGCAATTTTAGAAGCTCGGCTTCTTCTTTTTTTCCTATCGTTCCCGCAAGCTTCACGTCGACTAAAGCATTCAGTCGCTTCTGTTTCTCAGTTAACGCAGTTTCGTACCTTTTCATTGAACGGAGTATTGCCTGAAGGTAACCCGATGCTGATTTTCTCATTTCCTCTTTCGGAATCACGTCTTCCACTTCTCCCAAGCCCTCAACGTCTTGACGCCAAGCTGTGAGGATGTACATCGACAACTCTGGTTTGATCATCCGTAAATATCGGGCCAAATCAGCCCCGTCGTACTCAACCCCGCCCCGTTTCAAGTCATAATCAATCAAAACTGCCCCAGTATCTTGATTAGTTACGATGTCGCGATAGTCAGCTAGAGATGGCTTGTCTTTTACGTTAATGATATTCACACTTAGATCGCTGGAACCGGCTTTTATAGCTCGTTGCAGAAATCGTCGATAGTTATCTGCTTCATTTTCGTTATCCTCGATAAGCCAAATGACCTTGGTGTTCGACATAGCAGGATTACCTCCGCTTTGGTTTGTTAGGTGAAACAGGCAAGAGCACTTCAAACTCGGCTCCGCCCAACTTGCCTTTGCCTTTTACATTTATTTCGCCCCCATATTCCTGTACAGCATCCCTGACAATTGTAAGACCCATTCCTGTACCGATCGGTTCGTTCTTCTCATTCAGCTTCGTGCTATACAAAGGACTGAATATTTTTTGCTCGTCTGATTCTGGAATGCCTTTCCCGCTATCAAGGAATCTGAGTCGTATAGTGTTGTCAGCATCCAAATAGTTGGTGCTAATTTGAATTTCGCGTTTAGATAGTGGAGTGAACCGCATGGCTTCAACAGAATTTGTGATGAAATTAATGAGAATGGATTCGATATCCATTTCAAACCCATAGAATTTAGGTATAGATTTTGGAAGATGAGTTCCTTGCCTAATACTCAATGTATCCAAGGTATATTTGAAGGCGCGAATTATTTCTTCTACAACCGAATTGATGTCAATTTCCTTAGGGACTCTTTTCGACCTTTTGATTCTGGCTAGAGCGAACTGTCCCCAGTTCTTAACCCGCTCAGCGGCTCGAATTAATGCTTGCAAATCTGCAACGGCCTCTTTTCGATGACGAGACGGTAGTGCTTGTACTACATCCTTGAGAAGATCGGCTTTATCTACGACCATGTTCACGTCACTGACGGTTTCGTGTCCAAACGCGGCAATCGCGATTCCGAGAGTGGCTAATCCTACCAGTAGTTGCTTTTCTGTTTGTTCTTCAGCGATCAAGTCGCTGGCAATGCCAATTTGGCTTGTTGCCTTTTCGACTTCCTCTGCTATTGAAAGGAGACGGGCCGCAGTAGGTTGATCCTTTTCCTGTATTTTTTCGGCAATGCCGCGAATCTTGCCAATGCCATTAGCTAGGATGTTAGTAGCTTGATCTGTGGCCGCTAGAGGGTCTTCCTGTTGCGTGCGTTTATCTCTACGATACCTAGCCTGTCGTTCAAGCTCAATGAAATTTATGCCGCTCAGTAGAAAATTCCGAAAGTCGAGATATGCTTGGTTCTGTATGAGCCCCTCACGATTAGTTTGGTCTTCAAGCTCGGGGTTGTCGGCGCGCGCAATCTGAACACTTCCGACCACTTGATTCTCAGCTAAACTCCAGCTCCCCTTAAATGATCCGATCCCCGCCGGATGGCTAACACGCTTAGCATTCAGTCCCAACCAATCCTCATCTGAAGAAGGATCCCCGTAGGGTTTGACTCGAAAGCCGTCACGATAGATACGAATGCCTTGAAAGTCGCTGAGGAATTTATCGAGATCTGCGCGCTTAACGTTGAGTTCACGTAATTTTTCTTTATCCCTGACATAAAAGTAAAGTTTGAAGTGAATCGGACCACACGCCGGTTTGGTGTCCGGTGAAACATCCATTTCTTCGTGCCATTTTTTCTTAGAATGACTGATTTCACCTGTTGGTTGATATGTCAACAAGTGTTTTATCTCTCCCTTTTCGTCTAGTTTCGAGTCCAACTTGTACTCAGCCTTTTCTAGCAGGGGGTTGGTTATCTCACCACTGAGTTCAGGGGCTTCATCACACTCAAAAATAATCCTAAAGCTGATCTCATTAGATTCGAAAGGGGCGACGAGAAGTGATAAATCCGAATGGAGGTCCCTGTACATTTTTTGCGTCCAGCGATCTCGAAGTCCTTTCAGAATAAGTTCTGTTCCGGGGGCTCGTTCCTGTTCGCTTGCAGGAACCGAAATTGGGTGCTTGATTTCCTCAAGACCATCTTGGGGGTTGTCGTATCGTGTCCAATCAATTTCGAGTTGCAAGGTCCTATGATCCTTATGTCTAGTTATAACTGTTACACTCTCTGCAAGGCGATCGAGGGCCAACCTCCCTATACCCTTTTCGCCTACTTTTGCCCGTTTTTTGCGCCTCGTGACTCTTTTTGCGAGTTTGTTGTCAGTAGCTATAACTAGCCATTTATCTCTCAGGTCTTCAAAGGTCATTCCTTCGCCGTCATCATAAATTCGGATCACTCCTGAATAAGATGATGCGCTCTGGAACTCTATCCAGACCGAATTGGCATCAGCGTCATAGGAGTTTTTAATGATTTCTGTTAGCGCAACGATGGGACTGGACACATTTTCGCGCCCGAGCATTTGCACAGTACGTGCGCTGACTTTGAAGCCAATTCTTGGTGGCAGGTCGAGTTCATGTTGCGTCATTTAATTTTTTCCTTCAGTCGATTTCGCTGAGGCTTCGTCAGATGAAAGAAATCTAGCACAGTGTTTTCCACATCATCATAGGATTGGTTACGGTAAATACTGTTTGGCCGGGCCGCTTTCTTGGCGAGGCCAGCAAGTTCAGCAACAAGTTCACTAGGCAAAGGTAACATATTCAACTCATAACCCGAGATATGAGCTGAGCCATTGAGCATGTCAAATGTAAAATTGAGTAAACGAGAGTTTGCCCAACCAGTCAGGCCCCAAAGCATTTCGCTCTTCTTGGCTGACGGGTTTTTAGATATGTCTTGAATAACATTTACATGGTTCTCAACAAAAAAGCCGCGTTCTAATGCAACAACATCGTCAGTGATCATCGTTCCAATTACACGTCTCCCTGATTTCTGGGCTGTAGTTCTCTGGATAATCAAGAGTTCTTCGTAGTAAATTGGCAAATTGCGGTTGTTATTGGCCATTACGTACTGACGTTTATAATTCTGGGAGGCAGGTGAAACAGGAAACTTACAATGAAATGGGCTGATTGATGTTGCTGAGATAAGTGGTTTCGATTTACTAATATAGCGTTCGAGAAGAAGTGGTTTTTGCTGATTCCAGACAAAGCCCCCGTTTCGAACGCGTATAAAGCGATTGTCTTTAAAAGAAGTGTTGCAAATACGTAAGACTTTGTCGAGGATTTCGTAGTCAGATTTGTTTTCCGATAAAACCCAAATTGTGGTGTTGCCCCATTTTCTGGTTAGCTCGTCGGTTTTGACCCTAAAGGAGTTTGTCAACATGGGTTGGTGCGCTGTTGAACCATTCTGAAAAATCTCAATCTTTGTAGTCCTTCCAGAGCCGTTGACTCCTCCTCGTTTCTGCAAAGATAAGCATACTAACGACTGATCGACTTCCTCGAACACGCTTGTCCTATGTCCAATGTGTGTAATTGCTCTGACCTCACAAGTTTCACTTATTTGAGCGCGGAGTTTTTGGAAATATGAGCCCGATCTGAATGATTGGGGAATTAGAAAAGAAATGTTGCCGCCAGGGTTTGTGGCTTTGATAGCCCACCATAAAAAAAGTTGATAAAGGTTGGCATGCCCATAAACCACATCTTGATAGTCACCTATAAAGGGTACGTGAGTATTGACTACCTTCCCATATGGTGGATTTGCTATCACCACATCGAAAAGCTGGCCTGATTTCCAAAAGTCTTGCCCCATAGGCAGAGGATCGTTTAGTACTATCTTGTCGAAAAGTGTTTCCAGCTTGGTCGCGACGGACAACGCCTCAGGAAACAGCTCGACCACTTGCAGGAGCAAATTGAGTCGTGTAAGAATGACCGAATAAGGCTGTATGTCAAAACCATGTATAGAAGACAGAAGGCTTTGGAGAATCTGCTTTGGTGATTGACCGGTGTGTCGACTTCTGTAAAGAAACTTAGTAGCAACCAATGACAATAGAGAGCCATTGCCACAAGCGGGGTCAACAACAATTGGCAAATCCGTTTCGCTAAGTTTTCGAGAAGCGAGAGCATAGCGGACAATCTGTTCTGCAACAGAGGGAGGTGTATAGTATTCGGAAAAGAAGTATTTCGAACTCCTCTCGAAAAGACTGTTAGACGCGCTTGTCAGTAATCGAGATAATCCTTCGGGATCACGAGTCCCTGCCGCAATTTGGCAGCAAATATCATTGGCTACACTGGAAATTTGAGAGACGGGGTAAAACTCCTCCATGCCGTTAATCGTAAGCGATGCCAGAGGCGGTAAGCCGTGATTAGCAAGCCATCGATTGATTATGGCAATGAGAGATGATAGTGAAGCGGCCTCGTGCCGGAAGCGTTCAACTACATCTCGGTATCCAATCTTTTTTTGAGGGTTGTAACGTTGGGAAATCGTCTGCAAATGCAATTGATACCTCTTAAACTCGCGTTTGTGCTGGCCTTGTCTAAGTTGGCGACCAAGAATTAGCTTTTCAGATTCAATTGCGCTATGGAACAATTCCAAATGCTCATGAAGTAATTGTGGCATGTGTAATAACCCTTGCAAGCCTATCCATTGAGACGGTGAAGTTCTATTGAAAGCAGACAGTCGCGGTCAATCATATATCCGAATTCATCTGCGTCCCATTCACTTCAACATCGGCATCTTGATTCCGTGGCGCTTCGCCGCCGCAATCGCCTCCGGGTATCCGGCGTCCGCGTGGCGCACCACACCCATGCCGGGGTCGGTCGTCAGCACCCGCTCCAACCGCCGCGCGGCTTCAGGCGTGCCGTCGGCCACGATCACCTGCCCGGCGTGCTGGCTATAGCCAATGCCCACGCCGCCGCCGTGATGGAAGCTCACCCATGTGGCCCCGCCGACGGCGTTGATGAGGGCGTTGAGGATGGGCCAGTCGGACACGGCATCGGTGCCGTCGAGCATCCCTTCCGTTTCGCGGTTGGGGCTGGCGACCGAACCGGAATCCAGATGGTCGCGCCCGATGACGATGGGCGCTTTCACAATCCCCTGCGCTACCATCTCGTTGAACTTCAATCCCGCTTTGGCCCGTTCGCCGTAGCCCAGCCAGCAAATGCGCGCCGGCAGCCCCTGAAAGTGAATGCGTTCCCTCGCCATCTTCAACCAGCGATGCAAGTGCGCGTCGTCGGGGAATAGCTCCATCACAGCCTCGTCGGTGCGATAGATGTCTTCCGGGTCGCCGGAGAGCGCCACCCAGCGGAACGGCCCCTTGCCCTCGCAGAACAACGGGCGCACGTATGCCGGGACAAAGCCCGGATAGTCAAACGCATTTTTCACGCCGGCATCCAACGCCCGCTGGCGCAAGTTGTTGCCGTAGTCGAACACCTCCGCGCCACGCTTCTGAAATTCGAGCATCGCCTCGACGTGCCGCGCCATCGAGGCCGCGCTCCGGCGCGTATATTCTGCCGGGCCCTCGGCCCGCAGCCTGTTCGCCTGCTCCAGCGTCACGCCATTGGGCACGTAAAACAAGTAGTCGTGGGCCGGAGTCTGGTCGGTCACTACGTCGGGCGTCACGCCGCGCAAGGCCAGTTCGGGGAACACGTCGGCGGCGTTGGCAATGAGGCCGATGGATTTTGCCTCGCCTTTCTCTTTCGATTCCTCCACCAGCGTCATCGCCTCTTCCAGCGTGTCCACCACCACGTCCACGTAGCCGGTATCCAGCCGCCGCTTGGCCCGCGCCGGATCGATTTCGACGACGAGGCCCACGCCGCCGTTCATGGTGATCGCCAGCGGCTGCGCCCCGCCCATGCCGCCCAGCCCCGCCGTAAGCACAAATCTGCCCTTCAGCCCGTCCCAGCCTTTTTGCCTGGCCAGCGAGCCGAGCGTTTCGTAAGTGCCTTGCAATATGCCTTGCGTGCCGATATAAATCCAACTGCCCGCCGTCATCTGCCCGTACATGATCAGCCCTTTGGCGGCGAGGTCGTCGAAGTGCTGTTGCGTGGCCCAGTGAGGCACGAGGTTGGAATTGGCGATCAGCACCCGGGGCGCATCGGGGTGCGACTTGAAAACGGCCACCGGCTTGCCCGACTGCACCAGCAGCGTCTCGTCATTCTCCAATTCCTTCAGCGTCGCCAGAATCGCGTCGAAAGCTTCCCAACTGCGGGCCGCCTGCCCGCGCCCGCCGTACACCACCAGATCGTCGGGGCGTTCGGCCACATCGGGGTAGAGGTTGTTTTGGATCATGCGGTAGGCGGCTTCCTGCTGCCACCCTTTGCAGGTCAGCTGTGCGCCGCGTGGGGCGCGGATAACACGAACGCCTGTCATTCGCT
>JACRBQ010000064.1 GCA_016213135.1 Chloroflexota bacterium | reverse complement strand
GAAGCTGGTCCGAGAGACCGTTGAGAGCAACCCGGTGCAGCGTCCAGAGCCAACGCCGGAACACCCGCAGGGCCTGTGCCTGGATAAAGGGTATGACTACGACGAAGTGCGCCAGACGTTGCAAGAGTTTGGTTTCACCGCTCATATTCGAGCGCGGGGTGAAGAAGCTTTGGCCCTCAAGCGCGAAGCTGGCTTCAAAGCCCGGCGGTGGGTAGTAGAACGGACTCATAGTTGGATGAATCGCTTTCGACGCATTTTGATCCGCTGGGACAAGTCCGCTGAGAATTACATCGCTTTTCTGCATTTCGCCTGCGCGCTCGTCGCTTTCAGAGCCGCCGGGTTATTAGGATAGGCCCTTAGTGCTCCGGCGCTGCGTCCAAAGCCAGCATGGCGGCGTTGTATTCGGCCTCGGTCACAATCCGGCCGTCGAGCAGATGCACGGCGCGGGTTGCAAAGCGCGCCATGCGCGGTTCGTGGGTGACCACCACCACCGTGCGCCCGCCGTGGTGCAGTTCCGAGAGCAGTTGCATGATGCCGTGGCCGCTGGCTGAATCCAAATTGCCGGTAGGCTCGTCGGCCAATATCAAATGCGGATCGTTCACCAGCGCGCGCGCCACGGCCACGCGTTGCTGCTGCCCGCCGGATAGCTCGGTGGGTTTGTGGCCGGCGCGGTCGGCCAACCCGACCTGCGCCAGCAAGCTCAGCGCGCGCTGCTGCCGCCGGCGGCGCGGCACGCCCATGAACCGCATGGGGAAGGCCACGTTTTCGAGGGCGGTCATGCTGGCGATGAGGTTGAACGATTGAAAGATGAATCCCACGGTGCGGCGGCGGTACACGGCCAGCGCGTTTTCGTCCAGCTCTTCCAACTCTTGCCCGGCCACGCGGATGCGCCCGCCGGTGGGGCGATCCAGCCCGCCCAGCAAATAGAGCAGGGTGCTTTTGCCGGAACCGGACGGCCCCATGATCATCGAGAAGCTGTTGCGCTCGATCTCAACGTCCACCCCGGCCAGCGCGTGCACGGTTTCGCGGCCCATGGCGAACGACTTTCGCAACTCGCGGATGGTGATGAATGGCTCGGTCATGCGGCCCGGCGGCGCGAAGGTTTAGAACAACGGTTGAGCAGCCGTGAGGGCGCTGAACTGCGCGACGATGAACCCCGGCACGGCGAGCAGTGCGCTGACGATGAGCAGGGTGACGGCTACGCCGCCCCACGTTTTGCTTGAGGCCAGGTTGTCGGTGATGCGCGAGCCGAGAGCCAGCAGGGCCGCTTGCCACAGCCAGTACACGTCCACTTGTTTGAGCAGTTCGCCGACATAAAGGGCGAAGCCGCCCCCCTCCGGGGCGAAGCCCGAAAGCCCGGGGTAGCTCACAAGCTGATGCGTGGCAACCATGGCGCCCACCCGCACCAGATCGCGCACGGCGAACGGCAGCGCCGCCCACGCTGCCACGTTCATCGTGGCGCGAGTCGATCCCCGCCCGCCCAGCATGGTGAGGATGAGGTGCAGCAATCCCACCACCACCAGCCACCCGGCCCACACGCCGCCCACCGCGGTAATCGCCGGGAACACATACACAAATATCGGGCCGGACGTGGCCTGCGTGGCCTGTTGAAGTTGGGCCTGTTGTTCGGGGCTGTAGTATTGAAAGTCGAGCGGCAGGGACTCTTGCTCGCTGAGGCTGACCGACAGTTGGATAGGCGCGGCGGCGGCTACGCGCAGCAGGCCCGTGAGCGCGAGCACCAGCAGCGGGGTGAGCCATGCGCTGCCGCTGTATGCGCCAATGGCCGCAAAGGTGGAGCGGGGGCGAAAGAGCGCCGGGATCAGCCAGTCAAAATGGAAACGGCGCGGCGATGTTGGGGCAGGGGAGAGTGTGTCGGCCATGACCGGATCATAGCACAGCCGCGCAATGCGCTCCCCTCGGTGGCCCGAGGCGGAACGGTGTAGCTGCTGATCCGCTCTGCGCCGACAGACATGCGCCCCATCACCCATGCCGGAGGTCGCGCGATGCCATCTGTACGACCCTCATAAAAACAGATTTTCAGTTTGCTTGTTCATCCAAGAAATCCAAAAACCGTTGCACGGACATTACGCGAATTTTGTTTTTGTCCAGAAAATTCGGCAAAGCGTCGTCGCCCAATAAATCGCCATCTCTGGTTACAATGCAACCGGCTTGTCCTGCTACTGCTAAACCTAGAAGATAATTGTCGTGCGGGTCTCTCAATTTGAACTCAACTTGTGCAGGGATTTCGAGTATTGACTTTTGTTCAATGACCTTTCGAGTTACCTCTATTTCATCTGAGGCCAATTCGTATTTATCTTTAATGCGCGGTCGCATCAATACAGTGATTATTTCTTCAAGCAGTTCCAGGCTAATCACTGACTCAAATCGGCCATCCAACCAAGCCTCTTTCAGCTTAGCGGGATGGCCGTGTGGCTTCAGGGTTGCGGACACCCAAATATTGGTGTCAATAACTACCCGCAAAGCTTTCTCCCATTCTATTTCTGGCGCGTAGCGATTACTTCCCGAAAGGCCGCTTCTATATCGGCGTCAAGTTCTTCTGCACCGACATTGCTGAATCTGTTCGAAATTGCCCTGAACTTCACCAGGTCGGCGCTGTTTATACTCGCAGGCGCAGAAGTCATGTAGTAATTTCGGGGCATATATGCACCTGCAGAAGCGGAGGTTTGGTAAGGCATTGGGAAAAAATCAACAAATCGAGTTGGCGTATGTATCATTCTTTGACCTCCATGATAAACTCAACTACTTGCTTGCTGATATAATCATTAACCAGTTCTAATCTCCGAGTCGGATTCAAATCAATTCCCGGCGAGGTTGGCGTCTCCCATTTGAACTGGACTTCGATAAACAACTTGCTGCTGTCGCTCAAATAGGATTCTATCTTTACTTCGGTAACGTGTCGGTCCTCAGAGAATGGCGGTAAAACAAATCTTAATCCACCACCAGCCAAACTTGGCCCGAGCTTAGAAAGGCCATGAGGACTCTGTCCAAGCTTCCTTTCCCAGAGCTCCTTAAAGGCGTGCTCACTGCTTGTTTCATACAGGTCTCGGATGGTGACATCTGATGCTAGCAGTTGCCTGTGTTCATTGGGCCAAACAAGACCAAAGGCCTTAACTATATCTTCTGCCTCGGCCTCAACGGAATCGAGCGGGCGGCCAGGAGTTGGGGCAATAATAAGCAATTGCCCGGCGTGGGGCCCTACAACACCAACAGTTATTTGTAATGGCATCTTAGGTTGCCGCAAGGCAACAAAACCTTGCTCATTATACTCAATATGGGAAACGGCGATTCCAAGCTCGTCCAGGACTTCTTGAAATTTCAAGAAACTGGCCTTATCCTGAGATGGCGGTGGCGTAATAATAAAATTGACGCCAGCATGGGTTGTTTGACGACTCTCTAGTTTCATATAGCCTCGCGCCTCCAAAGAAGATTATATACAACAACCCAACTAGCGCAATCAGGCCAAAAACGCCGCCAACCAGTCACATCACCCGACCGCCTCCCACTACAAAATCTGTTGCCTTCTTCGCTCCTTGTGCTATACTCGCGCCTGTGAAGCAAAAGCTGGCGTGGCAGCACTGGCGAGAAAGATGGAACGCCCTGGGCCTGAGTGAACTGGCGGACGAATTGCTGCGCCCCGGCTCGCCGCTGGCTTTTCTGGCGGCGCAGGGCTTGCGCGTGGCCCAGCCTCTTCTCAGCAGCTTTGCCGACCCCGCCGCGCCCGGCTCCCTCGCCGCGTTGGCCGACCGGCTCGAAAACTCGGCTTCGCCCTCCAGCACGGAGACCCCCCGATGAGCATTGCAGACCTGTTGGGCTTGGCCGTGGGTTTCGTGGCCGGCGCCCTCATTGTCGGCTTTTGGACATGGGCGCGGCGAACCGGCGCGCCGCCGGCCCTGCGCCCGGTGGATGCCTTCCGCGACCTGCCGCAGAAAACCGGCGAGTCGGTTGAAGCCGGCAAACGCATCCACGTCTCGCTCGGCTCCGGTGTCGTCGGCAGCCAGAACACCGCCGCTGCGCTGGCCGGCCTCACCGTGCTTGAGGTGATCGCCGCCGCCGCCACCATCTCCGACAGGCCCCCCATCGTCACCACCGGCGACGGCGCCTCCATGATCCTCGCGCAGGACACATTGCGCCGGGTATACCGCCGCCAGAACGCCCTCGAACGCTACGATCATCTGGCGGGCCGCCTCGCCGGGCCGACCCCGCTCTCGTACGCCGCCGCCGTGATGACCGCCCAAAAAGATGAGGCCGTGTCCACCAACATCCTCATCGGCAGCCTGGGCAACGAACTGGCGCTCATGGCCGATGCCGGATGGGGCCGGCAGGCGCACCAGATCATCGGCACCGACACGCCGCAAGCCCAGGCCATGAGCTACGTCACCGCCGACCAGCCCCTCATCGGCGAAGACGTATTCGCCAGCGGCGCGTATCTGCTGGGCGGCAACCCCGTCCACAAAGCCAGCCTGCAGACGCAAGATGTGTTGCGCGTGGTCGTCATCGCCGCCATCGTTATTGGCGCGCTGCTCAAACTGGTGAGCTTGCTATGAAACTGCGCTTGCCGATGGCCGTCGCCATCTCCATGGGCGCGCTGACCCTCGTCGCATACTTCATCCCCATTGGCCCGCTGGCCGGTCTGCGCCTCCTGCTCCTCACGTGGGCCGGCGCCCTCGCCGCCGTGGCCCTGCTGGTCGGCATCGCCAACCTGGCCCTGGTTCACCTGCGCCACCTCAGCACCTTCCGCGGCCCGTGGGTCTACAGCCTTGCGCTGCTCGTGGCCTTCGTGCTCATGCTCGGCTTTGGGCTTCTCAGCCTCATCCCCACCGGTCTGCAGGAATTCGCCGACATCGCCGCCTTCAGCCACACCGCCTTCCACTTCGCATTCGTCTTCATCCAAATTCCGGTCGAAGCCTCGCTCGCGGCCCTGCTCGTCGTCATCATGGTCGTCGCCGGGGCGCGGCTGCTCCGCGCCCGCCGGAACTGGTCGGCCGTCGCCTTTATCGTCGTCTCGCTCATCCTGCTTCTCGGCTTCGTCACCATCAACCTGCCGCTGCTTAATGCCTTGCCCGGCCTCCGCAGTTGGATTATGCAAGCGCCCGCCGCAGGCGCGGTGCGCGGCCTGCTGCTCGGCATCGCCTTGGGCACTATCACCACCGGCCTGCGAGTCATCATCGGCGCCGATCGGCCCTACGGAGAATAACGTGGCCGCGATAGTGCGTTGCCCCATGTGCAGCAAAGAAAATCCCGACACACACAACGTGTGTCAATTTTGTGGCGCGCGCCTCAAGCCCTTCATCCTGCCCGGCGCCGAGGCGATTAGACCTCCGAGCGACCGGAGTTCGCCTGCCGCCGGCCCGTCTCCCTCGGCGTCGGCCCCGGCCGAATCTCCGGCGGATGACTGGCTGACGCGCCTGCGCGCTCAGGATGAGAACAGGCCTCAGGCAGACTCCTCCCGCCCACCCACTGCCCCCTTCGCCCAGCCTGCCCCGCTTGACACCGACTTCCTGCGCGCCCGGCTGGGGGACTCTGCTCCGCCCTCCGCCCCCACCCCGCCGCAAGAGGCCGCCCTCGAATCTCAGGCTGAGGAACTGCCCGATTGGCTCAAATCATTCCGGCAACCCGAAGCCGAGGAGCCCGCCCCCGCCGCGCAAATTCCCGACTGGCTCGAACAGCCGCAAGAGGCCGCCCCCGAACCCCAGGCCGATGCCCTGCCCGATTGGCTGCAATCGTTCGGCGCGCCCGCCGCGTCCGCTGCGCCCGAGCCGAGTACGGGCGGATGGCCATCCGCCCCGACCCCGCCGCCAGAGGCCGCCGCCCTGCCCGACTGGTTGAACACCTCGAGCCGGCCCGAGCCTGCCGCGCCCGCGGCTCCCGTCGAGTCCGCGCCCATTGAGCAAAGCGACGCCCCGCTGGGCGATTGGCTCAATTCGCTCAAACCTACCGGCGCACCGCCGCCCCCGCCACCTCCGCAAACCGGCAGCCTCACATTTGAGTCCAGCGGTTCGGATATGGACTACCTCGGCTCCGCCGGCGCATCGCAACCGGCCGGTGGCGCGAGCACCGAACGTCCGGCGTGGCTGGCGGCCCTGCGCCCCACCGGACTCGACACCCCGGCGGCCGCGCCCGCGCCTTTGCCGGCGGCTCCGTTCGTGTCCACCGCTCCGGAACAGAGCGCCCCCTCGGCCTTCTTCGCGGACGACCTGCCGGATTGGCTGCAGACTTCCGGCGCCGCTATGGGCGCGAAAGCGCAAGCCGACCGGATGGCAACCCCGCCATCTGCCGCGTCTGCCCCCTCGCCCACACAGCCCAACGCGCTGCCCCAGTACGGGAGCACCGAGCCGTCGCAATGGCTTGCTGCGCTGCGCACCCCTGGTTTAGGCGCGGCACAATTTGACCATGACCGCGAAGAATCCGCCGGCCCGCTGACCGGCATGCGCGGCGTGTTGACCGCCGAGTCGGTCATCAGCCTCGTCGGCAAACCCGGCGCATCGGTGGTGCGGTTCGTCGTTACCGATCAGCAGAGCAAACAGGCCGAAGTGTTCCGCACCATCCTCAGTGAAGAAACCACCACCGAGGCGGCTGCGGCCCGCGCCGGGCGCAGATTCCGGTTCACCTATCCGGTCGATCGGCTGTTGGTGGCGTTGGCGTTGTTTGCGGTGGCGCTGGCTCCGTATTTCTTTCCGGCGTTGGCCTCGCCCACTTTACTGCCGCCGCCTTCCGCGCTTTCGCCCGCGTTGCAAGGCTTCGTCACCACGCTGGGCAACTTGCCGGTGGACAAGCCGGTGCTGGTTGCCTTTGAATACGACCCGGCCTCGGCAGGCGAGTTGAACCCCGGCGTGCAAGCGACGCTCACGCAACTCATGCGCGCCGGAGTGCGCGTGGCAGCCATTAGCACCCGCCCGGCGGGCGTGGGCGTGGCCCAAGAGGCGTTGGATGAGGCCGCCGCCGAAACCGGCGCAGCCGATCGCTACGGCGAGGCCTTCATCAACCTGGGCTATTTGCCCGGCGGCATCATTGGCCTGCAGCAATTTGCCGCCGCCCCTCAACAATCCATTTTGTTCGACTACCGCCAAACGGGATCGCCGTGGGCGCGCCCGTGGCTCAACGGCGTCAACTCGGTGCGCGACTTCAGCCTTGTCGTCGTGGCCGCCGCCTCCGCCGAATCGGCGCAAGCCTGGCTTGAGCAAGTGCAGCCGTCCACCGGGGTGCCGCTGGCCGCTATTGCCAGCGCCGCCGCTGAGCCGTTGCTCTATCCTTACTACCAGAGCAACCCGCCGCAGCTATCGGGCCTGGTGAGCGGGTGGGCCGAGGCCGCTGCCTACGACAACGCCACAGGCCGCGCGGCGCTGCTGGCCGGGCGCGATCCCGCGTTGGCGCTTCGTTGGCCGAGCTACGCCCTCGGATTGTTGGCCTCGGGCCTCATCATCGCCATTGGCGCGGTGGTAAGCACGGCGCTGATATTGTCCGAGCGCCGTCCGGCCCGCCGCGATACTCCGCTGCCGCCCAAGGCTCCGCCGGTGGTGGGCCTGGTGAGGCGCGGGCCGCAAAAACCCGAGGCCGCCTCGAAGCCCGCCGCCAAACCAAAGAAAAAATGACACCCGAACTGGCCGGCAGTTCCATTGCTTTTTTGCTCACTGTGTTGGTGTTCAGCTACCTGCTGGGCGATAACCCGCTCTACCGGCTGGTGTTGCACGTGTTTGTCGGGGTTTCGGCAGGCTACGCTGCCACGGTTGCAATTCAATCGGTCCTGCTGCCCCGCCTGGGCCGCCTCGCCGCCACCGTGCCCGGCCTGCTCGGCGGCGACCCTGTG
This sequence comes from Chloroflexota bacterium, assembly GCA_016213135.1. Taxonomy (GTDB): domain Bacteria; phylum Chloroflexota; class Anaerolineae; order Anaerolineales; family VGOW01; genus VGOW01. The sequence continues at coordinate 23,978 of JACRBQ010000064.1, read as the reverse complement.
CCGTTTGTGTTTGACCTCGTGCCTGTGGTGTTGGGCGTGCTTATCCTGCTCAAAGTCAGCCCGACCACGGCGCCGTATGGCAATGCCGCCATGGGGTTCATGGTGGGCGTGGGTGCGGCTGCCGCTGTGGGCGGGGCCGTCAGCGGCACGCTGTTTCCGCAGGTGCGCGCCTCGTGGGGCGGTTCGATTGCCAACGCGGGCGGCTTGCAAGCCCTGGAGGCGTTAGGCAACACCGCCCTCATGCTGCTGGCCACTGTGCTGGTGCTCATGTATTTTTTTTACAGCGGCCAACCGGCAGCGGCCGGCAGCGGCCAACGCCCGCCATGGCTTGAGCCTGTGGCCGCCGCGGGCCAGTTCTTCATCACCGTGGCGCTGGCGGCGCTGTATGCCGGCGCGCTGGCGGCGTCGCTGGCCCTGTTCGTCGAACGCGCGGCCTTTCTCTTTCAATATCTCACCATCGCCGCGCCGCAAATCCTGGCCGCCCTCGGCTTCTGAACCCGGCCCTCAACGCGCACTCACGATCCCCTTTCGCCTGCAGCCATGACCACCGCCCCCACCGATTCCATCCTTGCCGCTGATGTCGGCAGTGTGACCACCCGCGCTGTAATGCTGGACATTGTGGGCGGCGAGTTTAGATTTGTGGGTTTGGGCGAGTCGCGCAGCACCGTGGAAGCGCCCTTCGCGAGTCTCAGCGAGGGCCTGCGCCATGCCATCGAGAATCTCTCTGCGGCCACGGGCCGCAACTTCATGGACGATCATGAGCAGCTCATCATGCCCGCCAAAAACGACGGCACGGGTGTGGGCGCATTCGCCGCCACGGCCAGCGCCGGGCAGCCGTTGCGCGTGGCGCTGGCGGGCCTCATGCCCAACGTGTCGTTGGCCAGCGCCGAACGCGTGGCCACGACCAGCTACGTCAAAGTGGTGGAGGTGATTGGGCTGGGCGACCGCCGCCGCGAAGACCAGCAATTGGATTCGCTGCTGAACACCAAGCCCGAAGTGGTGATACTGGCGGGCGGCACCGAGCGCGGCTCCAGCAGCGCGGTGCTGCGCCTGGCCGAGACTGTGGCCCTGGCGGCGGCGCTGCTGCCGGAGGGCGAGCGCCCGGTGGTGCTCTTCGTGGGCAACACCGCCATCCGCGACAAAGTGAGCGCCCTTTTCAACGGCGTGTGCGATGTGGTGAATGCCAACAATGTCCGCCCCGACCTCGACGCCGAAGACACCGGCCCGGCGGCGCGGCAGTTGGCCCGGCTGTACGAGCAATTGCGGCTGGCGCAAATCTCCGGCTATGGCGAGCTGACTCAGTGGCACGGCGGCAGCCTCATCCCGTCGGCTAATGCTTTCGGCAGCCTCATCCGCTTCTTCAGCCAAACCGACTCCGCTAAAGGAGCGCTGGGGATCGACCTCGGTTCCGCCGCCACGGTGGTGGCCGCGGCGGCAGGGGACGACCTGCGCCTCACGGTTCGATCCGACATCGGCGTGGGGCACAGCGCCGCCAATGTGGTGCACGGTGTGCCCATCGAGCGCATGATGCGCTGGCTGCCCGAGGGTTTCTCCGAAGATGAAGTGCGCGACTATTGCTACAACAAAAGCTTCAACCCGGCGGCCATTCCGCACGAAAGGCGCGAGTTGATGATCGAGCACGCGCTGGCTCGCCAGTGTTTGCAGGGGGCGGTGAATGCGGCCCGGCAGAACTGGCCGCCCCGCGCCAAAACCATCCGGCCCGGGTTGCTTCCGGCGTTTCAGACTCTGGTCGCCACGGGGGCCGTGCTCTCCCGCGCGCCCAAACCGGGTCAGGCTGCGCTGATGCTGCTGGATGGGTTGCAGCCCACCGGCTGGACCACCATTTTGCTGGATCAGCACGGGCTGGCCTCGGCGCTGGGGGCGGCAGCGGCGGTGAACCCGATTGCCGCCGTGCAAGTGATCAAAACCGCGGTGGCTACATTGGCTACCACGGTGTCGCTGGTGGGTGATGCCCGCCCCGGGCAAACGGTGGCCCGGGTGAAGATGGCGCCGATCGGCGGCGGCGACACGGTGGAAATCAAGGTGGCCTACGGGTCGCTGCAGATGCTCCGCATCCCGCCCGATCGCGAGGCGAAGGTTTCCATCCAGCCGTTCAACGGGTTCGATGCCGGGTTTGGCTCCGGCGTGTCGCAGACGGTGACCATTCCGGCCAGCCTGGCCGGGCTGATTGTGGATGCGCGAGGCCGCCCGCTGGCGTTGCCCAAAGCCCCGCCCAAGCGCCTCGCCGCCGTGACCCGATGGCTGAACGACGTGGGCGAGTACGGGGTAGTGGTCAGTGGTTAGTGGTTAGTGATCAGTCGTTAGTGTTCATCCTTCATCGTTCATCGTTCATTCCTCCGCCTTCCCATGTACCTTCCTACCTCCACTCACATTCTGCCGCTGGTCAACATTCGCTGTGAACGGTCGTTGCCTCACGCCGGATACGTGATTACACATGAGGGGGCGCGGGTGGACGCGGACGACGTGGTGGCCAAAACAGAAGCGGGGGGCCGCCACTACATTTTTGATCTGGCGCGGCGGCTGCAGGTGTCGCCGGCGCAGGCCGACAAATACGTCCGGGCCAAGCCCGGCATGGCGCTGGAACAAGGCGATACACTGGCGGTGCGCCGCACGCTGCTGGGGCTGAGCCGCCTTTCGGTGCGCTCCCCGGCCAAGGGCACGGTGATCGAAGTGGGCAATGGGCGGCTGCTGTATGAGGCCGCCGGCTCCGTGTTTGAATTGCGAGCCGGGTTATCGGGGGTGGTCGTGGACGTGATCCCTGAACATGGCGTGACCATTGAAGCCACCGGCGCGGTGGTGCAGGGGGTGTGGGGATCGGGGCGGCAGGATTTCGGGCTGATCAAGGTTGTGGAGACCGATGCGCACGCGCCCATTCCGGTAGAGGCTCTCGATTCGAGCGCGCGCGGCGCCATTGTGGTGGGCCATCAGGCCGACGTGGCGCTGCTGCGCAAGGCCGAGTTGAATAAAGTGCGCGGGCTGATTCTGGGCAGCATGCCTGCGGCCCTGCTATCGATGATGCGTATGCTCTCGTTCCCGGTGCTGATCACCGAGGGCTTCGGCCGGCGGCCCATGTCGGAGTTGGCCTGGGGGCTGCTGGCGGGCAACAATGGGCGCGAAGCTTTTGTGGACGCTCGCCCGACCGACCGTTGGAACGGCCGCCGCCCGGAAGTGATCATCCCGCTGCCCTCGGCCTCGTCGGCGATGCCGGTGCCGGCCAGCGGCCAGCCGCTCAAAAACGGCCAGCGGGTGCGAGTGCTGCGCGCGCCCTTTCTGGGTGCAGTCGGCAAGGTTAAGTACATGCCGCCGCGGGCGCAGTATCTGCCCAGCGGGGTGCTGGCGCTAGTGGCGCAAGTGGAGCAGGGCGATCACACCACGATCACGGCGCCGCTGGCGAATCTGGAAATTTTGGATTAGGGCACACCGGGTTAAACGCAACGGGGCGAGCTGTAAGCTTGCCCATTTTTTGGCCGCCCGGTTGGGGGCTGTTGGCATGGCTATTGCATCAAACCCGGCACCGGCCATCGCTTGCGCCCGGCGCAGCCGGTGGTAAACTCGCACCCGGCCCATAAGCAGCGCGCTTGTGTGGCGCGATTTGAAATGAAGTGTAAAATAAGCGCCCAAGGAGATTTTTACCATGACTGATTTTGACAACGCTGAACCGGGAGTCGATCCCGAAGAGGAAGAAGCCGCCCCTGAAGAATCGCAGAATCGCACCTTCATGCTGGTGGCAATCGGCCTCGGCGGGTTGTTCATCGTCGGCCTAATCTGCATCGGTCTATATGCGTTCCTTGTCGCGCCGCAGCAGAAAGCCGCGCGCGAAGCCCAGGTGGCGGCGATCAACGCCACCAACACGCAAGTAGCGATAGACGCCGCCAACACTGCCAACCCGCCCACCGAGGTGGTGCCCACCCGCATAGCGCTGCCCACATTCACCGACACGCCTTCGGTCACCGAAACCCCGGTTATCCCGGCGGGCGGCCCCACCGAAGTGCCGACGATTACCAACACCCCCGGCCCCTCCTTCACGCCCAGCCGCACGCCCACGCGAGCCACCGTAGGCGGCACAGTGTTGGCTCCCGTCGCCACTTCGCCCACGCCCACGCGCGTGGTGGGCACGGCCACCCGCACCCCCGGCGCGGTCACCGCGGCTCCCGGCAGCACCCCCTTGAGCGGCGTCGGCGGCGGCGCGGGCGTCACGCCCACCGCTACCGCATTGCCCGCCACCGGCTTCATGGATGAAGTCGGCGCGCCCGGCCTGTTCATTGCCGCGCTGGTGCTCGTAGCCGTGCTGGTATTGGCCCGCCGCCTGCGCCTGCAGAACAGCTAGCATCCCACAATCGCACTCACGGGGCAGGCCGCGCGCCTGCCCCTTTTTGTTTAACTCGCATAGGCCAGCACCATCACCAGATCATTGACGTTGGTTCCGGTGGGGCCGGTGATGATGCAATCTCCCAGCGCAGCAAAGAAAGAATAGGAATCATTGTTCGCCAGCGCCGCCGGGGCATCCAGCCCCAGCGCCCTCGCCCGTGCCACCGTGCCGGGGGACGCCACCGCCCCCGCAACGGGCGTGTCGCCATCCCGCCCATCCGTCCCCACGCTGCCCAGTGCCACCTTCTCCAAAGCCCAATCCAGCGCAATGGCCGCCGCCAACGCCAATTCCTGATTGCGGCCCCCCACACCGTCGCCGCGCACGGTCACCGTAGGCTCGCCCCCGTAAATGGCCGCCCACGGCAACCCCGCACCCCCCGAGGCGCGGATCGATTCCAATACCTCGCGGGCCAGCGCCTGCCCCCAATCGCGCGCCTCGCCCTCCACCGATCGATCCGGCAACTGAACCGCGAACCCCAACGCCGGCGCAGCCTCGGCCGCGGCGCGGCGGGCCAACGTGTTCGAGCCGATGAGGTGATGCGTGACGCGATTGAAAACCGCGTCGCCGGGTTTGGGTGTTTCGGCAAAAGGCACGGGCGACGTGAGGCCGTAGCGCCGCGCAATGGCCTGAGCGTCGGCGACAGTGGTCGGGTCGGGCACGGCGGGGCCGGAGGCAACGGCGTCGAGCGGATCGCCGACGACATCGGAGAGGATGAGCGCGATCACACGCGCGGGCGAGGCCAGCCGCGCCAGCCCGCCGCCCTTGAGGCGCGAGAGGTGTTTGCGAATGCAGTTCACTTCCGTGATGGGCGCGCCGGAGCGCAACAGATCGCGGTTGAGTTGCTGGATGGTTTCGAGCGTGTGGCCGGGCACGGGTAGTTCGAGCAATGCCGAGCCGCCGCCGGAGAAGAGGGCCAGCACCACGTCTCGCTCGGTGACGGCGGCGAGGAGGTCCGCAATGGTCTGGCCCGCGTGCAAGCTGCCGGCATCGGGCTGCGGGTGGCCTGCGGCGATGAACGCGAGGCGCGGGTCGGGCGATGCAGCCTGCGAGTCGCGTGGGAGGGCAAGCGCCCCGGCGGCGAGGCGCGGGCCGAGGAGTTCGGCTGCGGCGACAGCCATGCCCGCACAGGCTTTGCCCGCGCCGACCACAAACACACGCCCGGCCCCGGCCAATTCATCGGCGGGCCAGTGGCGGCGCACCGCCTCCGCCGGGTCTGCGGCGGCGAGGGCGGCGCGCAGAAGAGTTTGGATGTGTTCGCGGTAATCGGCAAAGCGGGGAGTCATTGTCTCAAGAGACTCGCCAGCGCCAACACGCCAAAAGTCATGATGACGAGGCCCGAGAAGCGGTTGACCCATTGCATCATTGCCGGATTGAACTTGCCGCGCAGCAGGCTGACGCCGGTGCTGAGGCCGAGCCACCACAGCGCCGAGCCGCAGAACACGCCGGCCACGGTGAGGGCCGCCGTGCCATAGCCGCCGCTCACCGCGCCCAGCCCGGCGAACACCGCCGCAAACGACAGGATGGTGAGGGGGTTGGTGAGGGTGAGAAGCAACGTGGAAGTGTACGCGCCTGCCAATCCGCTACCGCCCGCTTGCGCGGCCTGCGCCGCCGGTTTGGCAATGAAGGTGGTGTAGCCGAGGTAAAGCAGGAACGCACCGCCCACGAGCCGCAGCCAGAATTGCTGATCGACAAGGGCGCTGGAAACTGCCGTGAGGCCAAACGCGGCGATGGAGCCGTAGAAGGCATCGGCGGTGGCCGCGCCCAGCCCGGAGACCAGCCCGCGCGCCCGCCCCTCGGCCAGCGTGCGCCGGATGCACAGTACGCCGATGGGCCCCACCGGGGCGGCGATGGAAAAACCGAGGAGCAGACCTTTGAGGAAAACGACGAAGTCCATGCGCGAATTGTACTGAAGATTCTTTTGGCTGGTTCTATTCACCGGCTTAGGAACACCTCGACCTCTGCGTGCTGCCTCTCATCAATGGCCCCGCTGCGCCGCCACTCGGCCAGCAGCGCGCGCAGGCCCGCCACCGCGTGGTAACGGTAGCCGCGCGCGGCCAGATATTCGCCCGCCCCTTGCTCGCGATCGATCAGCACTACAATATCGCGCACGGTCAGTCCGGCGGCCTCCAGCCGTTCAATGGCCTCGATTTTTGTTTCGCCGGTAGTGGCCAGGTCGTCAATGAGCACGGCCGTTTCTCCGGCGGCGAACACGCCCTCAATGCCGGCTTTGGTTCCGTAGTCTTTCACCTCGCGCCGGGGATAAATCAGCGGGCGATCCATCTCCAGCGAAATGGCAGTGGCAATAGGCAGCGCCGCGTACGGGATACCGGCAATGCGGTCGAATTCCAGCCCGCGCAGAATTTCCGCGTACGCCTGCGCCACCCGGCGCAAAATGGCCGGGTAGGTCACCAGCCGCCGCAGGTCGAGATAGATAGGCGAGGTCTGGCCGGACTTGAGAGTGAAGGCCCCGAAGCGCACACAGCCGGAGGCGACCAGATCGGCGGCCAAGACTTGGAGGTCGGAGGTTGAAGATTGGATGCCTGAACCGCGGTGGGTTGCTGGAGAGGAGACTTCTGACCCCCGACTTCCGACCTCTGACTCCTGACTCCTGACTCCTGCCCTAATCTCATCCCGCCACTGCCGGGCCGCCTCCGCCGCATCGGGGGCCGCGGCCACCGCGCGCGACACGTTGATCAGCATCCCCAGCCCGTCGGCCCGCAGCCCGGCGCGAAGCGCGGCCGCCAGGTCGCCCCCTTGCGCTCCCACGCCGGGAACCAGAAACCACAAACCGGGCGCCATCGCGCGCACCCGCTCCAGCGCGGCGGGATCCGTTGCGCCGACCACGAGGCCCACATTATCGTGGCGGCTCCACGTTTGGGCGCGCTGGGCAACGTATTCGTACAACTGTAGGGGCAATTCATGAATTGCCCTTACGACGGGCTCATGAATTGCCCCTACGACGGGTAACGATTGCAATTCGTCCGCGCCGGGGTTCGAGGTTTTACACAACACAAACACACCGCATTCGGGCCGGTTGAGGAAAGGCGTGAGCGATTCGCCGCCGAGGTACGGGCTGGCGGTGATGGCCTGCGCGCCCAATTCGTCGAACGCCGAGCGGGCATAAGCCTGTGCGGTGTCGGCAATGTCGCCGCGTTTGGCGTCGAGGATCACCGGGATGCCGGGCGGCACGCGGGCAATCACCTCGCGCAGTGCGGACCAACCTTCGGGGCCGAGGGCTTCAAAGAAAGCGGCATTGGGTTTGAAGGCGGCGGCAAATTGGGCCGTGGCCTCGATGATCCGCAAGCACGCCTCGCGCGCGGCAGCGGCCGAGTTGGCGCGCGGGTCGAGGCCGATGCACAGCAGCGAATCGATCCGGTGGGCGCGGGCGGTGAGGGAGTCGAAGAAAGGTTCAGTCATGGATGGCTGACAAGGTGACACGGTGAAAGGGTGACAAGCCGTCACCGGTTCACTGTGTCATCCGGTCACCGTGTCAGGCTTTGCCCAGCACCAGCGCCAGCAGCGCCATGCGGACGTACATGCCGTATTGCACCTGCCGGAAATATGCGGCGCGGGGGTCGGCATCCACCTCGGTGGAGATTTCGCCCACGCGCGGCAGCGGGTGCATGAGCACCATGTGATCTTTGGCGGCCGTCATTGTATCCGGGGTGATGACGTACGCGCCCTTCACCGATTCGTATTCGGCCAGATCGGCGAAGCGCTCCTTCTGCACACGGGTCACATACAACACGTCCGTCTCGGCCAGCAAGCCCCCAAGCTCGCGGTGCTCGGTTTGCGATACGCCCTGCGTCTTCAGCTCGCCTACCACTTCTTCGGGCATGCGCAGGATGTCGGGCGAGACGTAGCGCAGTTTGGCGTTGAACAGCGCCAGCAGCCGCGACAGCGAGTGCACGGTGCGGCCATATTTCAAATCGCCCAACATGGTGACCGTGAGGCCGTCGAGGCGGCCCAACTCTTCGAGGATAGTGAACAGATCGAGCAGCGCCTGCGTGGGGTGCTCGCCGATGCCGTCGCCGGCGTTGATGACGGGCTTGTGCGCCGCCGCCGCGGCAATGGCCGCCGAGCCGGTTTCGGGATGGCGCAGCACAATGGCGTCCACGTAGGCCTCGAGGGTGCGCACCGTGTCCGGCAGCGACTCACCTTTGGACACCGAGGAATATTTCACGTCGTTGATCTGGATGACGCTGCCGCCCAGCCGTTGAATGGCGGCGGCAAACGACGACGAGGTGCGGGTGGAAGGCTCGTAAAACAGGTTGGCGATGAGCTTGCCTTTGAGTAGGTCGAACGTGCCCACGCGCTCCACCATGGCGCGCATTTCTTCGGCCACGCCGAACACAAATTCAATATCGTCGTGGTCGAATTGCTTGATCGACAGGATGTCCTGTTTGTAGAATTTGCCGCCGCGCATTTCGCCGAACGGCAAATGCGGGCTAACGGTGCGGCGGGCATTGGCGGGAACAAAAGTGGTCATGGGGGTCTCCATATGAGTTGGCGTGTCGGATGAGCAATATACAATACCGAATACCGAATACCGAATACCCAATACCCAATACCCAATACCCAATACTCAGTCTTTGGTATTGGGTATTGGGTATTGAGCGATGTCCTTTCCTGTTCCGGGTTGCGCTGATACCTTACCATATTCGTAGGCAACTTTGCCGCGCAGCACTGTGCGCACCACGCGCCCGCGCAGGGTCTGGCCTTCCCACGGGCTCCAGCCGCAGCGCGAAAACATTTCCTGTGCCCGCACCGTCCATTCAAGGTCGGGGTCAATCTCGATGAAGGTGTCGGGCTGATCGGGCAGGCCGAAGATGCGCCGGATGTTGGTGTGCATGCGCAGGGTGATGTCTTCCACGGTGAGGCGGCCGCTGTGCACGGCCCCCAACAGCAGCGCCACTGCCGTTTCCAGTCCGGGGAAACCGGGCGGCGGGTTGGGGCCGGTTTTTTCAGGGATAGTGTGCGGGGCGTGATCGGTGGCGAAGCAGTCGATGGCCGAGAGATGCGCCCACAGGGCAAGGCGGTCACCTTCGGTGGCCAGGCGGGGGCGCACTTCGCGAAAACCCTCCCGTATTGGCCGGGCCAGAGTGGAGGGGGTGTCGGCGGTGAGGAACAGATGATGAGGCGTGACTTCGCACGTCACTTGCAGCCCGCGCTCTTTGGCGGCGTGGATCAACTCGATCTCATCTTTGCGGCTCACGTGGCAAATATGCACCGCCCGCCCGGCGAGGTGAGCCACGAGGATGGCGGCGGCCACGGTGCGGCCCTCGGCGTGCACGGCCAGCGGCTTGTGTGCGGGCCAGCGGGCCATGTGCGCCATGAGCGAGGCGAGGTCGTCCATGCGCAGCGAGCCGAAGGTCTGGTCGAGGTACATTTTGAGGCCGCACGTGTGCGGGGCGAGGGCGGCGGCGGTTTCCATGTTGTCGGCTCCCGCGCCGAGGTAAATTCCGTAGTCGCAGCGGGCTTTGGCGCGGGCCGCCGTTTGGCTGAGAGCCAGCGCCGGAGCGTCGGTGATGGGGGGCTGGGTGTTGGGCATGGCTAGCACCTGCGTGTATCCGCCGGCCAGCGCGGCGGCAGTGCCGGTGTCCCAGTCTTCTTTGTGCGTCGCGCCCGGTTCGCGCAGGTGCACGTGCGGGTCGAGGAGGGGAGGCAGCTTGAGGAGGGTCATGGTTTCACCGCGAGGTCACAAAGGCGCGAAGCAAACGAAGAATCTTTGTGGTAAGAGTGCGGGCAACAGGCAAAAAAAGAGAGCCTTTCGGCTCTCTGATTCTTCAATAATGGAATTGCCCGGAAAACAAAACGCCCGCCGCCGGGGCAAAGCTCCGGCAAGTGGGGCGTGAGGCGGTGAAGTAAGGGTGTGCGCATTCGTCGACCGGGTTGGATTTTACGGGAAAAGGAGCGCGCGTCAAGTGGCAGTTTTTGCATGATCACCGCACAAAACGCCGATGGGCCGCGCCCACCGTTGACATATTTGCCGGGGTTTAGATATCGGAATCCAGAAGGGTCGCCTGCAACCGCTGAAGAGAGTCAATCAGCGATTTCTGTTCCTTCTCGCTCAAGGCCTCCAGCCACACCTTTTGATGTTGATGCACAATCGGGCGAAACGCATTGGCGACTTGCCTCCCTGAGTCAGTCAGTTCCACCAAAAGCATCCGCCGGTCAGATAGGTGGGGATGTCTTTGCACGTAGCCCCGCCGTTCAAGAGAGTCGATCAGGCCCGTTACGGTGGCTCGGCTTATGATCAGCCGGTCAGCTATTTTGTTGGGCGGCAAGGGCGACTCAGAGTCCGCCAGGTTACTTAGGACCAGCCCGGAGGCAGGACTTAGGCCAAAGGGTTGGAGCAAGCTCGAGATATGTTTGACAAGCAAGTCAGCCGTGTAGACCAGGTTCATCGCACATTCGGTGGCTCTGGCGCTTGAGTTGGGGTAGCGTTCCTCAAAGTCTGTTGGAATTTGGACTGATATATGATTAGCCACGTTATTATTAGCCTATTGACAAATATAGTTAGGATGCTTATAATTAGCAGTATAGTATAAATTCGCCGCAAATGCAAGCAGGGAGATGAAAAATGACAATGAATCAATACAAGGTTTTAGCCCCAAGCGAGGGATTGAGACTCCAATCCGGCCCCGGTCGGGATCTCATTTTCAAGGTCACGGGCGAGGATACGGGCGGAGCCTTCGATTATTTTGTCGTCGAGGTTGCGCCGAAAGGCGGGCCCCCGCTGCATGTTCACTACAAGCAGGAGGAATCGATTCATGTTCTGAAAGGCCAGTACAAAATCAAGATTGGCGACGAGATTTTCTACTGCCAGGAAGGCGGCTTCGCCTATCTTCCCTCGAAAATCCCCCATGCCTTCCTCAACTTAACAAACGAGCCGGGCGAGATCATTGTGGTCTACACCCCGGGGGGCGGACACAAGTTTTATGAAGAGTTCGGGCCGATTTCGCGGAGTGGTCCGCCAGACTCAAAGGTCATCGGAGCACTTTTTGCGAAATATGACATGAGCCTGCTTGGGCCGCCGTTGAGCCCTGATTGAGCTTGGTTCCGTCAGGCGGTCCATGGCACTATTCTTACGCTCTGCTGATCAGGGAGTATGAATCGTTGCCACCCTACTGAAGCCAAACGTTTTGCCGTAGCTGCTTAATTCAGAGTTGGGTGGCTGCAAAGATGTCCGCAATACTACCCTTGGCTACTGATGCACTAATGGTTGAAAGGAGATTGTTACTATGAACAGACTCTTGTGGGTTCTTCAAGTCCTGCTCGGCATCCAGTTCTTCTTCGTCGGCATCGTCCATTTCATCGTCCCGCCCGGACTGCCCGCCCTGATGGCCTGGATGTATGAACTGCCGACCGGCCTCCATTATTTCAGTGGCACGGCCGAAATCCTGGCCGGGCTGGGCCTCATCCTGCCCGGCCTCACCCGCATCCAGACCCGCCTGACGCCTCTCGCCGCGCTTGGTCTTGTACTCGTCATGGCTGGCGCAGTGGTCTGGCACGTCACTCGAAATGAGTTCGCGAATATGTTCACGAACATCATCCTGATGGGACTGGCGGGTTTTGTGGCTTATGGGCGCTGGAAGCTCAGCCCGCTCAAGGACAAAGGCGCATCGTAGCCGAGCGTTACGCGACACGACTTGCCCTTCAGACTCGCAACGGCGGGCTGACTGATCGCCGCCTCCCAACACGGGCGCGCATGCGACAGGGCTTCCGCCCCCGCCTGATGCCTGCCGATGGGCACGGGCGGGGGCTAACGGCGACGGCGGCGGCTCGCGCGGAAGCGGCTGTACCAGTAATAAGGGTGCCTCACGCGATAGCTGAGGTTCTGGAAATAACGCGCCCACCGGCGAATGTCACGGATGACAACGGCAACGGCCCCGGCAATGACGCCCGGCAGAACCCAGTTCCATCCATTGCGCGGATCTAACGGCCACAGGTAAAACGCGGCCACTACCCATAGCACGAACACGGCGATGGACCCGAGCAAAGCATAACGTCCGCGACGACCGGGCGGAAGGATGAACGTGAGGAGAAGGCCGATGAGCAGGGCGCCGACTCCGATGACGGGTTGAGGGATTGTCACGTGTTGATCTCCGGAAGGATGATGGGCGACATTTTATCGCACGCCGGTGGGGGCCGCAAGATGAAAGGGCGGTTGCTTTGGGGCAATCGAGGCCGTTAAGAGTATAATGCGCCCATGTCCAGCGCCGCGCTCCTGCCGCCAGTGTGGGTCGATACCCCCAGGGGGCTGGCTCACCTGGCCGCCGTTCTGGCGGCGCAATCGGTTATTGCCGTCGATACCGAGTCCAATTCGCTGCACGCCTATCGCGAACGGGTGTGCCTCATCCAATTCTCCACCGCAACCGCCGACTATTTGCTCGACCCGCTGGCGCTGCCCGACCTTTCGGCGCTGGCGCCGCCCATGGCCGACCCGGCCATTGAAAAAATCTTCCACGCTTCGGAATACGATCTCATTTGCCTGCGGCGCGACTTTGGCTGGAAGGTGAAGCCGCTGTTCGACACCATGGTGGCGGCGCGCACGTTGGGCTTGCCGCAAATGGGGCTGGCGGCGCTGCTCGAAACCAATTTCAATGTGAAGATGAACAAACGGCATCAGCGCGCCGATTGGGCGCAGCGCCCGCTGCTGCCCGATCAGGTGGATTATGCGCGGATGGACACGCACTTCCTCATCCCGCTGCGCGCCAGGCTGGCAGCGCAGTTGCAGGCCAAAGGCTGCTGGGCCGAGGCGGCCGAGGAATTCGAGCGCCTCACGCAAATGGACGGCGCGGCCGCGGCGGAATTTGACGCCGCGAGTTTCTGGCGAGTTTCGGGCGCGCGCGACCTGACTCCCCGGCAGGCAGCCATTCTGCGCGAGTTGTATGTCTATCGGGAGAGCGTGGCCCGCCGGCTGGATCGCCCGCCGTTCAAAGTGATGAGCGAGGCCACGCTGATGGCGCTGGCGCAAGCCACGGTGCACACAGCCAACGACCTCAAAGCCATCCCCGGCATGACCGACGGCCAGATCCGGCGGCACGGGGCGCAGATTGTGCAGGCGGTGGCCCGCGGGCGCCAAGCGCCGGTGCAGCGCCCGCCGCGGGCCGAACGGCACGACGATGCGCTGTTGGATCGGTACGATCGCCTGCGGCGGTGGCGCAAACAAAAAGCGCAGGAGCGCGGCGTCGAATCAGACGTGATCATGCCGCGCGAAGTGCTGTGGGTGCTGGCCGGCGCCGGGCCGCAGTCGCTGGCGGAACTGGAGCGCGTGACCGAGTTGGGACCGGTGCGGCGCGCCAAGTACGGCCAGGAGATCCTCGAGGTGTTGTCGAAGAAGGGGAAGCTCGGGGTGTAGCGGGCGAAAGGCGCGCGGCTCCGGGCCGCGCCGTTTCGCGCTTTGCGTCCCGTGTCCTGCGGAGAGCGCAAACATGGAAATCACTTTTCACGGTGCTGCTCAAACGGTCACCGGCAGCCAGCATCTTGTGCAGGTGAACGGCCACAAATTCCTGCTGGACTGCGGGCTGTTTCAGGGGGCGCGGCAGGAGACGTACTACCGCAATCAGCACTTCCTCTACGAAGCGCGCTCGGTGGACACGCTGGTGCTTTCACACGCGCACACCGATCACGCGGGCAACATCCCCAACCTGGTCAAAAACGGCTTCAGCGGCCCGATCGTCACCACGCCCGCCTCGCGGGAGCTGTCCAATTATATGATCCTGGATTCGGCCCGCATTCAGGAAAGCGACGCCGAGTTCGTGAATAAGCGCAAGGCGAAACACAACGGACCACCCATTGAGCCGCTTTACAATACCCGCGACGCGGAAGCGGCGCTCAAGCTATTCAGCAGCGAGCCATACAACAGACCATTCGAAGTGATTCCGGGCGTGACGGCGCAGTTTTACGAAGCCGGGCACATTCTCGGCTCGGCCATTACCGTGCTGGATATTGAAGAGCGCGGCCAGAAAGTACGGCTGGCCTTTTCGGGCGACCTCGGGCGCAAGGGCATGCCCATTTTACGCGACCCGACCTTCATTGCCGACGTGGATTATTTGATCATGGAGAGCACCTACGGCGACCGGCTGCACAAATCGCCGGACGAGGCGCACACCCGTTTGCGGCAGGTGATGCTCAGCGCAGTGGAGCGCGGCGGCAAGGTGATCATTCCATCATTTGCGGTGGGGCGCGCGCAGGAATTGATCTACAGCTTGCACCTGCTGATGGACAACGGCGACATCCCGCACTTGCCGGTATATCTCGACAGCCCGCTAGCGGTGCACATTAGCACGGTGTTTAGGGCGCACCGGGAGTTGTTCGACACCGGCGCTCTGTCGTTTGCCAGAACCAGCGGCAATGCGGATATCTTCAACTTCCCCGAACTGACGTACGTGGGCAGCGTGGACGAGTCCAAGGCCATCAACGATAAGAAGGGGCCGATGGTCATCATCAGCGCCTCGGGCATGGCCGAAACGGGGCGCGTGCTGCACCATTTGCGGAACAACATCGGCAACCCGCGCACCACGGTGCTCATTGTGTCGTGGCAAGCGCCCAACACGCTGGGCCGGCGGCTGGTGGAAAACGAACCCACTGTGCGCATCTTCGGCGAGGAGCACGCGGTGAAGGCCTCGGTGGAAGTCATCAACGGCTATTCGGCCCACGCCGATCAGGCGGGGTTAAGCGAGTGGGCGCTGGCGCTGAAGGGGCGGTTGAAGAAGGTATTTTTGGTGCACGGCGAACCGGACCCGGCCAATACGCTGGCCGCCAAACTGCGCGAGGGCGGCTTGACCGACGTGTATTACCCGAAGCTGCACGAGTCGGTAACGTTGTAGGGCAGGCGCCCCGGCCGGTTACGCCGAGACCGGCGCGGCACGGCGGCGCGGCTCGGGCGGCAGGGTGAGGATGATTTGCGTGCCACGCCCTACGGTGGAGTCGATTTCCATTTGCCCATCGTGGGCGCGCATAATGCCCCGGCAGAGTGACAGGCCCAGCCCGGTGCCCTTGCCCACGGGCTTGGTGGTGTAAAACGGGTCAAAGGCCTGGGCGGCCACCTCGGGCGGCATTCCCGTGCCTGTGTCCCCCACTTTCATGATCAGGCCGCCATCGTGGCTGCGGCCCGCCCACAGGGTGATGGTTCCCGGCGGGGTGATGGCGTCACGGGCGTTATCAATTAAGTTCACCAACACTTGCACAATTTGATCGCGATCGCAGATCACCGCGGGCGCATCCGGCACGATGACGGTGCGCACCTCGATGCCCGACCCCGGCGAGAGCAGCACCAGGGCCAGCGCGTCGTCGAAGAGGTCTTTCACGTCGGGGCGCGTGAGTGATAGCTCCACGCCGCGCGCATAGGCCAGCAGCGACTTGGCGATTCGGGCGCAATACCACGCCGAGCGCTCAATGCGGATGAGGCTGTTCAGCGAGGCCTGGGCGTCGAGCCGGCCCAGGCTGAGCCGCCGCTTGAGCATGTCGGCGGAGGCGATGATGGTGCTGAGGGGGTTGTTGATTTCGTGCGCCACCCCGGCGGCCAGTGTACCAATGCCGGCCAGGTGCTCGGCCCGGGTGAGGGCCGACCCGGCCTCTTCCAGTTCTTTGAGCCGCACCAGCAGTTCGGCGTTGAGGCGGCGGTTCTCCTGCAGATCCAGCCAGTGCCGCGCCACCACCAGCGCCGTGACCAGCGCGACGCCTGCGAACAGGCCGCGAGAGGCCGCGTCGAGCGTTTGGGAGGTGGCAAAGGCCCACACGGTGAGGGCGTAGCCAAAGGCCAGCATGGCGTAGGGAAACAGCCACAACGGCCGCACATCGCGCCCCATGGCAAAGCGGTTGCCGTGCAATACAAGATTGGCGTGCTGTTGCAATGCGGCCAGAGCAAATAGAAGATACGAGATCAACCAGAAGCCATCGAGCGGCGAACCGGACACATAGGAATCCGAAAGCCCCTGGATGCCGAAAGCAACGTCGGCGATGATGAACAGGATCATGGCCGAGAGCAGGAAGGCGAACCCGCCGCGCAACGAGGCGTGGGGCTGGTGCAGGACGAGCATAACCAGCCCGTAGAGAATCGCCATGTCGGCCACGGGATAGGCCGCCGCCAGCAGGCTCTCAACGCCGAACTTGAAGTCGGCAACGCTCGGAGCCAGCACGAAGAACCAGACGAACATCCAGCTGACAATCAGTGTGATGCCGGTGTCGATGTACAACCGGCCCCGTTCTGCACGGGCCACGGGCGAATAGGGCAAACTGAGCAGCCCCAACACAACCAACGGATAGAAGCCGAGATAGAAGACATCGGCCCACGAGGGAAACGGCGCGCCGTGGACGAGGTCGTAATACAGCCACAGCGACTCGGCCACAAAGCTGACGGCCATCGCCAGGCTGAAGAACCCCCAGGCCCGGCGCGTCAGCGAATCGGCGGCGGAGGCCCGCCACACGCGCAGGCAGGCCAGCGCAGCAAACAAGACGACGGGCAAGTAGCCCACGTCGCTAATGACGATAGCTGCCTCGCTTTGCCCCACATGCACGAATGTCCAAACAGCATACGCTGCGACATAGCCGATGGCGAGCAGCGCGGCCAGCCCCCACAGGCCCCGCAACCACAACGGCCACGCGGCCGGCCGTTTGGGCTGATGGCTTTGATCGTCGGTTTGAAACGGCGCAGAGGGGGAGGTCATGGGAGCCATTTTAGACCGCGCGCGCCCGTCTGACAACTCGAAAAGGACGTTGTCGTTATATTCATACCAATCATGTCATAAATGAAATCTGACAGATTATGACTAAATAATGACTATCGCCACTATGTCAGGCAAAGGCGGCTACCTATAATGTGGACATTGAAGGTCAATATAAACACGCAGTCTAACGGACTGACAGAAAACAAATTTATCAAACGTGGAGGAAAAGATGGCTAACGTAATGACTCTGAAAGGTGATTTGGTGCAAGACCCGCCGCTGGTGCAGAAACTGTTGGGCGATCCCCGTGCCGGCTGGCTGTGGCTGCTGCCGCGCTTGTGGCTGGGCTGGCAGTGGATACAATCCGGCCAAGGCAAGATCGCCAACCCCAAGTGGGTGGCCACCGGCGAATCGCTTCAAGGCTTTTGGCTGAACGCCGTCAAAATCCCCGAACAGGGCCGCCCGCCGATCTCGTTCGAATGGTATCGGGCCTTCATCCAATTCCTGCTCGACACCCAAAGCTACACTTGGTTTGCCAAACTCGTCGCGTACGGCGAATTGCTGATCGGTATCGCGTTGATCGTCGGCGCGTTCACCGGCATTGCCGCGCTCTTCGGCGGCTTTATGAACTGGAACTTCATGATGGCCGGCTCGGCCAGCACCAACCCGATGCTGTTCATCATCGCGGTCGGCCTCATCCTGGCCTGGAAAGTGTCGGGGTACGTCGGCGCGGACTTCTACCTGCTCCGCTTCCTGGGCACCCCGTGGCGCGGTGTCAAAGTAGCCGAGGCTGCGGCAGCGCCGGTCGCCCGGTAACACCCCCAAACACACACCCCCTGCCGGGCGGCGACGCAATTGGTCGCGGCCCGGCTTTTTTGTTTTCGGGCGCGGCGCCGAGGCGCGGGGCTGCTTTTCTTGCGCGCCTGGGCGGCCGAGCAGAAATACCCGCCGGTTGGGGGCGGGCCGGGGCGGATCATTTTCGGGCGGGCCACACCTGTCGCCACAGTCGGCTCAATCGCGTTTGCCATTCGGGAGCGGGCGGGTGGGCGAGGGCCTGCAACTGCGGCATGGCCAGGCCGGCGGCGGCTCGCCCTTGCTGAAAGGCGTACCCCGCAAGGTCGAACGCAAACAGCCCCACCCGCCCCGCCTCGGGGCGCAGCAGCACATCGGGCGGGGCCGCGTTGAGGCTGTATTCCACCAGCCGGTGCGCGCTGATCAAGGCGGCCTGATGCACCGAGTCCATAATGCCGGTGAGTTGCAGGCGGCGGGCCAGTTCGGTGGCGTAGCGCATGGGGCCGCGCGCTTCAAACAGTTGGGTCGGCTCGCCGGTGGGCGCGCCGTGGTACAGCAAATCCACGGCCACCACGGGCGAGCCGAGCGCGCGGGCCGCATCCACCGGCAGCGGGTTCACAATGCCCCCATCCACCAGTGTGAGGCCTTCGCGGGCAATGGGGGTGAAGATGCCGGGGATAGCCATGGTCGCCAGCAACGCCTCGTCGAGGCGGCCCGTTCTGAGGCGCACTTCGCGGCCCGTGCGCAGGTCGGCGGCAATGACGACCACGGGGAAGCGGAGGTCGGCAAAGGTCTTGTCGCCCACTGCCGCGCGGACGTGGGCGCGGACTTTTTCGACTCCGAAGATGGCGCGGCGGGTGAGGTCCATTTCCCACACGTCCAGCAGGTTGGTGCCGGCCACGTAGTCGCGGATGGCGGCGGGCGAAAGGCCCAGGCCGTATAGCACGGCCACCAGCCCACCGGCGCTCACTCCGGCGATGGCGCTGACGGGCAATTGAGCTTCTTCGAAGGCGGCCAGCACCCCGGCGTGGGCAGCGCACTTTGCGCCGCCTCCGGCCAGGGCCAGGGTGAAAGAGACGGGTTGAGTGGGCATGATAATCGGTATTGCAAGTCAGGCGTAAATTTCGGTCTTGCCTAATCTACGGCGATGTTTATGGACGACCCGGCATCAACGATCGGCCGGGCCTCATAGGTGAGCCAGAACACGGTATCGGCCAGCCATTTCTTGAAGCCGGCATTGTCGCTGAACTGCTTGAAAAGTTCCGTGTGGTCGGAGAGCAAGTCGGTCATCACGCGCTGGAGCGCTTTGTCATGCTCAATTCGGGCATTCTGTGGGTCGGAGTTGGCTTTGGCATTTTGGTAGGCTTTGTCGGCGGCAACCCGGGCCGGGATTTCTTCGGTAATGACCTGCCGAATCTTGTCGGCATCTTTCCAGTCCACGTTGCCAAATTGCTCATTAAAGGCTTTGAGGATGTTGCTGAGAACTTCCAGTTCCGGCTCGGCCTTGCGCCCGCTACCGCTGGTCGGCACGGGTTCAATCTCGGCATTCTCATCGGCGAGGACGATTTCGATGGAGGCTTTGACCTCGACGCGATAACTGTCCATGTCCACCGCTTCGAGAATGCCTTTGGACAAATCTTCTTCTTTCGGCGCGGGCAGTTTGGGGACGAGAAAGTTCAGGAAGATGGAGAGTTTTTCCCAGTCGGCATTGTTGTAGGGCAGAATGGCGGCCAGGAAGTTATAAGCGCGCACAAAGGTCTTGGCCTTGCCTTTGAATTCCGCTTGCCCGTCTTCGTCCAATTGCTCCAAATAAACGGCCACACAGGCATCGAGAATCGGGTCGAGCCGGTCACGGTCGGCGCCGCCCAGGTAGCGTTCCACCAGCGAGTCTATCTGGGCGGTGTTGTAAATCTGGTGGCCGTCGAGGTCGGCCTTGAGGTCGTGCAGTTTGTTGGGGTCGGTCTCGGCGCTGAGAATGGTGGTGCGGTAATACGGCTCGAACGCCTGCTGAATGGTGTCGGCGTCGTTGGCAAAGTCCAGCACAAAGGTGTCGTGCTTTTGCGGGTGCGCCCGGTTGAGACGTGAGAGCGTCTGCACGGCCTTGATGCCGGAGAGCATTTTGTCCACGTACATGGTGTGGAGCAGGGGTTCGTCGTAGCCGGTCTGGAATTTCTCGGCGACGACGAGGAAGCGATAGGGGTCTTCGCGGAACTTGTCGGGAATCAGACTGCCGGGGAAGCCGTTGAGCGAGGCTTCGGTCACCTTTTGCCCGCCGTATTCGTGCTCGCCCGAAAAGGCGACGAGGGCTTGATACGGACTGCGGCGTTCGGCGAGCGCGGCGCGGATGGCGAAGAAATACCGGATGGCTCGCTCGATGCCGCCGGAGGCCACCATCGCCCGCGCCTGCCCGCCGACTTTCTGACGGGCCAGCACGTCATCGTGAAAGTGCTCCACGATAATCTCGGCCTTTTGTCCGATGGCGTATTGATGGCTTTCCACGAAGCGGCGCAGTTTCTTCTGCGCTCTCTTGGTGTCAAATTCCGGGTCGCCCTCCACCGTCTTCATCAGCCGATAGTAACTGGCAACGGGCGTATAGTTTTGGAGCACATCCAGGATGAAGCCTTCCTGAATGGCCTGCTTCATGGTGTAGGGATGGAAGGGGCGGTGTTTGACGCCCTCACCCCCATCCCCTCTCCCCAAGGGAGAGGGGGGATACGGCTCGCCGAAAATTTCAAGCGTCTTGTTCTTGGGTGTGGCGGTGAAGGCAAAGTAACTGGCGTTGGGCAACATCTTGCGCGATTCCATCAGGCGGTTGATGGTATCTTCCACTGTTTCATCTTCCTCTTCGCCCGGTGGCGCGCCACCGTGTTCTGCCAGCGCCATGTGCATCTTGGCGGCGGTGCGCCCGCCCTGGCTGGAGTGGGCCTCGTCAATGATGATGGCAAACTTGCGCCCGCGATGTTCGTTCCCGATTTCGTCCAGCACGAAGGGAAATTTTTGCACGGTGGTGATGATGATTTTCTTGCCCGCCTCCAAAAAGCGGCGCAGGTCGCCGGAGTGGTCGGCGTGGCCGACGGTGGCCGCCACCTGGGCGAAGCGTTTGATGGTGTCGCGGATTTGCTTATCCAGCACCTTGCGGTCGGTGACGACGATGATGGAGTCGAACAGCGCCGCGCTCTGTGCCGCGCCGCCGGTTTGCAGGCCGATGAGTTGATGGGCCAGCCAGGCGATGGAATTGCTCTTGCCACTGCCCGCCGAATGCTGAATGAGATAGCGGCAGCCCACGCCGTTTTGCGCGGCGTCGGCCAGCAGGCGGCGCACCACGTCCAGTTGGTGATAGCGCGGGAAGATTTGCTCTTTCGTCTTCTTGCCCGTGCGTTCGTCTTTCTTCTCCACCACTTGCGCGTAGTTTTCCAGAATATCGGTCAGGCCGCGTTTGGTGAGCAGTTCTTTCCACAGGTAATCGGTCTTGAGGCCGTCCGGGTTGGGCGGGTTGCCCGCGCCGTCGTTCCAGCCTTTGTTGAGCGGCAGGAACCACGAGGCTTTGCCCTTCAGGTGCGTGCACATCCGCACTTCCTGGTCATCCACCGCCAGATGCGCCACACAGCGCCCGAACTGGAACAGCAATTCGCGCGGCTCACGGTCGCGCTGGTATTGCCGGATGGCGTCGTCCACCGTTTGCTTGGTGAGGCGGTTCTTGAGTTCGAAGGTGATGATGGGCAGGCCGTTGATGAAGAGGCACAGGTCGAGCGCCAGTCGGGTTTCGTCTTTACTGTAGCGCAGTTGGCGGGTGACGCTGAACAGGTTGGACTCGAACCGGGTCTGGGCCAGGGCATTGCCGGGCGAGGGCGTGCCATAGAACAGTTCCAGCGTCACCGGGCCATGCTTGACTCCGGTGCGCAACACGTCAATCACGCCACGCTTGGTGATTTCGCCTTGCAGGCGGGCCAGGAATTGCCGGCGTTTGGGGCCATCGAAGCCGAGGCCGAGTTGCTCTACGGCTTTGGGTTGGGTGGTTTGCAGGAAGAGGTAGAGTTTGGCCCAGTCCACAGCATAATCGCGCAGGTAGTCGCGCGGGTCGCCTTGCACATAGCCCTCGCCGCCGAGGGCCGGGGCGCTCTCGTGGAGGGCGTTGCTTTCGGGCGTGCTGCCCTTGTCGCCGGTGAGCGCGGCAACTATCAGGCTTTCCAGTCCTTTTTCGCTGGTGTCGGTGGGCATGGGCGGCTCGTCTATCAAATACCCATCAAATAAAAATACGCGGTTTTTCCGGGGTTTTGAAGGTTAGGGCTCGCATAGGCAACGATTCCATCAAATACCCGTCAAATAAGACTTAGGCCCAAAACGGCACATATTTCATCATCTTGCGGGCGGCGGTTTCATCATAGGGGCGGATGAACTTGGCCTCGAGGGCCTCTTTGATAAGCCGCGAGGCGGTGGCGCTGTTTTGCAGCGGAATGCCGAACCGCTCGCGAATACTCGTGTTGGTCATGTGATCGCGGCTGACGTATTTCAGGCAGGCGTGCAGGTAACAGGCGCGGACACGGTCGGCCTTGTCCATTTTGGTCAAGGGGCGCGGCGCAAACATCATGGCGCGGGTGGTTTCGCCGCTGACTTCAAACATCGGCGCGGGCAATTGGTAAAGTTCGGCCTGAAACACTACTTTGTCTACTCCACTGCCGCGCTCTTCGCAGATGCCGAAGCGGCGCATGACGGAGGCCAGTGCTTCGTTGCGCGATTGAGGCGGCGTGTCCAAAAAGCGGTCGGCCTCGACCAGCGGCGCACCGGGGTTGCTGATTTCCATCCGGTCATCGAAAATTTCCACCATCGGCCCCGCGCCGGTGATGAAGAAGTCTTGATGAATGAGGGCATTGGCCACCAGTTCGCGCACCGCCAGTTCCGGATACATGGTCACGGTTTTTCGCAAGGCTTTGGCGATGACTTCGTTGGACGGCAGTAAGCCATTGATGAAGCCAATTAAGCCTTCAAAGCCGCTGGCGTATCCTTTTGTCACTTCTTGTTCGCGGATGGTGGTGACGCGGCTGTTGCCCTGATAGACCACCACGCGCACGGCTTTGCGTTTGAGGGCCGGGAAGTCGGCCAGTTTTTTGGCCAGCAACACCGCGCCGAGGCGGGTGACGTGCCAACGCCCGGCGTCGGTGCGCCGCAGAAGGGCGTCGGCAGCAAGCGCCTCCAAAATGCCGTGCTTGTTGGCGGGCAAGGGTTGTTGCAGTAGTTCAAAGTAAGCCGGGTAATCCAACAGCCGCAAGGCTTCGTCATCGCCGACGTTTTCCACGGCGGTCAAGGCTTCAAAGGGCGCGCGGTCAAAAATGCGCCACAGCACGCGTTCTTTTTCGGGGAAGTCTTTGAGTTTCTTTTTGTATGACCCGACGCGGATAAACTCCTGCCCGCTGAATTGCACCGGGTGGCGCGCGGTGGCGTCAATCTCCAGAATGACAATGTTTTTTCCTTCCATCACCACCGTGAAAAAGCGAAAGTCAATTTTGGGCGCGAGCAGGCGCAAGAGCCAGTTTTCGAGTTCTTCGTTGCCCACTTTGGTTCGGGCGGGGGCAAAGGTGGCGCCGAGCAGGGCGTGCGTGTCGTCTTCGATGCCCCAGACCAGATAAGCGCGGGTTTTGCCATGCAGGGCGGCGGCATTGGCCAACGCCGAGATATATTCGCCGATTTCCTGCGGCTCGGCGTTGTTGTGCTTGAACTCTACCCACTCGGTCTCGTGCGGGAGTTTGCATAGTTCGCGTACCAGGCCAGCCAAGTATTCCGCCGAATGGTTGGGACTCATATCTCAACTTCCTCCGGCGCTGAGTCTACTTCATTTTCAATTTCAGCCTCTTCCAGACCTGCCGGGTCTGCTTCGCGAAGATTCGATAGGTCTTCAGTGGCAGACTCTTCTTCCCCCTCCGGCAACCCCGCCTCCCCGCGTACATCCACCTTGCCCGTCACCACATCCGCAATCAGCCGTGTGCGGTACCCTCTGTGTCTATAATGTGTTGGACACCGACCTCCTATAATTTACTGTAGGGCGGAAGGAGACTGACATGGTTCTGCCACTCTCGAAAAATGGTAACGGCTCGCTCCTCACCCCCGCGGGGGCGGGGAGCGAGGAGGT
>JACRBQ010000063.1 GCA_016213135.1 Chloroflexota bacterium | reverse complement strand
GGCGATGTGCTGCTGCAAGCCTTTGCCCGAACGCGCGCCGAACTGGCCGGAGTCAGGCTGCTGTGCCTCACGCGCGGGCCTATCCCGCCCGAACTGCCGTTGGACGGGGTGGAAGTGATTGCCCCCACCTGGGACCGCGAGGTAATTTTGGGGCTGTTCCGCCGCGCCGATCTGTTGGTGTTGCCGTCGCGGCTCGAAACGTGGGGCGATGTGCTGCTGGAAGCCATGGCCTTTGGCCTGCCGTGCATCGGCGTTTCGGGGCAGGCCATGGGAGAAATTGTCGAACACGAACGGACGGGGCTGATTGTGCCGCCCGGTGATGTGCTCGCCCTCGCGGCGGCCCTGACCCGCCTGTTGCGCGACCCGGCCCTGCGGCAAACGTGGGGCAGCGCGGGCCGCAGGCGGGTGGAAACTCTGTTTACGTGGGATGAAGTTGTAGACCGTTTCGCGCCGGCCATCGAACGCGCGAGCCAACGATGACCTTTGCGTTTACGCCATTCAGCGCAGGTTACCAAATGCAGGGAGGACTGCTATGATGAAGAAAATTGTCAACACACTAATCGTGATCGCCCTTTTGGCGGCGATGGGCGCGGTGGCCGTGCCGCCGAGCTATGCCCGCGAACCCATGCGCCCGCCGCAGCCGGTGAGCTACACCAACGCCACCCGGCTCAGCGCCGCGCATTCCCCCGCTCTTCAGGCCGCCGACTCAAATACGGTGCCGTTTGAACTGCTGGGCTTCAAAGAAGGCACGCTGCGAGGGCCGTTCGACGCCACCAGCTACTTCTTTGGCGTGCCCGCCAACTGGAGCCTGGCCGATGGGGCGCAGGTGCAATTGCACCTCACCATCTACCTGGGGGGCATTCTCGGCGTGGACTCCACAACGATAGCGCCCGGCGTCAATTTCGGCGGCACGTTGGAGGTGCAGTTCAACGACAAGTCAATCGCCACCATCCTGCTCGACACTTCGGGTGACAGCACCCTGACCTTCGACATTCCCGCCGAAGCGCTGGTCTCGCCCTCGCTCAGCAAGCGCAACTCGCTGCGGCTGATTCTTAACAGCGGCATCAACTGCGACTTCAATCAGCAGACCAAAGTGGTGGTGCGCACCGACTCGCAGTTCGTGCTGCCGCACAACGTTGTGGCCCCGCCTACCGACCTCAGCGTTTTGCCGCGGCCCATCTTCCAGAACTCGTTCATCCCCGATGCGGCCACGCTGGTCGTCCCCGACCAGCCCTCCGCCGGCGAATTGCAGGCAGCCATCACCGTCGCCGCCGGATTCGGCAACCTCACCGCCGGGCGGCTGCCCGTGGCCATGGTGCCGCTGGCTCAACTCACCGATGACCTGCGCGCCAACTCGCACCTCATCTTCGTCGGCGGCGCCGCCGCCTTCCCAGGGCTGAGCGAGGTTCCCCTGCCTGCCGCCGTCAGCGGTTCCATCTTCAACGCCGGTGGCTCGCTGCCAGACGACGGCATCGTGCAAATGGCTGTCTCGCCGTGGAACCCGGCCCTCGTGGTGCTGGTTGTGGGCGGCAACACCGAGGCGGGCGTCGTCAAAGCCGCCCAGGCCGTCAGCTCCGGCCAGGTGCGAGCCGGCACCCTGCCCAATCTGGCCCTCGTCTCGGCAGTGCAACCCAAAGACTTCGGCATCTCCCCCGCCGTGGATCGCACCCTGGCCGACCTGGGCTACGCGGACACCACCTCCAACGCCCCGGGCCTGACCACCGAGGAATTCTTCTTCACCATGCCGCAGGGGCAGAAGGCCGGCGCAGACGCCTATCTCAACCTGCTCTTCACCCATTCCACCCTGCTGGAATACGATCGCTCGGGCGTGGTCATCCGGCTCAACAGCCAGCCCATCGGCAGCATCCGCTTCAGCGACGAAAGCGCCCTTGAGGGCGAAACCCGGATCAACCTCCCGGCGACCACCGTGCGCCCCGGCCTCAACCGCATCGCTATCGATGTCGACCTCGTGCCGCGCACCGTGTGCGTGGACCCGAACCTCAACCGCCTGTGGATGCGTGTGGACGCCGGGTCCAGTATCCATGTGCCGTTCGCTCCCGCCGACGCCAGTTTGCAGCCGATTCTCGATTTGACCCTCTATCCCTCGCCGTTCGTCCTCAGCCCGTTGTTCAGCGGACTGGCCTTTGTGGTGGCCCCCAACGACCCCGCCGGCTGGCGCACCGCGGCGAAAATCGCCTACGATTACGGCAACCGCGTAGGCGCCGGCTTCAACACCCTGGCCCTGGCCTACGGCGATGCCGTATCCGATGACCTCAAGCAATCGCGCGACCTGATCATCATCGGGCGGCCCAGCACCCTGCCCATCGTGAGCGAACTGGGCGAATCGCTGCCCGCGCCCTTCGAGGCGGGCAACGACCTCGCCATCGAGAAGAACCTGCAAGTGGCCTACCATCTCTTGCCGGGCGTCAATGTGGGCTACGTGGAACTGCTCGCCGCGCCGTGGAACAGCAAACGCGCCGTGCTGCTGGTGGCCGGCAGCACCGAGACCGGCCTCGACTGGGCCGGAACGGTGCTCACCACCCCGGCGCTGCGCAGCCAGCTTTCGGGCAACTTTGCCGCCATCAACGGCACGCAAGTCGTGTCCAGCGACACGCGGATCGGCGGGCTGCAAAGCGCGCTGGCCGTCGCCGTGCCGGGTAACGTCGTGCCCGTGGCAATCGGCCAGCCGCCCACCGTCGAGCGGCCCGTGTGGGTGTTGCCCGTGTTGGCCCTCACCGTCCTGCTCATGATGGCCGTCATCGTCTTCGTCGCCCTATCCGCCCTGCGCCGGCAGCGACCTCGCCGCTAGCGAATGACCCTCTCGCCACCCGCCACCCCGCCTGATCCTGCGCCGGACACAAAACTGGCGCCCCGGATCGGGCGGGGTGTCTTTTGGGCCTATCTTGCTTATGCCGGGGCCAAGGGGCTGGTATTCGTCAGCACCGTCATCCTGGGCCGCCTGCTCACCCCCGCCGATTTTGGGCTGGTGGGGCTGGCCTCGCTCGTCACCGAATACCTCGGCACCGTGCACACCTTCGGCGTGGGCGCTGCCTTCATCCAGCGCCGAGACGACCCCGAAGAAGCGGCCAATGCCACTTTCGTCATCTCCACCGGATCCGGCGTGGCGCTGTTCCTCATCTCGCTGCTCCTCGCCCCGCTGGCCGTTGCCTTCTTCAAAGAGCCGCAAGTGGGCATCATGCTGCCCTTGCTGGCCTCCACCTACGTCATCACCGGCCTCACCGCCGTCAACGATGCCCTGCTCGTCAAAAACCTTCGCTTTCGACAACGGATGGTCCCGGTAGTGACTCAAGCACTGGTGAAGGGCGCGGTATCCATTGGATTGGCCCTGGCCGGGGCGGGCGCATGGTCGCTGGTGTGGGGCGTGGTCATAGGGACACTGGCCTCCAACATCGCGCTCGTCCTCATCAGCCCGTGGAGAGTCACCCGCGCCTGGAACCGGCGCGTCATGCGCGACATCCTCGGCTTTGGCGGCCACATCATCCTCCTCAACTTCATCGGCAACATCGAAGTCAACGTGGATTACCTCATCGTGGGCAAGCGGCTGGGAAAAGAATCGCTCGGCTACTACACCATGGGCTTTCGCATGCCCGAGCTGCTCATCGTCAACATCGTCTCCGTCGTTTCGGGCGTGGTCTTTCCCGTGTATTCCAAAATGCAGGGCGACCGCGACGGACTGCGGCGCAGCCTGCTGAAAACCATGCAGTTCATTGCCCTGGTCGCCGTCCCGGCGGGCGTGGGGCTGGCCCTTGTCAGCGACACCTTCATTCACCTGTTTTACACCGACAAATGGGCCGCCACCATCCCGGTGATGCAATTGCTTTCCATCTACGCCGCCATCCGCGCCCTCACCTACAACTTCGGCGACGTTTACAAGGCAGTGGGCCGGCCCGACATTCTGAACAAAATCGGCGTTTTCACCCTGGTCATCACCGTCATTGCGCTGTGGATCGGCTCGGCCTTTGGAATCGTGGGCGTGGCCGGCGCTCACGTCTCTGTGGCCGTCATAAATTTTCTGATTGATGTTGCCGTGGTATGGCGGCTGCTCGGCGTGCCGCCGTGGCGGGTGCTGGCCGCCATCTCCGGCCCGGTTGCCGGCGCGGGCGGCATGGCCGCCGCCATGTGGGCCGTGGGCGCGCTCATCCACCCTGCCCCCGGCGCAGCCCAACTCATCGCCCTCATCGCCACCGGCGCAGCCGCTTACCTCGCCTTGTCGTGGATTATCAACCGCCCTGTTATACTCACCGCCATTCAACTCGTTCGGCAGATTATCCCCCGCCCCGCAGCAGACAGATAAGCTTATGACCTTCCCACGGATAAAGAATTGGGGGCGCCGTGCGGCAGAAGCCTCCGGAGTTATTCGCGCCTTGCAGACCATCGGGCGCGGCGGCGACAACCCGCTGTATGTTCTCGTTTACCACCGCGTGGACGATCCCAATCGGAAGCCGCCGGTTGGCATGAATCTCGTATCGGCCACGCCGGCGCAGTTCGAAGCTCAAATGCGCCTCATCGCCCGGCACTACCACCCTGTCACCGCCGAAGATGTGGTGAACGCCATAGCCCGCCCGGCCCCCCTGCCCGCCGATGCGGTGCTGGTCACCGTGGACGACGGCTACCGCGATTTCAAAGACACCATTTTCCCCATCGCCCAGCGACACGGCATCCGCCCGGTGCTGTTTGTGCCCACAGCCTTCGTGGGGGAAGGCCGCTTCTGGTGGGATCGCCTGTTCCTCGCGCTGGAAGCCACCGCCGCGCCCGAAACCGAATCGCCGGTGGGCCGCTTGCCGCTGCACGCCCCCGCCGAGCGCGCCGCCGCCTTCAACGTCCTCGCCGATTACGTGCGCCGGCATCCGTCGTTCGAGCAGGGGCGGGCCGAAGTCGAAGCGTTGTGCGAGGACCTGGCTCCCGGTTCGGGGTCAGGCGAACGCGCCACCCTCGATTGGGATGAGCTGCGGGCGCTGGCGCGGCAGGGTGCCACCATCGCCGCGCACAGTCACACCCATCCCATCCTGGCCCATATTCCACTCGAACAGGCACGGCGCGAAATACGCCAATCGCAATCGCTCATCGAGCGTGAAATCGGCAGCGCTCTGCCCATCCTTGCTTATCCCGACGGCCGGCCCAATGCATTGAATGCCGAGTTGCCGCTGCTCTTGCGGGAAGAAGGGTTTGTGGCGGCCTTTACGATGACCAACCGCTGCGCTTACCTCAAGCGCGACCTGTCGCTGCAGTTGCCGCGAGTGCTCGTCTCGCGCCGATACACATTGGAGCAGTTTCATTTGTTCCTCACGCCCATTCATCAGAAGTGGACACAACTCAAACAATAGGCGACTGGCAGTTCGAGAGCATCACCACTCTGCAGCAGTTTGAGGCGCTGGCGGTGGAGTGGGAGGCGCTGTTGGAGGCCGCCCACACCGACAACATTTTTTTGTCGCACCTGTGGCTGCGCGAGTGGTGGCGCGTTTATGGCGAGGGGCGGCAGGTGTGGGTGGTGGCCGCGCGGCGGAGCGGCAGGCTGGCGGGCGCGGCCCCGCTGATGATCGAACGGGCGCGGCGGCTGGCTTTTGTGGGCGCGGGCAGCGTTGTGCCCAACCATCTCGATTTCATCGCCGAGCCTCAATCCCGCGCCGAACTGACGCCGCTGTTGTGCGATTACGTTTGGCGGCACAACGCCCGGTGGGACGTGCTGGACTTTGACACACTGCCCGAAGGCTCGCCCACGCTGGCCGCGCTGGCCCAACGCCCCGGCGCGGTGGCCGCGGCCAAGGCCCAATGCCCCTACGCCGTGCTGCCCGCTTCCTTCGAGGCTTTCGTGCAATCGCGCGGCGGCAAAACGCGCAAACAACTGCGTCTCAGCCGGAACTATCTCTCGCAAGACTTTCCCTCGGCGCGGTTTGGGCTGGTGCGCACGGCGGACGAATTCGACCCCACCTTCGAGGCGCTGGTTAACCTGCACCAGGAACGCTGGGCGGAGCGCGGCCAGCCGGGCGCGTTTGCCGGAGCGCAGTTCACCAATTTCCACCGCGCAACGGCGTTGGCGGCGCTGGCGCGGGATCGCCTGCGGCTATATTTTCTGCAAATCGAAAATGCCTATGCCGCAGTATATCTGTGCTACCGCACGGGCCGGCGCGTGCAATACTACATCGCCGGGTACGACGACCGCTGGGGCAAGTACAGTGTGGGCATTCAAACGTTGGCCTACGCTATCGAGCAGTCCATTGCCGAGGGCGCAACGGAGTTTGATTTTTTGCAGGGTGACGAGGCCTACAAGACTCACTGGACCACGCACAGCCGCGCCAACTGGCAACTGCAACTGCCCGGCCCGCATCTGCGCGGTCAACTGGCGTGGGCGCGGCGGCAAATTCCCGCGCGCGCGGGGGGCTGGGCCAAACGCCGGCTGCCGCCCCAATGGACCGCCGCCCTCAAACGATTCGTGCGCCGCCGCTGACACAACCAAAAGGAGCCACCCTCATGCGTGCCGATTCTCTTCCTCTGTGGGCTTGCCCTCGCGACGGGCACTTTCCTCTCACCCTCAGCGCGCCCGAAGCCCCGGCCGCCGACATCCGCGCGGGCGCCCTGGCCTGCCCCCGCTGCGGCAGCGCCTACCCCATCCGCGACGGCATCCCCGATTTTTTGCTGCTGGAGGAGGATGAGAGCGGGCGCATCAAACGGATGGAATTGGAATCGCGCGAGCAGGAATTGGATTGGCCGGCCGAGTTTCAACAAGTGTACGAATCGCAGGTGGAAGCCGAAGCGGTGCTGGCCCGCCTGCAACTCAGCCCGCACGACCTCATGCTGGACGCCGGGTGCGGCTTTGGGCGCATCACTCGCCGGGCGCTGGACACCGGCGCGGAAGTGGTGGCCGCCGATTTTTCATTTGCCCGCTTGCGCACCCTGCGCGCCCACACCGGCCCCGGCGACCGGGTGGAACTGGCCGTGGCCGACGCCAACCACTTGCCGCTGCGCCCCGCCACCTTCACCAAAATCCTCAGCACGCAAGTGCTGGAGCATTTGCCCACGCCCGACCTGCGCCGCGCCTTTGTGCGCAGACTGCTGGAGCTGTTGAAACCCGGCGGCGCGCTGGTGCTCACCGCGTACAACTTCGACGAGGCCAGACGGCGGAAGGGCGAACCGGCCGAGGGCTATCACAACTCGGGCGTGTTCTATCACTGCTACAACGCCGCCGAACTGCGCGCCGACTTGCAGGGCTTCGAGGTGAAGGAGATTACCGGCATTCGCCATTACCTGCGCGGCATGTACAAGATGCGGCGGTCAGGCCGGGCGGGGTATGCGGTGGATCATCTGTTGGAGAAAGTGCCCGCGCTCAGTTTGCGATTCGGGTCGCTGTTGCTGGCCCATGCGGTGAAGCCACAGTGAGGGATGGCGAGCGGGTCAGGGCGTGGTGATGGTGGCCGTATGGGTTTTTAGATCCACGGTCACCGCGCCCCCGGCAAAGTCGCGCCGCCACACCTGGCCGTCAAAATAGCGCTGCCCGGTCGGGTCGCCGAGGTCGGAGAAGTAGTTGTCGTAGAGCCAGGCCTGCTCGTACGACCGGTTGTTGGAATAGCGGAACGACGCGCCGCCGTTGGCAATGAGCAGATACGAGGCAAAGGCATACAACTCGCGCTCGGCGTCGAGCCGCGTGCCATTGGATACCAGTATGAGCCGCTTGCCCAGCCGTTGCGTTTGCTCGAAGCGGCTCATCTGCTCCAGCCAATCGCTGTCGCTCAAAAAGCCGTTGTAAAAATCCACGCCAAAGCCCTCCTCCATGGCGCCATCCAAATAGCGCAGGTAGCGGAAGTAGGCCTCCTGCTGATCCTGAATGGCGATGACGTTGGCGAACAAGGGCCGGCGCTGCGGCTGAAAGTAGTTGATGTAGAGGTATTGCAGGAAGCCCTCGATGGCGGCCTGATAGCCGGCGTCGTCGAGATAGGGACCGGGCATGCCGCGCGTTTGGCGTTTGTAGAGGCTGGCTTCGACGTTATCCAGAAACACGCCGTCCCATCCCTGCTCCTGCTGGCTTTGGCGCACGCGCTGCAAAAAGAACTCCCGCCACCCGGCGTTGCCGGGATCCATGAAGGCGTTGCCTTCGTGCACGATGCGCCGGCCGGCGCTATCCAGCATAAACCAGTCCGGGTGCTGCTCGCTAATCTGGCAGAAGTCGCCCGCTTCGTAAGCCACCTGGTTGCCCCACGGGCGGTCGGCGCAGTTGCCGGGGTCCTGAATGGCGTCGAAGGCAAAATATTGCAGCATCGGCGCGGCCACACCCTGCGCCTTCAACGCATCGCGCGCCGCTTCGTCGTTTTTGGTCAGCACAAACACGTTGAAGTATTGCGCCAGCGTCGCCAGGTTGCTGTCCTCGGGCGGTTTGTAAAACCACGCCAACTGGACGATCTTTTGCGGGAACGCCGGAGTGAACGCCGTGAGCGGGGTGGGCACCGGCAGTGGGGTAATGGCCGGAGCGGCCGGTTGTTTGCCGCCGACACACCCGGCGACCAGCGCGGCCACGAACAAGCCGCAAGCAATCCGCGCCGGCCACACGCCCGGCCCGCCTGACGTTGCATACATCGCGCGCATTACTTTTGCTCTCCCACCAGCGCCCGGGCCAGCGATTGCATGGCCAGCCGCCGCTGTTCCACCAGTTCGTTTACTTCACTGCGAATGGCCTGCCACTTTTCCGGTGAAACGGATTGGAATATCTCTACAGCCAGCGGATCGAATTGTTTGCCCGATTCTTTTTTTATTTCTGCGGCAGCAACCTCATAGGGCCGCCCTGCCCGGTAGGGCCGGTCGGAGGTGATGGCATCGAACGTATCGGCCACGGCAAACAGCCGCGCCCCCAACGGAATGTCCTCGCCTTTGAGCCTGCAGGGATACCCCTCGCCGTCGTACCGCTCCTGGTGCGCCAGCACAATTTCCGCCGCCCGAGTCAAAAAAGGAATGCCCACCAGCATTTCATACCCCAGCAGTGGATGCCGCCGCATCTCGGCGCGCTCTTCATCGTCCAGCGGCCCCGGCTTGAGCAACACCCGGTCGGGCACGCCGATCTTGCCAATATCGTGCAGCAGCGCCCCGCGCCGGACTTGAATCATGTCGTCGCCGTTCACGCCGGCCTGCCGCGCCAACTCAACGGTATATTCGGTCACGCGGCGCGAATGGCCTTGCGTCTCGTGGTCGCGCAAGTCGAGCGCCCCGGCCAGCGCGTCCAGCGTGCCTTCGTAACTCGACTCAAGGTCGGTGTAGAGCTGGGCGTTCTCAATTGCCAACGCCGCGCTGTCGGCCAATCGCTCCAACAATTCCTGATCGGAGGGGGTGAACGCCCCGTCGGCGGTAAGCTTGTTCACCGTTTGCAGCGCGCCCAGGCAGCGGCCCCGCCGCAACAGCGGCACCGTAAGCAGCGAGCGGGTCACAAACCCCGTGTTCTGATCCACCTGCCGAAAAACGCGAGGGTCTTTCCCGGCATCGGCTATTAGAACCGTTTGGCCGGTGGCCGCCGCCAGCCCCACGACGCCCTGCCCCAGCGGCACCCTCATGTGCTCCAACTGGCTGGCGGCCATGCCGGTGGCCAGGCGGCACATCACCATCCCCAACTGGTCGTCCACCAGCCACACCGAGGCCGCTTCAGCCTGAAGTATCCGGGGCACTTGCTCGAAAACTCTTTGCAGCAGGCGATCCAGGTCCAGTGTTTCGTGCAACAGATCGCCCACCCGCTGCAGCAAAGCCTGCTGCTCGCGCTGGCGGCGCTCACGCTCGAACAATTGCACGTTGTGAATCGCCAACGCCGCCAGCCCGGCCAGCACTTCCACCATCGCCAATTCGTCCTGGCGAAACAGGGAGCGGTCTGCTTTGTTGCTCAGGTTGAGCACGCCCAGCGATTGGCCGCGCACCATCAGCGGCACCGACATGAGGCTGCGCGTGGTGAACTGGCTTTCCGCATCAATGCGCGAGGCCCAGCGGGGATCGGCAGTCACATCGTTTATGAGCAGGGGCGTTTGTGTTTGGGCCACCCAGCCCGAAATGCCCTCGCCCGCCCCCAGCGTGGCCCCAACCAGCAACGCCAGGCCGCTCTGGAAGCGGCACACCAGCCGGTCTTGCGACTCGGAGAACAGCCACACCGACCCGCTCTGCGCGCCGAGGGTGTCCAGCATCTTCTCCAGCACCGTTTGGATCAGCGGCTCCAAATCCAAAACGGAATAAAAAGCATGGCTCAGTTCATGGAACAGAGCCATCTCTTTGTCATGCCAGTTATCGGTGGGGTCCGTCATTGCAGTCGCCGCCCGCCATCAGCCCAGTCCCGCAGCGCCGAGCGCCTCGCTCAACTCCCGCCGCGACACCGCCGCATTGCCCATTCGCCGCACCGCCAGCCCGCCGGCCACATTGGCCAGCGCCGCCGCCGTCCACGCATCGGCCCCGGCCACCAAGGCCAACGACGCCACCGCAATCACCGTGTCGCCCGCGCCGGTCACATCGTACACTTCGGACACATTCGTCGCCGCCAAGTGCCGGCAGCCCCCGCCCCTCACCCCCACCGAAAGGCCGCGCGCGCCGCGCGTAATCAGCAGCATCTGCACCTCCAATTGCTCGTTCAGCGCGGCCAGCGCCGCAGCCACCTCGTCATCAGAGCGCAACGGCCGGCCCCAGAACGCCTCGGCCTCGCCCCGGTTGCACTTGAGCAGCGTGAAGCCGCGATATTTTTCCAGCTCCCCCTGAGTATCGGCGGTCAACAGCAGCGGGCCGGCCGCCGCCAACGCCCTCGCCGCCGCCACCAATGGCGGATCGATCAACCCGGCGCGATAGTCGGAAAACAGGATGGCCTCGGCGGCGGCCGTCTCGGCCAGTTGCCGCAGTGACGCTTCGACCTCAGCCCGGACGGTGGGCGCCAATGGGGCGCGTCCGTACCGATCCACCCGCGCCAACTGCTGAGGAAACCGCAACTCGCCTTCAGCCACAATGCGCGTTTTGGTGATGGTGGGCCGCGAGGCATCCACAGTCAACCCGCCCACGTCCACGCCCGCGCCCGCCAGCAACGACCGCAGGGCCGCCCCTTCGGCGTCGCGGCCCACCACCCCGATTTGGGCCGCCGTGGCCCCCAGCGCCGCCAAATTCATCGTTGGGTTGGCGCCGCCGCCGGGCACTTGCTGCCGGGCGCGAAACTCGATCACCGGCACCGGCGCTTCGCGCGAGAGGCGCTCGGCCTTGCCCAGCACGTACTCGTCCAGAAACACATCGCCGACCACCACCACACGATGCCCGGCCATCGACTCCACTATGGAGATCATTCGCCTCCCTAAAGCAGATTTCTCTTCGATGTACGGGCGAAGCATTCGCCTCCGGCACTCAAAGCCACAAGAATCCGCGCGGCGAATGCTTCGCCCCAACCTCGCGCCATCAATTAACTGGGAATGGGCTCTAAAGCCCGCCCGGCCCGCCCATCGGCTTTAACGCGTCTTCATGAAGGTGTGAAATCATGCTAATATTCATCCCGACATCCAAAGGTATTATTCCGCACCGTGAGATCATACTTGAGACTTCGCCCGGCGCCATTCATTATCCTGTTGGCATTGCTAGTCACCGCCTGTGGCTCGTCTACCGCCCCGCCGCCGGCCACCGCTGCGCCCACGCTGGTCACCAGCGTGTGGATGGATTTTCCCGTGATTACGCCGGACTACCCGCAGGGGGCCACCGTGCTGGTGCGCGACGCCGACATGAACCCCGTCAGTGGCGCCACTGTGACGGGCGAACTGACCACGGAGGCCGGCACCCAGCGAATCCTGTTCCCCGTAACAGACGCCGACGGACTGACCCACACGGCCTCCATCCCGCTGCCGCCGGTCACTCGTCCCACCGCATACATCATCACCGTCACCGCCACCCGGATGAACGACGCCGGCTGGGGAGTGGCGAACGCCACCTTTGAGGCGCGGCCCTGAGAGGCCAGGCTTAGGTGACCTCAAGCCGGTAGCCCACACCGCGCACGGTGCCAATCCACGAGCGCCCGATCTTGCGCCGCAAGCTCGACAAGTGAACATCCACCACACGGTCCACGCCGCTGTAACCCTGCTCCCAACACTGATCCAGCAAATCAGCCCGGCTGAACACGCGCCACGGATGGCGCATCATTATTTCCAGCAGCGCAAACTCGCGCGTGGTGAGCGATACCGGGTTTCCATTCACGGCCACGGTGCGCGTGATCGGGTCCAGCCACAGCGGCCCGCGCACCAGCGGCTCGCTTTCGTATCCGGCTCGGCGCAGCAGCGCCCTGACGCGGGCCACTACTTCGGGTTCGGTAAATGGCTTGGTCACATAATCATCCGCGCCCAGTTCCAGCCCGGCCACCTTCTCGGATTCGCTGGAGCGGCCCGTCAACATGATCACCGGCACTTTGGATCGGGCGCGCAGTTGGCGGCACACCTCCCAACCGTCCATCTCCGGCATGACGAGATCGAGCATCACCAGCGCCGGCCCGTGCAGGTCGAACATCGCGAGCGCTTCGCGGCCATTGGTAGCTATCAGCGGCTCATAGCCTGCAGTTCTGAGAAAAGCGGCCAACACATCCGACACGAATGGATCGTCGTCGGCAATGAGTATCGTGGGGCGTTCGGGGTGCTCTTTCATCAGTCGGGATCACAGGGACGCTAGCGAGTGTCAGTTCAGGCCGGTGGCCCTATTATATCAATACTCCCACCTTGATATTGCGGAAACGGGCCGGGGCAGCGCCGTGGCTGGTGTGGGCCACCTGGTGCGGCTGCCCCTTGCCGCAATTGGGCGTGCCCCACAACACCCAGCCCGACTCGTCGCACACGGCATCACACCGGCTCCAAAACTCTGGCGTCACCCCGGTATAGGTGCAGTTCTTGAGCAAGCGCCCCAGCTTGCCCTTCTTGATTTCGTAGCCGATTTCAACGCCGAACTGAAAGTTCAACCGTTTGTCATCAATGCTCCACGACCGGTTGGTTTCCATGTAGATGCCGTCGTCGGTGTCGGCCACAAGATCGTCGAACTTCCACGGCCCCGGCTCGAGGTTCACATTGGGCATGCGAACCAGCGGAATGCGATTCCAACCGGAGGCGCGCATGCAGCCGTTGGACACCTGCCCCAGCCGGGGGGCCGTCTCGCGAGAGGTGAGGTAACCCACAAAGATGCCGTCGCGCACAATGGGCATGGCGCCGGCTGCCACCCCTTCGTCGTCCCAGCCAAACGTGCCCAGGCCGGTGGGGCGCATCGCATCGGCGGTCAGGTTCACAATCTCGGAGCCGTATCGAAAGTTGCCCAGCTTCTCCGGCGTGAGAAACGAGGTGCCGGCATAGGCGGCCTCGGCGCCAAACACCCTATCCAGTTCTGCCGGGTGGCCGCACGACTCGTGCACTTGCAAGGCCACTTGCGCCCCGCCCAGGATCACCGTGGTTTCAACACCCACCGGACACGGGTCGGCCCTCAGCAAGGCTGCGGCCTCCGAGGCCACGCGTCCCGCGTGGCCGGGCAGATCCATGGCGAGGATGTACTCCCATCCCGCGCTGCCCTGCTGTCGGCCCGCCGAGTTGGGGTACGAGCGATGCTGCACTTCGTCACCGTCGACGGCTGTAGCGACAATGCCGCCGCCTGATTCGTAAAGCGCCTGCTCGGTGTAAGCCCCCTCGCTATTGGCGAAAAGCCTCTCTTCGCGGATGAATACCAGATTGCCCTGCCCGATGGTAACCCCCTTCACCCGGTGCATTTCGCGGTCGGCGTTGAGGAGCAGGGCCAGCTTTTCGGCGGTGGGAACCGTAAACGGGTCGGTTTGCAGGGGCGTGACAAAGCGCCCCCGACTGGTGACGGGCGGGCCGAGGACCACGGCCGGGCCAGGGGCGAGCGCGGAGGCTCGGGCGATCTGCACCGCCAGGTCAGTCACCCTATCCACCGCACCCCGAGTCAAATCGCGGGAGGAGGCAAAGCCCCATGCCCCCGCCACCAGCACCCGCACGCCGAAGCCCGCCGACTCGGTGTAGTTGAGGGTGTCGACGACGCCGTTTTTGACTCCGATGGATTGCTCGGCGGTTTGAATGAGGCGCGCGTCGGCGTAGTGCGCCCCTTTGAGAGAGGCGAGGTCGAGGGCGCAGGAGAGGAGGTCATTCATGGCAGAAACAACAGCCCCGCCCTCGGTCGGAGGACAGGGCTGTTCAGCGTCTTCGAGGCGCTAGAGGCCGGGCACCCTGCGTTGCCGATTGCCGAGGCGCGAGTCACGCACTGGCGAACAGGGACAGCAGGGCGCGTCCGGCGGCGGCCATGAGCGGGGCCGGCACAACGCCCAGCACCAGTGTTGCCACCGCCATCACACCCACCACCCACCCCAGCGAGCGCGGCAGGGCCACAGGCCCCTCGCCGGGTTTCATCCACATGACCATGACGACGCGCAAATAGTAGAAGGCGGAGACGAGGCTGGTGACGACGCCAATAAGCGCCAGCCACATGTAGCCGGCGTCGATGGCGGCGCGGAACACATAGAACTTGCCGATGAAGCCCACGGTGGGCGGCAGGCCGGTGAGCGAGAGCATGAAGAGCGTCATGGCGATGGCGAGGCCGGGGCGCGCGGCGCCCAGCCCGGCAAAGTCGTCAATTGGGTTGGTCGTGCCATCCCGCTTTTCAAGGGCAATGACCACCGCCCACGCGCCCAGATTCATGATGCCATACGCCAGCAGGTAGAACAGGGCCGAGCTTGCGGCGAACTGCGAGAACGCGGCCGCGCCCCCGGCCACCACGGCCATGAGGATGTATCCGGCGTGGGCAATGGACGAATAGGCCAACCTGCGCTTGATGGAGCTTTGGGCTATAGCCGCCACGTTGCCGAGGGTCATGGTGAGGGCGGCGATGAGGGCAATGGTAGGCGCCCAATTGGCGGACAGGGCCGGGAAGGCGGTGAAGAACACGCGCAGCAGCGCGGCAAACCCGCCGACTTTAGCGCCGACGGACATGAATGCGGTGACCACGGTGGGCGCGCCTTCGTACACGTCGGGCGTCCACATGTGGAACGGCACAGCGGCCACTTTGAAGCCGAGGCCGACGAGGATGAGGGCCGCGCCGCCCGAGAGCAGCAGCAAGTTGGCCTGGCCCGCTGCGACTGCGGCGGCAATTTGCTGGAAGTTGGTGGAGGCGGTTGCGCCGTAGGTGAGGGCCACGCCGTACACGAAGAACCCGGAAGCAAACGCGCCGAGCAAAAAGTATTTCAGGGCCGACTCTTCAGACTCTGCGCGGGGCCGCGCAAACCCGGCCAGCACGTAGAGGGGGATGGAAAGCAATTCCAGCGCCAGGAATACGATGACGAGGTCGGAGGCCGAGGCCATGAGCATGGCGCCGGAAATTGTGAACAGCAGCAGGATGTAGAATTCGCCGCGCTCGATTTGGCGCTGATTGAGGTAGCCGGGGGCGATGACTACCACGACGATGCCGGCCACCAGCACCACGGCGCTGACGAAGCGGCTGAAGCCATCCAGCGCGACCATGCCGCCAAAGCCGGACAGGTTGAAGCCCGACAACAGCCATACAACCGCCAGTGTGGCCGCCAGTCCCGCCGCGGCCAGCCAGGCGGTAATGGCTTTGCGGTCTTTGGGTATCCAAAGGTCTACGAGCAATAGTACGCAGGCCCACGAGGTGAGCACGAGCACGGGGAGAATGGCGTTGAAGTCAGAAGTGGTCATGTCAAATGCTCAATGCACAATTGACAATGCACAATGCCGCTTTCAATTGAGCATTGAGCATTGTGAATTCATCGTAGCGCAACTGCCGCCGTCTGCAACGCGGACACCAGTTTGCCCACCGAGGGGGCCATCAGGTGGAAGAACGGCGCCGGGTAGAGGCCAATCCAGAAAATGACGATCAGCAGGGGCACCAGCACGGTCACTTCGCGCCAATTGAGGTCCTTCAATCCTTCGTTCGCCGAGTTTTCCACCTTGCCCAGGAACATGCGCTGGAACATCCACAGCATGTACACCGCGGCCAGAATGACGCCCAACGAGGCAAAGGCCGCATAGAGGACGGAGCCATACGAGCCGCCGGCGCCACCCGCACCCCACGCGCCGAGCAATATGGCAAACTCGCCCACAAAGCCGTTGAGGCCCGGCAAGCCCATGGACGACAGGGTGACGATGAGCGTCAGCGTCCCGTAAAGCGGCATCACTTTCCACAGGCCGCCAAACTGGGCCAGTTCACGGGTGTGCCGCCGCTCGTAGATCATGCCGACGATAAGGAACAATGCGCCCGTGGACAGGCCGTGGTTGATCATCTGCAGCACTGCGCCCTGGATGCCCTGCGCGTTGAGGGCAAAGAGGCCCAGCATTACAAAGCCCAGGTGGCTCACCGAGGAGTAGGCCACCAGTTTCTTCACGTCCTTCTGCGGATACGACACGATGGCGCCATAGATGATGCCGATCACCGCCAGCACCGCGATGGCGGGCGCATACTGCCGCGCGGCTTCGGGGAAGAGACCGAGGTTGAAGCGGAGGAAGCCGTAGGTGCCCAGCTTGAGCAAAACGCCCGCCAGAATGACCGACCCGGCGGTGGGCGCTTCCACATGGGCATCGGGCAACCACGAATGGAGCGGCCACACCGGCACTTTGATGGCGAACGCCGCCGCGAAGGCCACGAACAACAAGCCCTGCGCCGCCGCCGGCACTTTGCCGAGCATGTCGGTATACGAGAACGTGCCGACGTTGGTGCCCAGCCACAGGATGGCGAGCAGCATCAGGATGGAGCCGGCCATGGTGTACAGGAAGAACTTGATGGCCGCATACATCCGGTTCTGGCCGCCCCAAATGCCGATGAGGAAGTACATGGGCACGAGGCTGAATTCCCAGAACACGTAGAACAGGAACAGGTCCAGCGACACAAACACTCCCACCATGCCCACTTCGAGCAGGAGGAAGAAGATCATATATTCCTTCACCCGCTCTCCAATGGCCGTCCACGAGCTGAAGATGGCGATGGGGGTGAGGAAGGTGGTGAGCAGCACCAGCAGCAGGCTCGCGCCGTCGATGCCCATATGGAAATCAATGTTCCACGTCGAGCCGATGTTGATCCACGGCGCGCGGATCACCAACTGCATGCCCGGGTCGGCGGGGTTGAACTGGGCCAGCATCACCAGCGAAAGGATGAACGTGATCACCGAGGTGACCACCGCCGTCCAGCGGAGGGTGTCTTTCTGCTCCTCCGGCACGAACAGCAGCGCCAGCACGCCCAGCACGGGGAAGAAGGTTACCAGAGTCAGAGTGGCGAACAGCACATTCATAATGCAATCTCCGTCCTACTTCAAAAAGAAGAAGAGGCTCAAAATAGCCAGCACGCCCACCAGCACTGCCAGCGCGTAGTTGCGCACGTAGCCGGTTTGCAGTCGGCGCAGGTAAGAGGCCGCTTGGCGCACGAACCCGCCCAGGCCGTCGAAGAACCGATCCACAATGCCCTTGTCCACAAACCCGGCCGTGAACCCGGCCAGCCGGCGGAAGCCGCCGCCGATGACGGTGTCGTGAACCACGTTGTGCCACAGGTCCCAGTCGAGGGCGTAGGCCGCAAACCGGCTGAGGTCTTCAAACGGGCGAAGGATAACGGCCTGATACAGCTCGTCGACATACCACTTGCCATGGAGGAAAGTGAACAGGCCGCCCAAAGACTTTTCCAGCGGGTCGGCCATCGTCGTCATCGGGCGGCGTCCGTAAACCAGATACGACAGGCCGATGGCGAACAGGGCAACGACTGTCGAGATCAGGGCAACGCCGCCGTCGAATTCAATCGGGTGCACTTCCACCGTGTGTTCTATCCAGCGGCCCAGGGCCTCGCCGCCCGGAATGAACGTGGGCAGGTTCAATGCGCCGCCGACGACGGACAACACCGCCAGCGCGATCAACGGGTACAGCATCACCTTCGGACTCTCGTGCGCATGTTTAGCCGGTTCGGTGCGTTCACTGCCGAAGAACACCATGAAGACCTGGCGGCCCATATAGAAAGCGGTGAAGAAAGCGGCAACGAGCAACAGCCCAAACACGACCCACCCATTCCAAGTGCCCATCGTCCAGGCGCTCGTCAGGATTTCATCTTTCGACCAGAATCCGGCGAAGGGAACGACCCCGGCCAACGCCAGCGAACCAATGACGTAAACCCAAAAGGTAGTGGGCATGTGCTTCCGCAAGTTGCCCATGTTGCGCATGTCCTGCGCGTCGAAGGTCGGGGCGTCGTGAGCCGGAGCGTGTGGGGGTATGGGAGTGTGGGAGCCATGCCCTCCACCGCCGTGCCCCTCTGCCGCTAGCGCGTGGCGCCCGTGCTCCATGCCGTGAATGACCGAGCCGGATGAAAGGAAGAGCAGGGCTTTGAAGAACGCATGGGTCAGCAGATGGAACATCGCCGCCACGTAAGCGCCCATGCCCGCTGCCGCAATCATGAAACCCAACTGGCTGATGGTGGAGTAGGCCAGCACACGCTTAATATCGAACTGCCCCAGGGCAATGCTCCCGGCCACAAAGGCCGTGGCGGCGCCGATGAGGGCCACCGTCATTTGCGAAGCGGGCGCAAAGCTGAAGATCACGTTGGAGCGCACGATCATGTAAATGCCCGCCGTGACCATGGTGGCCGCGTGGATGAGGGCCGAAACGGGCGTGGGGCCGGCCATGGCATCCGGCAGCCAGATGAACAACGGGATTTGCGCCGACTTGCCCGCCGCGCCCAGCATCATGAACAGCGTAATGGCCGTGGCCAGGGGCGCCACCGCGGCGCCGTGCTCTTCAAAGAACTTGAAAACATCTGTAAAGGTGAGCGATTTGGCCGCCCAGAAGATGAGGAACATGGCGAGGACAAAACCGAAATCGCCCACGCGGTTGACCACAAAGGCTTTGCGCCCGGCCCGGGCGTTGCCCACCCCGCCCTCGCCCCGGTCGAACCAGAAGCCGATGAGCAGGTACGAGCACAACCCCACGCCTTCCCAGCCTACGAAGAGCATGAGGTAGTTGTCCCCGCTCACGAGGACCAGCATCGAAGCGATGAACAGGTTGAGGTAAACGAAGAAGCGATGGAAGCGTTCATCGCCCTTCATGTAACCAATGGCATAAACGTGAATGAGGGCGCCCACGCCGGTGACCAGCAGCATC
Source organism: Chloroflexota bacterium (assembly GCA_016213135.1). Lineage (GTDB taxonomy): Bacteria > Chloroflexota > Anaerolineae > Anaerolineales > VGOW01 > VGOW01. Next base: position 46,332 of record JACRBQ010000063.1, on the reverse strand, counting down.
ATCGTCACCGACAGGGTGTCGATCTGGAATGCCCACGGCACGCTCAGTTGGCCGATCACAATCCAGTCGGCCAGCTTGACCACCTGCGGCTCGAAGCCGGTGGTCGCCAGCCCGACGAGCTGGAGCACGGCGATGACGAACGCCGCCCCCGCCGCCAGCGAGGCGATGATGCCGGCCCACGGGTCGCCGATTCTTTTTCCGGCGACGACGTTGATCAGCAGGCCCAGCAGAGGAAACGCGATGATAAGCGGAATTAGAGTAAACATTGATTTGTTGTCGCCGCTCTACCCTTTCAACTGATGCACTTCGTCCACATCAATCGAATGCTTGGTTTTGAATATGGCCACGATCAACGCCAGGCCCACGGCCACTTCGGCGGCAGCCACCGTCATGATGAAGAACACAAAAACCTGGCCGGACAGGGCCGCCTGACTCACCGCGCCCGCCGGTTGAAACTGCCGGGCAAAGGCCACAAACGCCAGATTGGCCGAGTTGAGCATCAACTCGACCGACATGAAAATGACGATGGCGTTGCGGCGAACGAGCACGCCGGTGGCGCCGATGACAAACAAGATGGCGGAGAGGAGGATGTAATAAGAGGTCGGAATCATGGTTGGCGCTCGGCTTTCAGCAATCAGTTATCAGCCTATTAGAGTTTGGCTGGCGGCTGACGGCTGTCGGCCATTCGTCTCCGGACTTTTACTTTTTCTTCTTTGGTCAGAACAATCGCGCCGATCATTGCCACCAGCAGCAAGAACGACGTAATTTCAAACGGCAGCAGGTAGGTGGTAAACAACTGCTTCCCAATCTCCAGCGGGCTGCCGAAGGATTCAATAATGGCGCCCTGCAATGCCACCGGCGCGGGCCCGTCGCCGTTGGATAGCAGGGCCACTCCGGCCACACCCAGCAACGCTACGCCCAGCACGACGGCCAGCGGCTGCTGCCACGGCATGGCGTGCCCCGGCCGGCGCAGCCTGTCCGCGCCCAGCAGCATGATGACGAACATGAACAGCACCATGATCGCCCCGGCGTACACGGTTAACTGCACCATGGCGATGAACGGCGCGTTGAGCATCAGATAAAACACCGATACCACGCCGAGGTTCACGATGAGGAACAGCGCCGAATAGACGGCGTCGCGGCTCAGCAACATGGCCAGGGCGGCCACCACGGCGATGACGGCGAGAATGAGGAAGAGAGCCAGTTCAAATGTCATCTGCTTTGGCGCGATAACAAGGCGACCAGGTGAAACGCTCACCGTGCCGCCCCTTCATCGCGTCACCCAGTCGTCACTTCGGGTCTTGCATCTCCGGAATAGACCGGTCAAACGCCCCCGGCGTCACTTGCTGCGGCGTGGGCCGGCCGGCCTCGGGCACGGGAACGATGAGCATGTCTTTGGTGAAAATGGCCGACTGGCGGTCGGTGTAAGCCAGTTCGTAATTGCTCTCCAGCACAATGGCTTCGGTGGGGCAGGCATCCTCGCAAAAGCCGCAATAGATGCAACGCAGCATGTTGATCTCATACACTTCCGAATAGCGCTCGCCCGGCGAAAAACGGCGCTCGTCGGTGTTCTCGGCGGCCTGCACAAAAATGGCGTCTGCCGGGCAGGCGGCGGCGCACAGCGCGCAGCCGATGCACTTCTCCAGCCCGTTGTCGTAGCGCTTGAGTTCGTGCCGCCCCTTGAAGCGCTCGCGCACCGGGCGCTTCACTTCGGGGTATTGAATGGTGACCGGCTCGTCAAACACGTGTTTGAACGTGGTGCCCAGGCCTTTGACTATTTCACCGAACATGACGACCTCGCTAATCCAGAAGTCGGGTGTCGGAAGTCGGGAGATGACTTCCGGCCGCCGGCCGCTGCTTATCCCCGCGCGCCTAACAGCGCCAGCGCCACCGCCGTCACGACCACATTGGCCAGCGCCAGCGGCAGCATCACCTTCCAGCCCAAACGCATCAACTGATCGTAGCGCAACCGGGGCAGTGTGCCGCGGATCCAGATCATGCAGAAAAGAAAGAACGCAGTCTTGAGGCTGAAGTACAACAGGCCAAGCAGCCCCGCAATCCAACTGCCCACGGCCCAGCCGTTGATCACCCACGGCCCCACGGTATCGAGGAACGGCCCCAGGTAACCGCCAAAGAACAGGGCAACGCCAATGCCGCTCACGGCCACCATCTTTATGTATTCGGCCATAAAAAACAGCGCGAACTTCATGCCGGAATACTCGGTATGGTAGCCCGCCGTCAACTCCTGTTCGGCTTCGGGCATATCAAACGGCGCGCGGTTCACTTCCGCCAGCGTGGCGAGGAAGAAGATCAGCGCCCCCACCGGCTGCCGCACCACGTTCCACAAAGTCGTTTGCGACAGCGTAATGTCGCGCAGGCTCATCGAACCGGCAACAAGAATCGGCCCGACGATGGCCAGGCCCAGCGCAATTTCGTAACTCACCATTTGCGCCGTGGAGCGCAGGCCGCCCATCATGGCATATTTGTTGTTCGACGACCAGCCAGCCAGCACAATGCCGTAGACCGCAATCGATGCCACCGACAGGATGTACAGCATGCCCACGTTGATATCGGCGATCGCCAGCGGCACCTTGTAGCCAAACACCTCAATGGGCGGGCCGAACGGCACCACGCCCATGATGATCAGCGCCGGGATCACGGTGATGATCGGCGCCAACACGAACAGAACGCGCTCCGCGCCCGACGGGATCAGTTCTTCTTTGAACAGCAGTTTGATGCCGTCGGCCACCGGCTGAAAGAAGCCAAACGGCCCGGCCCGGTTGGGGCCAACCCGCACCTGCATCCAGGCCAGCACTTTCCGCTCGGCCAGGGTCATGTAGGCAAACGCCGTCAACAGCACGATCGCCAACAGCGCGCTTTTGATCAACGCGGCCAGGCCGATTTCGACGAAGGTTTTAAGTTCCATAGCTTAGGATACGCATCTCATGAATCGCGCGACGCAATCACCTTGCGCGCGCGTTTACGCTTCGACCTTCTCGAGTTTGTGCGCCGCCGCCGGCGTCAGCCCCACAAGCGCCGGGCTGCCCAGGCTTTGCGGCGCCAGCAGCGCGCCCGCAGGGGCATGCCCGTCCACGCGCGCCGCCGCCGACAGCTCTTTGCCGTTCACTGAAAGCACAATCGTCTCGCCATCGGCGATGCCCAGCGCCGCCGCGTCCGCCGGATTGATGACGATATACGGCCTGGGGATGCGCGGGTGCATCACGTACGATCGGATAAACGTCGTGCCTCGATCGTACAGCACCGTGATGGGCGCTGCCACCAGCCCCCCAACCCTGTGAGCCACGGAGGCCACCTCCGCTACCGCAACCGGTTCGCCCCGGTCGGCGGCGGAAGGATACTGCACCCCCAGCCCGGCATTGTTCTGATACGCCGTGCCGCCGTAATACAAATCCGTGCCGCCCACATCGGGGAACTGCTTTTCCACTTTGGCCATGGCCTGATACGTCACGCCCGAATAGTCCGGCACTGCCTTTGAAATCTCTGTCATCACGGCGGCGGCGCCGGGCCTGGTCTGGCCCTGCCCCACCCGTTCGCCCAACTGCGAAAAAATTTGCCAGTCGGCGCGGCTGTGGCCCATGGCCGGAACCGCCGGGTAAAAGCGTTGCACCCGCCGCTCGCCGCTGGTGAACGATCCCTCGCGCTCGGTGAAGGCCTGCGCGGGCAACACCACATCCGCCGCGTTGGCGGTGGCGGTGCGGAACAACTCCGACACCACGGTGAACCCAACCCTGGGCAGCGCCGCCCCGTCGCCCACCGGGTCGGAAGCGGCCACGAGCAACACTGCCGCCTCGGGCAAGGCGTCGCCGCTGGGGCGCACGCCCATATCCCACGCGCCCTGCGTGTTCGCGTGCGGCCACACTGCAACCAATCCATTGTTCGGTCGGCCCGTGTGTTTGGTGCTGATCAGCAAATTGGCGCACGCTTGCGCCAGCGCCGTCGAGGCCGCCAAATCCATCCCCTCGCCGCCGTACACGACCACAAGGTTTTCCGCCTGTGCCGCCTGAGCAGCCAGCCCGTTAACCGCGCTCACTTCATCGCCGTAGGCGTACGTCACTTTGTGTTTGGCGTACCGATCCAACTTGGTGGGACGCGCATTCGCCACAATCAACTTTGCGCCGCGGTCGGCGGCCTGCTTCACGCGCAGCCACCAAATAGGCGCTTCCTCTTCGAGGTCCGAGGCCACCACGACGATGGTCGTGCCTTTGCCCATCGCGCCAAAATTGGATCCGGCGCCCAGTCCCACCTTCTGCACCCAATCGCCGCCGCCCATGTGAGAGGCGAGGACGGCGCGACCGCCGAGGCCGGTCACCAATTGATTGAACGCGAACAAATCCTCATTGGCTAGACGCCCGCCCGCCAGCCCTAGCACCGCGCCATTGGCCGCTTTCAACTTCGTTGCCACCAACTCCAGCGCCTCATCCCACGAGGCCTCTTCCAGTTGGCCGGTCGCAGTCTTGCGGATGAGCGGCGAGGTCAGACGGTCGGGGCTGGCGGTGAAGTGATGCCCAAAGCGGCCCTTGTCGCAAATCCAAATCTCGTTCACCTGCTCGTTTTGCCGGGGCATCACCCGCTTAATTTCGATGCGGCCCGACGTGCCCGAGCGCCGCGTGTTGAGGTGCAGGTTGCAGCCCACCGGGCATTGCGCGCAAATGGAGGCGGAGTGGGTCAGCTCCCACGGGCGGGCCTGGAAGCGGAAGTCGGCAGTGGTGAGCGCGCCCACCGGGCAGATGTCGGTGGTGTTGCCGGAGAATTTCGAATCGAAGCCGGGGTCGGAGAAGGTGACGATTTCGAGCTTGCGTCCCCGTTGGTAAAAGCCGATGACGTGATCGTCCACCACCTCGTCGGCAAAGCGGGTGCAACGCGCGCACTGGATGCAGCGCTCGCGGTCGAGGAAAATGAGGGCGTTGTCTTCGGCGCCCAACGGCACGTGCTTGTCGAGATGCTGCTTCTCGTCAAACACAAAGCGGCTGCTGCCGGGGCCGTAGCGCAGCGTAAGATTCTGCAACGGGCACTCGCCGCCTTTGTCGCACACCGGGCAATCCAGCGGGTGCGAAGTTAGAATGAACTCCACCACGTCGTTGCGCGCACCGGCCACTTTGCCGTTCTCGGTGCGAATGTGCATCCCTTCTTCGACCGGGAGCGTGCACGCCGTTTCCAGCTTGGGGCTGTAGGCAATCTTGGGCCGGCCGTTTTCGTCCAGCACCAACTGCCCGGTGGCGCGATCTTTTTGAACCCGGCCCACTTCGACCAGGCACATGCGGCACATTCCCACCGGCGTCAGTTTGGGGTGATAGCAGAAAACGGGAATATCGTTTTCAATCTGCTTGGCGGCATCCACCACCAGCGTGCCTTTGGGCACGGACAATTCAACGTCGTCAATCTTGAGCTTGATCAGGTCGGCCATATTGGACTAATCCCCTGCCGCAATCTCGGTCTGTTTCGCGGCCGGTATCGCGGCCGGTTTGGCGGCCGGTTTCGCGGCCGGTTTCTTCGAGTCTTTGAGATGCGCCTCGTAATCGGCGCGGAAATTTTTGAGCGACGACAACACCGGGCTGACGGAGAACTCGCCCAGCGGGCACAGGCACTTGCCCACCATCTGATTCGCCACGTTGCCCAGCAACTCCACGTCGGCGGCAACGGCCTGGCCGTCGTTGATGCGGTCGAGGACGTGCAGCATCCAATACGTCCCCTCGCGGCACGGCGTGCACTTGCCGCACGACTCATGCTTGAAGAAGCGGATCATCTTCAGCGCGGCCCAGGCCATGTCCACCGTTTCGTCCAGCAAAATCACCGAAGCCGACCCCAACTGCGACCCGGCCTTGGCCACCGATTCATAATCCATCGGCGTATCGAGAATGGCTTCGGTGGCGGGCAAAATGGGAGCCGACGCGCCCGAGGGCAAAATGCCCTTGAGCTTTTTACCGCCGGGGATGCCGCCGCCGTACTGCTCGCCGTAGATCAACTCACGGAAGGTGATGCCCAGGGGCGCTTCGTAGTTGCCCGGCTTGTTCACGTGCCCCGAGAGGCACATCACTTTGCTGCCCGCGCTGGTGGGCGTGCCAATGGCTTTGTACCACTCCGCGCCGCGCGCGAGGATCATCGGCACATTGGTCAGCGTTTCGGTGTTGTTCACCACCGTGGGCATCTGGTACAGGCCCTTGTCCGCCGGGAAGGGCGGCTTGAGGCGCGGCTGGCCCAGCTTGCCTTCGAGCGATTCCAGCAGCGCGCTTTCCTCGCCACAGATGTACGCGCCCGCGCCGAGGTGGGTGTATAGCTCCAGTGAATAACCCGAACCCAGAATGTTCTTGCCGAGGAAGCCGCGCGCTTTCACTTCGGCAATTTTCTTGTCCAACTCGCGCGCCAGAGTCCAGAACTCGCCGCGCATGTAGTTGTAGGCCACGGCGGCCCGGGCGGCGTAAGCGGCAATCATCAGCCCTTCCAAAAACTGGAAGGGATTCTTCTCCATGATTTCACGGTCTTTGAACGTGCCCGGCTCCGATTCGTCGGAGTTGCACACCACGTAATAGGCCGGCCGGTTTTTGGTGAGAAACGACCACTTGACGCCGGTGGGGAAACCCGCGCCGCCCCGCCCGCGCAGGCCCGAGGCCTTCACCACGTCGATCACTTCCTCCGGCTTCATCGAGGTCACCACTTTTTTGTAGGCCTCGAAGCCGCCGTTGGCGATGTACACGTCCAGCTTGTCTATTCCGGGAATGTCCCGGTGGCGCAGAACAATATGTTCCATGGTTCAATCTTTTGGACGCAGACAAACGCCGATCGACGCTGATAATTCTCTATCTGCGCCTATCTGCGTCATCAACGTCTCTATTGATCGGTTTTGGCCCGCAACTCTTCCATCACCGCCGCAGCCGATTCCACCGTCTGGCTCTCGTAATACTTGATGCCTTCCGTGTTCTGCAATTGGAACATCGGCGCTTTGTCGCAGGCGGCGAGGCACATCACGCCCTCGATGGTGAACATGCCGTCGGCGGTGGTCTCGCCCAGCTTTACGCCAAACTTGGCGCACAGGTCGGCGGCAAACTTGTCGGCCCCGCGCAGGGCGCACGGCAAGTCGTTGCAAATCTGGATGTAGTGCTTTCCGGCGGCATGGTCGTGATACAGCGTATAGAAGCCGACGACGGACGCCACCTGTGTAGGCTCCAGCCCGAGGATGTCGGCCACTTCCTGCATGGCGTCGCGGGTGATGTGGCCGTATTCCGATTGCGCGATATATAAAAGCGGCATAACCGCCGAGCGTTTCTGATCGGCGGGGTACTTGGCCAGGGTGGCGTCAATTTGATTGCGGTATTTTTCGGCAAGCATTATCTGTCTACGTCTCCCAGCACAATGTCAATACTGCCAATGATGGCGACCAGGTCGGCCACCAGATACCCCTCGCCGAGCAACGACAGGGCTTCCAGATTCACAAACGACGGGGTGCGAAAATGCACCCGCACCGGTTTGGGACCGCCGTCGCCCACGAGATACACGCCCAATTCACCGCGCGGCGATTCGGTGGCCACATACACTTCGCCCCTGGGCGCAGAGAACCCTTCCGTCCACAGCTTGAAGTGGTGGATCACCGCTTCCATGCTGTGTCCCAGCTCGGAGCGCGGCGGCGGGGCCACTTTGCGGTCACCGGTGATGAAGGGGCCTTTGGGCAGTTTGGCCAGCACCTGCCGGCATATTTTGATCGATTCGCGGAATTCGCGCATGCGGCAGCGGTATCGGGAGTACACGTCGCCGCCCGTTTCGAGCGGCACGTCGAATTCGTATTGCTCGTAGCCGCTGTAGGGCATGGCCTTGCGCACGTCATAGTTCACGCCCGAGCCGCGCAGGCTGGGGCCGCTGAGGCCCCAACGCACGGCCTCTTCGGCGCTGATGTAACCAATGCCCTGCGTGCGCAGCTTGAAGATGGGGTTGTTGGTGAGCAGGCGCTCATAGTCGTCCAGCTTGGCCGGGAGGTAATCCAGAAAATCGGCCACCACGGTTTCAAAACCGGGGGGCAGGTCGCGCCATACGCCGCCGGGGCGAATGTATGAGGTCATCATTCGCTGGCCGGAGACCATTTCGAAAATATCCATGATGCGTTCGCGCTCGCGGAAGCAGTACAGCAAAACACTCATGGAGGCCATGTCGATGGCGTGCGTGCCCAGCCACACCAAATGCGAGGCGATGCGCTGCAACTCGGTCATGAGCACGCGGATGGCCTGCGCGCGCTCCGGCACTTTCACATCCATCAGCTTTTCGATAGCCATACAGTAGACGAGATTGTTGCCAACGTTGTTGAGGTAGTCCAGACGGTCGGTCATCACCAGGGCCTTGAGGTAGGTCTTGGCTTCCATGTTCTTCTCGATGCCGGTGTGCAAATAGCCGATGTCGGGGATACAACGCACCACCGTCTCGCCGTCCAGTTCGAGGATGAGGCGCAGCACGCCGTGGGTGCTGGGGTGCTGCGGCCCCATGTTGAGCACCATGGTCTCGCCGGTCGCGGCCCGGTCGCTGAACAGGTGTTTGAGTTCGTCTACCGTGGTTTCGATTTCGCGCACTTGAGACATGGCTAATCCTTGGCGTAAGGTTTCCTGGCATCAATCTCGCGCCAGTTGAAGGAGAACTGCACTTCTTCGTAGCCGAGGGGGTAGTCTTTGCGGTGCGGGTGGCCCTCCCAGTCGGCGGGCATGAGGAGGCGGCGCAGATCGGGGTGGCCGTTGAACTTGATGCCCAGCATGTCCCACGCTTCTCGTTCGTGCCAGTCGGCGTTTACCCACACCCCGGTCACCGAGGCCACTTCCGGCGCGTCGCCGGGCAGGTACACCTTCAGCCGCAAGCGAGCATTGGCCGCCATGGCATACGGCAGATACGACACGGCGAAGCGCGGCTCCGCCGGCAAGTAGTCCACGCCGGCCAGATCGGCCAGATAGTTGTAGCCCAGCTCGGGATCGTCGCGCAGGAACGCGCACACCTCCACTAAGGCCGGGGGCGCAATGACGACCGTGGTTTCCCCGCGAAACTCGATCACGTCCTCGATGGCGTCGGGGAACCTGGCGCGGAGGGCGGCAACTGTCTTTTCGACGTGGGTCATGAAGTTATTTCCAGGTGGTGATTTTCTCTTTGCGCACTTTGTCGTGCAGAGTCAAAACGCCGTAGATGAGCGCCTCGGGGCGCGGCGGGCAGCCGGCAACGTATACGTCCACCGGCACCACTTCGTCCACGCCCTGCACAATGGCGTAGTTGTTGAAGATGCCGCCGCACGAGGCGCAGTCGCCCATCGCCAACACCCATTTGGGGTCGGGCATTTGGTCGTAGAGGCGGCGCAGCACGGGGGCCATCTTGCGAGTCACGCGCCCGGCCACGATCATCAGGTCGCTTTGGCGCGGCGAGGCGCGCATCAGTTCCATGCCGAAGCGGCTCACGTCATAAGCCGGAGCCTGCATGCTGATCATTTCCATGGCGCAGCACGCCAATCCAAACAGCATGGGCCACATGGCGTTAGTGCGACTCCAATTCACGGCCTGCTCCAACGACAGGGTGACCACGCCCATGTTGCCTAGTTTTTGTTCGATGCCCATAGTTTTTAGCCTTCAGAATTCAGAAGACGGAAGACAGAATGAGGACTCTGCCCTTCCCATCTTCCACTTCCGACTCCTGACTACTGCCATTCCAACGCGTCTTTTTTCCAGGCGTAAATGTAACCCACCAACAAAATGGCGATGAACACAAACATCTCTGCCACCACGAACAGCCCCAGGCCCTGCTTGACGAACTGGGTGAACACCACCGCCCAGGGCATGAAGAACACAACTTCAATATCAAACAGAATGAACAAGACCGCGATGAGATAGAACCGCACCGGGATGCGGCGCATGGCCGGGCCAATCGGCGTCATGCCCGATTCGTAGGGCATCAATTTGAGGGGAGTGTCCCGGCGGGGGCCGAGGATGTGGCCCAGCGCCACCATAAGTATGGCCAAGCCAGTGGCTACAGCAAGGAGGATGACGATGGGAAGGTAGTCTTGTAGCAGTTGATCAAGTGGCATGCGTGTTATCCCCGGGGCGGAAGTGCGTAGATATTATCACAAGCGATCCTGAGAGTCAAACAAAACGCATATTAATCATCGAGAAACCCTCAACAATGCCTCAACCCACTCTGCTTCCGCATCCGACAGTTCCGGCGGCGGAGGCGGTTTGCCGTAGTCAATCAGCATGTCGTAACCGCCCTGTTCATAAAGCCGGGCGACAATCACTGATAGATCAAGCACTGTGTCGGGATCAGGCTCACGCAATGGAATCGGGAGTCGAGGCAGCTTGTCTTGCAGTTGAATGGCCCACACGTCCACGACCGGGCGGCGATTGGCACGGCTGAGGGTGATGTAGTACGGCGCAGGCGGCACCGGCCTTTCCAGAGGCGGCCGTTCACCGCCGCGCAAAAGATCGATTTCGATCAGATGGACTGAGGAGCGAAGCAAGTCGCGCCGCTTCCGCCGATAATCGGAAAAGGCATCATGCCCGCGCCGTTTGTTGACGGGCGAAAGAATTTCTATCGCCGTCACCAATTCCATAGCCTCAACGGCATGGATCTCAACCGTATAAAGGCGCAGAGGCACTTCGTAAGCCACTTCACTCTCGGCGGCCGGCGGCGTGATGGTTGTCGCGGACTCGCGCACGGCTTTGGATGGCGGTTGATTTTGCCACACGCCTACGTCCGGGCGGATACCCATGGAGCCGGTGATTTCAATCGATTCGTAGGTGACGTAAGGCGTCATTCGCGCCACGTAGCGTGGGCGCAATTGCCGGTTCAGTTCGGCGCTGATTTCGCTCGCCAACCTGCCGTGAAAGTCGCCCCACACGGCGGGGGCCTCAATATAGGGATCCATACCGGGGAATGGTGAGGGCATTGCTCGCCTCAACTCAAGTAATCGCGTAACTGCCGGCTCCGCGTGGGGTGCCGCAACTTGCGCAGCGCCTTGGCCTCAATTTGCCGGATGCGCTCCCGCGTCACTTTAAAATGCTGGCCCACTTCCTCCAGCGTGTGATCCAGCCCGTCCACCAGCCCGAACCGCAGCTCCAGCACTTCGCGCTCGCGCTCGGTGAGCACCGACAGCGCATTGGCCACTTGCTCTTTGAGCAACTGCCGCGAGGCCGCATCGGCGGGGGCCAGTATGGTCTCGTCCTCGATGAAGTCGCCCAGCAGGCTGGACTCTTCCGCGCCCACGGGCATCTCCAGCGACATAGGCTCCTGCGACACGCGCATGATCTTGCGCACCTTCGCCGCCGCCCGGCGCAGCTTGCGATCCAGCTCAATATCCAAACGTTCATCGGCTCGGCGCGCGGCCTTGATCATCTGCACATCCTCGGGCGCCAGCAAGTCCAACTCCAGGGCCACTTCCTCGGCGCTAGCCTCCCGCCCCAATTCCTGCGTCAACTGCCTTTGTACCTTCATCAGCCGGTTGATCGTCTCCACCATGTGCACCGGGATGCGAATGGTGCGAGCCTGGTCGGCAATGGCCCGGCTGATCGCCTGCCGGATCCACCACGTGGCATAGGTGCTGAATTTGTAGCCTTTGGTGGGGTCGAATTTCTCCACCGCCCGCAGCAGGCCGATATTGCCTTCCTGAATCAGATCGAGGAAAGAAATGCCGCGCCCGATGTAGCGTTTGGCCACGCTCACCACCAGCCGCAAATTGGCCCGGATAAGCGCCTTGTTTGCCTCCCCGGCCCGCTGGTGAATCTCCGCGAAGTCGTGTTCAATCTCGGCCTCGTCGGGCAGCCAACTCTTGATGGTGCGCGCCAGCGGCATTTTCGCCTCGATCTTTTTGCTGGCCGTGCGCCTGACTTTGGTGGCGGCTTCCAGTTTGGTCTGCACATGCTCGGGCATCACATACAACAGCAAAAACACTTCGAACCCGTGCTCGGCCACTCTGGTCCACGAAGCATCGCTGCCCCACACGCCCGTGTCCAGCCAGGCACGCAGCACCGACGGCCGCCCGCTCTGCCACTCGCGGCGCAACTCGCGGGCCTCGGCCACCAGCGCCGCGAAATCCACAATCGGCTTCTTCATGCGGCGCGTATCTTCCGACGCCCGCTTCCATCCGGCGGTCAAGTGCTCCCACGCCGTAATGAGCGCCCCCGCCCCCACCGGCGCGCGCCCGGCCACAATCTCCGCTTTGCGCAACGCCAATAATCGCTTGGCCGCCGCAATCTGCGTGGACAGCCAGATCTCCTGTGTGGGATTCAACAGCGGCACCTGCCCGATCTCTTTGAGATACTGCCGCACGGGATCGTCCGACATCTCGATCCCGGCCAGCGCCATGCGCTCCTCGGCCAGGCCCTCGTCTTCGGTGATCTCCTCCAGCTCTTCCTCGGGCGGCTCATCCTCTTCCGACTGGTCCTCGTCCACTTCGTCGACGTCGAGCTCGACCTCCGCCTCGTCCTCGGCGTCAGCCCCATCGATCACTTCTCGCACGCGCGCTTTGCGAGCGACATCCAGCAGCGCCTGCGTCATGCTAGGGGCGGCCGTCGCCTGCTCGGGCGTCTCGCCCGTTTGCGGCGCCGCCGCGCGCTTCTTGCGCGGCACCCTGGGCACCGCTTTGGGCTTTCGGATTGGCTTTGTTGTCTTGGTCACTGTCACTTCACCCCCGCGTCGCCCACTCGATCCATGCGCCGTGAATTCTTCGCCAGCCCCTGCGTCACTTTCTGCAATGATTGTACCAGCGTCACGATTTGAGATTGGTACAATTCCGACACTGCCGCATCGGTCTGCACTTCCTCCTGCAGGAAACGCAGTTCCAGCAATTCGCTGCCGATGTTCCGTTTGCGCAGCCTCAGCACCGCCAGCATGATATCATCCACCCGGCGCCGATCGGCCACCGCCGCATCGTCGGAAGCCGCCAGCCACAGCTTCACCCGCGTTTCCGCCATCTCATCCAAATTGGCGATCATGTGCTCCTGCGGATCGATCTGATCTTGATCGAGCGCCGCCTTGAGCGCCCGGAAAATGATCTGCACATCCGTGTCCAGAAAGTCATCGGCCGTCAGCGGCGGCAAGCCCAGCAACCGCAATTGCCGATCGGTTTGTGATACCAGATCGGGATGACAGGCCAACACACTCAGACAGTACGCTTCCAAACGATCGCCCCCGGGCTTTGAATTTTGAGTTTTGAGTTTTGAATTTTGAGCGGGCAGCCTGGCGCCGGAAGCGGCCTTCTGCGCCAGCGCGCCCACATCCACCTTCAACAGCCGCGCCAGTTTTTGCCGGTACGAATCCCGTTCCACCGGATCGGCCACATCCTGAATGATGGGCAAAATCTCGTCGGCCACCTCCGACTTGACTTTGGGATCGTCGAGATCGCGCCCCGCCGTCAGCACGCGCATCACGTACTCCACCACCGGCGTCGCCTCGGCCACCCCGCGCTGCCAGTCGTCCGGTTTAGAGTTGATGAGGTCGTCCGGATCCAGCCCGTCGGGCAGCGTGAACACGCGAATATCGGCTTGCAGCTTGCCCTCGTTGCGGATGAGGCCGCGCGCGTCAAACGTGGGCGTGGTGTCGTGGTCGAACGTCTCCTGCGCCACGCTCAGCCCGCGCAGCGTGGCCTTGTCTCCGGCGGCGTCCGCGTCCAGCGCCAGCACAATGCGCCGGGCATATTTCTTCATCAGCCGCAACTGCGTTTCCGTCAGCGCCGTGCCCATCGCCGACACCACGTTGGCGAACCCGACCTGATGCGCGGCCATCACGTCCATGTACCCTTCGACCAGCACTGCCGCCCCGCTCTGGCTGATGGCTTTGCGCGCCCGGTCGAGCGCATACACCGTTTCGCCTTTGTTGAAGAGGGGAGTCTGCGGCGAGTTGAGGAACTTGGGTTGGTCGTTGGCGTCCAGCGCCCGCGCCCCAAACCCGGCCAGCCGTCCCTGCCCGTCGCGGATGGGGATCATGATCCGGTTGCGGAAGCGGTCGCGGGTGGAGTCGTCATCGCGGAGGATGAGCAGCCCGGCGTCAATCATCTCCTTTTGCGAATAGCCGCGCTCGGCAAAAAACCTGGCCGCCGCGTCCCACGCCGGCAGGGCATAGCCCAATTCAAAGGCCTCCACCGTCTCCGGCTTCAACCCGCGCTTCTGCAAATGGTCGCGGGCCGCTTGCGCTTGCGGCGCATTGATCAGCAGGTTGCGATAGTACATCACCGCCAGCGCCAGCAGATCGCGCAGCCGCTTGTATTCCTCGTCGCGGGCCTCGTCCTGCGGCGTGCGCGGCTTGAGTTCAACGCCCGCGCGGCCGGCGAGATATTCGAGCGCCTCGCGGAAACCCCAGTTCTCCTTCTTCATCACGAACTTGAAAATATCGCCGCCCTCGTTGCACTGGCCGAAGCAGCGCCAGCGCCCGTCCTCCGGCCACACCACAAACGACGGCGTGTTTTTGGTGTGCGTGTGGAACGGGCACAGGCCGGTGTATGTGCGCCCGCTGCGGCGCAGCTTCACCGTCTCGCCGATGATCTCGACGACGTTGAGTCTTGCTTTGATTTCGTCAGCGGGGCCGGGCATGGGTAGGATGATTATACTTTGCGCCGCTTGCTAAAACCCCTCCAACTTGCTCAAATCCGCCACGCCGTTCGCCATCGCCGCAATCTTCTGCAGCAGCCCCAATCGGTTCTCGCGCACCCGAGCGTCCTCGTCCATCACCATCACGTCTTCAAAGAATTTGGTGATGGCCGGAATGATGGGCGTGAAGGCAATTAGGAAGCCGTTAGCGGATGACACGGTTTCCAACAATGCCGGCACAGATTGATAGGCGTCCCAAAGTTTCGTTTCAGCATCCGTTGTGAAGTTCGCGGGAACGACTTCAAAGGTTTGCTTTTGATCGCGGGTAATGCGGACACAGCGGGCATAGGCCGGAAGGATGGTCGCCCAGTCGGGCCGAGCCACCCATTCGCCCAACTCCTGCACCGACTGCCGCGCCCGATACGGATCGTGCCAGCGCTCGGCCAGCACCGCATCCACCACATCGTAGCGATGCCCCGCGTCCAGCAGCAGCGCCCGCTGCCGCCCGGCCACAAACTCGCCCAGCGCCTTGTGCGTCTCGTCGTTCACCGCCAGCGGCTGGAAGGCCCCCGCCGCCCGCAATGCCACCCGCAAATCAAAATCAATTCCGTGCTCAATCAGCGGCTGCACCACGCCCACTGCCGCCCGCCGTAGGCCAAACGGGTCTTTCGTTCCCGAAGGAATCAGCCCCGCCGCGAACAGCCCGGCCAGCGAATCCAGCCGGTCGGCCAGCGCCACCGCCAGCCCCATCTTCGACTGCGGCGCCGGCAGATACTGCTCGCCAATGGCCACCGCCACCTCCTCGGCCTCGCCGCTGCGCCGCGCATACTCGCGCCCCATCACCCCTTGCAGCGACGTCATCTCCACCACCATATGCGTCGCCAGGTCGGCCTTGCACAGATGAGCCGCGCGCAGCGCCGCCTTCTTCTCCGCGCCGCTCAGCCCCAGCATCGTCGCCAGCGTCCCCGTCAGCTTTTCAATGCGCTCGGCCTTGTCCAACATCGAGCCGAGCTTCGCCTGAAACGTCAGCGTGCCCAGCTTGGCCCGATACGCCTCCAGCGGTCGCTTCACGTCCTCGCGCACAAAAAAATTCGCGTCGGCAAACCGCGCGCGGATCACGTGCTCGTTGCCCTCGCGCACCACATCCAAATGCTGCTCGTCGCCGTTGCGCACCGCCACGAAAAACGGCAACAACCTCCCGCCCTTCCGAATCGGAAAATACCGCTGATGCTTCTTCATCACCGAAATCAGCACATCGTCCGGCAGCGCCAAAAACTCCGCCTCAAACGCGCCCACCAGCGGCGTGGGATGCTCCACCAAATTGGTCACCTCCGCCAGCAGTTCGGGCTGCACCAACGCCTCGCCCCCCGCCCCACTGGCGAGCCGCGTCACCCCGGCCTCAATCGCCGCGCGCCGCTCCGTCGCATCCAGCACAATCCCGTTGTCACGGATGATTTGCAAATATTGATCCGCCGACTCGATCCGAATCTCCGGCGATCCGAACGGACGCAGCCCGCGTGTGACGCTGCCCGACTGAACCCCGGCATACTCAAAGTGGAGCACTTCCTCGCCCACCATCCCCACCAGCCAACGGATGGGACGCGAAAACGCCACCCCGCTCCCGTTCCAGCGCATCGTCTTGTCGAACTTGATCGCCGCCGTCAACTTCGGCAGCGCCTCGCACAACACCTCCGCGGCCAGCCGCCCGGTTTCGCGCACCACGGCCACAACGTAATTGTCGCGCTTCTCCAGCGCCTCCACCGGCACGCCGTTCTTCTTCGCAAACCCCAGCGCCGCCGGAGTGGGCTTGCCGTCTTTGTCAAACGCCCGATCCGCCGACGGGCCTTTCACCACCCGCTCCGCATCGGGCTGGCGAGGGGCTACCCCCTGGGCCAGCACGGCCAACCGGCGCGGCGTGCCGAACACCCGCAGCTCGCCGTGCGCCAACCGCGCCTCGGCCAGCATCTTCGGCGCCAACTCGCGCAACTGCCCCACCGCCGACTCCAGATCCCCCGCTGGCAACTCCTCCGTTCCGATCTCGAACAACAGCGTCTCTGCTTTATTGCTAAACTCGGCCTTCTGGCTTCTGACTACTGGCTTCTGAGCAATAGCTTCGGATAAGAACGGATACTCCAGCCTCTTCCGCTGCTCCACATACGCCTCGGCCACCTCGCGCGCCAGCCCGCGCATCTTGCCAAAGAACCCGGCCCGTTCGGTCACCCCCACCGCGCCGCGCGCATCGAGCACGTTGAAGGTGTGCGAGCATTTAAGCAGGTAATCGTAGGCCGGCAACACCAGCCCCGCCGCCAGCGCCGACCTGGCCTCCGCATCGTAAATGGCGTACGCCTGCCGCAGCCGATCCACGTCAGCAATCTCAAAGTAATACTTGCTGTGCTCCTGCTCGCCCTGCAAATTCACGTCGCCGTAGAACAGCGACTCCGTCCACGGAATCTCGCGGAAGCCTTTGACGTTTTGCAGCGCGATGGCGATGCGCTCCAGCCCGTAGGTGATCTCCACCGACACCGGGTCGCACAGGAGGCCGCCCGCCTGCTGAAAATAGGTAAATTGCGTGATCTCCTGGCCGTCGAGCCACACCTCCCAACCCAACCCCCAGGCCCCAATGGCCGGCGATTCCCAGTTGTCTTCCACGAACCGGATATCGTGCTGGCGCGGACTGATGCCCAGCGCCTCCAGCGACTGCAAATACAGTTCCTGCGGGTTGCCGGGGTCGGGTTTGAGGATCACCTGATACTGGTAGTGCTGCTGCAAGCGGTTGGGGTTCTCGCCGTAGCGCCCGTCGTCGGGGCGGATGGAGGGTTCCACGTAGGCTACGTTCCACGGCTCAGGGCCGAGCACCCGCAGGAAAGTGGCCGGGTTCATCGTGCCCGCGCCCATCTGCTGGTTGTACGGTTGCCAGATCAAACAACCGCGCTCGGCCCAGAACTTCTCCAGCGTCATGATGATGGATTGAAACGTAAGAGGTGGGGTCATTCGTCGGAAACCTTCTCCAAAAGCGCCGCCGCGTAGAGACGACCCGGCGGGTAGAGACGACCCACCGGATCGTCTCTACCCGGCGCGGCGCACCTGCTTCAAGAATTCAACGGATTTCAACTGCCGCTCGAGGTGATACACGATGACGCGCTGGAGGATGCGCTCGGCCTCGGCGTGCACCTGTGGCCGCAGCGCGAGATCGCGCAGCATCTCGTACGGGTTGGACTGCATGAACCGCAGCACCTTGAGCGCGGCGAGCGACATGGCAAACGCTCCCGCCCGGTTCTGGCCGCAGCGTGGGCACACCGCCCCGCCCTCCGCCGGGCTGAAGAACTGATCCTCGGCCACAATCGTCTCCCCGCCCACAACACATTGGAACAACTGCGGCTGATAGCCGACCATGCTCAGCAGTTGCAGTTCGTAGTAGCGCGTGGTGAGGGCCAGGTCGCCGGTCTCGGCCAGCCAGCCCAGCGCGCGGCTCAAAAGTTCGTAGAGCGGTTTATTCTCGGCGTGGTCGGGCGTGAACTTGTCCAGCAATTCCACGCAATAGGAGCCGTATGACGAGCGCAGCAAATCTTCGCGCAGCGGGCGGTACGATTGCAGCGTCTCGGCCTGCGTGATGATGTCCATGTCGCGGCCCCGGGCCAACATCAACATCGAGCGGGTATAGAGTTCGAGATGTCCGGCTTTGCGGCTGGCGGGTTTTCGAATGCCCTTCGCGAGGACGCGGATCTTCCCCGCCTCGGGCGTGAACAGCGTCAACAAACGGTCGGCTTCGCCGAAATCTTTCCGCCGCAGAACGATGGCTTCGGTGCGAAAGGTTCGCTCGCGCGAGGGCATGGCGAGGATTATACCTCGCAAGCCTTGCCCTATTCGGCTTTCGTGTCGGTATCGGGAGGAATCTCTTGCTCTTTTCTACCGATGAAGATCAGCGACTCTAAATCTCCAACGTCTTCCGGGCTGTATCGGGCGATAATTTTGCGAACTTGCGCCAACGTATCGTCGTCGGCCCAGCCGACCATGCGCGAAACATCCGCCGTGTCCTGTGCGCGCAATGCGGCCAATTTTAGAAGGACAAGATAAGGAAGGCCAATGACCGGATAGCCGGCGGGGTCATAGCCTCGGCGGGCCAATGCCTCTTCCAGCCACTTGTACTTCCCAAACAACACATCCAATTCGACTCCGTCAGGGGAATGGAGAAGGTAGCCGGGAACTGCCAATTTAGAAATGACTTTATATCCGGCTTTCTTCAGCCGTTCAATCGTTTCTTCGCCGTCGTTGTAACGGACGAGGACATCCATGTCTTTCGTCATCCGCTCCGGCATGTAGGCGCGGGTGGCTACGCCGCCAATAAGCACCCAGTCAATGCCTTTGAGAATTTCGCGCAAATCGGGCCAGGCGTTCAAGGCAGTCCTCCTTCGCATAAATTCGTGGCTGCTGCCGGTTCCCGGTTTCTGCTTCCGCAGGCTGATGTCAATCATCACCCGCCGCATTTGGCGCGGAGTGATGTTGCCATCAGGCGCAATCTTTGCTATGGCGGGGGGCAAATTCAAAACTGTCATGTGGCTAATTATAGCGTCACAAGCTGTAGGCGCAATCCGTCACGGGCACAATCCATCGCGGATGCAATCCGCTCCTACGTCAGGCTGGCGGGCGTGAACGCGTCGGGCAGCAGATCGCGCAGCGTGGTTTCGCGCACGACCGCGCCTTCGCCGTTCAGCAGCAGCACCCGCAGGTCCAGCCCGAACTCGGCCAGCATTTGGCGGCACGAGCCGCACGGCGAGCCGCCGTTGTCGGTGACGACGGCCAAGGCCTCGAACTGCCGCTCGCCCTCCGACACCGCCTTCACCAGCGCGGTGCGCTCGGCGCAGATGCTGCTGCCGTAGGCCGCGTTCTCCACGTTGATGCCGTCGTAAATTCGTCCCGACGCGGCCAGCAGCGCCGCCCCCACGTGATAGTGCGAATACGGCGCATAGGCCCACCGGCGGACGGCTAAGGCTCGTTCAATTAAGGTTTGGCGTATGTCGTCAGTCATAAGTTCGCGTCTTCCGAAACAGGCGGCACGCGCCGCGCCCGCACCTTGCGAATGCGCCGCCCGGTCACGCTCTGCACTTCCAACACCAGCCCCTCGGCAGTCACCACGTCGCCGGTGGCCGGCACGCGGCCCAACTGGCCGTAGATGTATCCGGCCAGCGTATCCACATCCTCGTTCGGCAAACGGGCGTCCAGCAATTCGTTCACATCGTCGAGGTTGATGCCGCCGTCGAAAATATACTCGCCCTCGGCCACTTTCTGGAAGGGCAGCTCCTCGGCCGCGTCGTACTCATCACGAATCTCGCCGACGATCTCCTCGACGATGTCCTCCAGCGTCACCAGCCCCGCCGTGCCTCCGTATTCGTCCACCACCACGGCCATGTGGATGCGTTGCTGCAACATCTCGGCCAGCAGCTTGTCCAGCGTTTTGGCCTCCGGCACAAAATGGGCCGGCCGCAGCAGCGATTGCAGCGTGCGCTGCGCGCCGCCCTCGTGCCACACCCGCAGCAAATCCTTGGCGTACAGCAGCCCGATCACGTTATCAATCGTGCCGCTGTAAACCGGAATGCGGCTGTGGCCCGCCGACAGCACCGCCTCGATGGCCTCGGCGTAGGGCATCGCCACATCCAGCGCCGTCACGTCGATGCGCGGCACCATCACCTCGCGGGCCAGCGTGTCGGCGAATTGGAAGATGGAGTAGATCATCTCCTTCTCTTCCTCTTCGATGGCCCCGCCCTCCTCCCCGGCGTCCACCATCGTTTTGATCTCTTCTTCGGTGACCACCTGGGGCGCTTGCCCGCCCAGCGGCAGCGCGATAAGCCCCGAGGCCCACGACGCCAACCGCACCAGCGGCGCAAACGCCCATTCCAAGGCCGACACCAGCGGCGCAAACCGGATGGCCCATCGTTCCGCCTGCGGCAGCACCAGCGCCTCGGGCACCATCTCCACCCACACGACGACTACGATGGCCGCGCCCCCGGCGATGATCACCACCGCCAGCGCCGTGGCCTGCGGCGCCAACCCCGGCGCCACCGCCAGCACGTTTGCCAGCGGCGGCGCAAACACAAACGTGGCCACCCCGGCTACAAAAAACCGGCACAGCGTCTGGGCCAGGCGGATGGTTGCCACGAGCGGGGTGGCATCCTGTGCCACCCGCAGAGCCAGCACCGCCCCCGCCTCCCGGGCTTCCACCATTTGCTCCAGCCGCGCGCGGCGCGCATTCAAAAACGCCGACCGCGCCGCCGCCAGCCATCCATCCACGCCGATCAACCCCAGCGCGATCACCGTGTCCAACAGCAAGTTATCCATCACTCTTCTTTCGGATGCGGGCCGGGATACCGATGGCCAATGAATCGGCCGGCACGTTTTTAGTCACCACCGAGCCGGCCCCGGTGCGCGAGCGGTCACCCAGCGTCACCGGCGCAACCAGCATGGTATCGCTGCCGATAAACACCTCACTGCCCACGGTGGTAACGCTCTTCTTCTGGCCGTCGAAGTTGCAGGTGACGGTTCCCGCGCCGATATTGCTGCCGGCCCCAATGTGCGCGTCACCGATATACGAAAAGTGGCCCATCTTCACCCCGGGGCCTAAATAGGATTCCTTGACCTCGCCGAAGTTGCCCACGTGCACCCCGCTTGCCAGGTGAGCGCCTTGCCGCAAATGGGCAAACGGCCCGATGGACACATCCTCCTCCACGGTGGCGCCTTCCAACACGGAAGCCACCACCTCGCACCGCGCGCCGATGGCCGTGTCGCGGATGAGGCAGTTGGGGCCGATGAGGCAGTTGCCCCCGATGCGGGTGCGGCCCACCAGTTGGGTGTTGGGCCAGATCACCGTGTCGGGTTCCAGCATCACCTCAGGCTCGATGAGAGTGGTGGCCGGGTCGATCAACGTCACGCCGGATTCCATCCAACGGCGGTTGATGCGTTGCCGCATCACGGCTTCAACTTCGGCCAGATGAACGCGGGTATTGATGCCGATGGCCTCGGCAGCGTCGTCGAGGGCCACGGCTTCCACGCGCCGGCCCCGGCTCACCGCCACGCCGATGAGGTCGGTGAGGTAGTATTCGCCTTTGGGCGACACGGGGAGCCTGGGCAACTCGGCCCACAAAAACGCGGAGTCGAAACAATAGGCGCCCACATTCAACTCGCGGATGGCTTTTTGTGCGGCGGTGGCCTGCGCCTCTTCGATGATGGCCGTCACCGCGCCGGACGAGTCGCGCTGCACGCGCCCGAAACCGCGCGGGTCGTCGGCCACCACGGTGAGCATGGTAATGGGGCCGCTGTTCTCTCGCTGCCGGTCCACAATTCGCTGCAGCGATTCGGCGGTCAGCAAAGGCATGTCGGCGTACCACACCAGCGTCAGCCCGGCCTGCCCGCTCAGCGCCGGGGCGGCTTGCAGCACCGCGTGCCCGGTGCCGAGTTGCGGCCATTGGACGACGTAGCGGCACTGATCGCCCAGCGCCGCCTGCACCGCCTCGGCCCCGTGGCCCACCACCAGCGTGGGCGGCTGCCCGCTCAGGGCGCGCGCCGTGTCCACGGCATATTGCACCATGGGCCGCCCGCACACGCCATGCAGCACTTTGGGCAACGACGACTTCATGCGGGTGCCCTGCCCGGCGGCCAGAATGACGACGGATAAGTTCATAATCGCTCCGCGCTTCATAAACAAATGCGCGGAATTGTACGGCTGCCTTCGCACTCCGTCGAATTCCGCGCAACGATTATTTTGCCCCGCTGCCGCTGTTGAGCGGACGCCTCGTCGCTCACAGCCATCCGGTTAGCAAAGGGTGACAAGCTGGGCCGCGTGGATTCGAACCACGGTCAAAGGATCCAAAGTCCTCTGTGCTACCACTGCACCACGGCCCACTGAAAACCGGCACACATTCTAACACGCGGTAACCGGCTTGGACAGATTATTCTTTCGTTTGGTTGTCCACGAGGCCGAGTTTGCGGGCCTGCTCAAAAGTGAGCGCGTTGCCGCTGGATTCCACCGCTTTCACTTGAGTGGCGGCGTCAGTCCAGAAGGCATCGAGGTCCTGTTTTTTCAACTCTCGCGCTGCGGCGTCCAACTTTTCATCGTGCAGGGCCGGCAGCGGTTCGGGCGCCGGGGCGGGCTTGCCGGCGGGAGCGAGCGCCGGGGCGGGCGTCGGGGCCGGCTTGCCGGCCGGCCCGGCATCGCCGGCAGACTGGCTGTTGAGCAGGTCGGCAATGGCGTTCAACATGTCGTCGGCGCACTGGCGGCCGTAGCGCAACACCTGCCCCATTTGCCGCGCGCCGATGTCGCCGGAGAACAGCATCACCAGCATGTAGGTCTGCCCCACGTTGACCAGGTAGACGTCGTATTCGTCGCCGTCGAAGAAGAAGATGTTTTGCGACACCAGGCCGCCCAGTAAGTGGCTGGCCTGAAGGGAGGCGCTGAAGGCGACCTCGGCATGGCTAAGCAATTGGTCAATGTCGAACGAGGCCACGTCGCCGGCCCGGGCCACCACGTGCCCGTCCAGATCGCCGAGGTAAACGGCCAGGCAGCCGAGGTCGCGCCGCAGGTCGCTTAATCGCTCGGCCAGGTTGGGCATCAACAGCAACGGAACGGCGGCGCCCGCGCGCCCGCGCTGCGACTGCCCCAGGGCCTGCAACACGGCGGCAGCCAGTTCGTCGATGTTGATTGGCTTCTCGAAAAGCGCCACCGCGTTCAGCGCCCGGGCCTGCGCCCCAATGTCCGGCGTGGACGTGCCGGTGATCACGATGACCTGAGCGTCGGGCCGCGAACGGCGCAGGCGGCGCATCATCTCCAGGCCATCGATGCCCGGCAGGCGGACATCGGCAATCACCAGATCGAAACCGCCACGCTGTGCTTCCAGCATCGCCTCTTCGGCGGAGGGCTTGTCGACCACCTCAAAGTTGCTGTCGAGGAGCCTGACTGCGGCGCGTAGAATATAGCTGACTTCACGATCGTCTTCGACAATGAGAATTCGAATGGCCATGGCTTGATTTTATCACCGAATAAAATAGTCTGATAGTCGGGCGGTCGGCAGCGCCGGGGCAAAAAAACAGGCATGAACGCGGGCGCAGTTCATGCCTGTAGGACAGTTCATGGTCGTCCGCGCCCAGCCTACTCAACGCGCCAACAGGCCACCGAGTGATCCGGGGCCACTTCTTTGAATTGCGGCTCCTCGCGCGAGCAATGCTCCAGCGCCACCGGGCAACGCGGGTGGAAACGGCAGCCCGATGGGGGCCGCAGCGGGCTGGGCACGTCGCCCTTGAGGATGATCCGTTCCCGCTTGAGGTCCGGATCGGGAATCGGAATGGCCGAAAGCAGGGCCTGGGTATAAGGGTGCAGCGGGTTACGGAAGATCTCTTCGCGCCCGGCAAGCTCCACCATTTTGCCGAGGTACATCACGCCCACCCGGTCCGAAATATGCTCAACGACGCTGAGGTTGTGAGCGATGAAGAGGTAAGTGAGGTTGAATTCCTTTTGCAGTTCCTTCAGGATGTTCAGCACCTGCGCCTGGATGGACACGTCGAGCGCGGACACCGGCTCGTCACACACGATGAATTTGGGCCGCAGGGCCAGGGCGCGGGCAATGCCGATGCGCTGGCGCTGGCCGCCCGAAAATTCGTGCGGGTAACGCCGGGCGTGGTAATCTTCGAGGCCCACTTTGCGCAGGGTATTGATGACGATCTCGAATCGCTCCTTGCCGTTCTTCATGCCGTGCACCAGCAACCCTTCGGCAATGCTTTCGCCCACCGGCATGCGCGGGTCGAGCGACGAGAACGGGTCCTGGAAAATGATCTGCATGTTGCGGCGCAGATCCTTCAGCTGCCGGGGCGTGGCCGCAAACACATCCTGCCCCTGAAACAGCACTTTGCCCGACGTGGCCGGAACAAGCCGCAGGATGGTGCGTCCGATAGTGGTTTTACCGCAACCGGATTCGCCCACCATCCCGAATGTCTCTCCATCGCGGATGGTGAAGGACACATTCTCGACGGCCTGAACGTAAGCCACTACGCGCTGCAACAGCCCGCCGCGCACCGGGAAGTATTTGACGAGCTCTTGCACCTCAAGGAGGTCTGGTTTGTTGGTGGTTGCGTCAGTCACGTCGTATCCTTTAGTTGAAGGTGTAGTTTCGTTGGGAATACGTCTCTTTAAGACACCGGCAGGGGCGCTTTGTGGTTTTCGCCGTCATGGTACAGCCAGCACCGCACGTTGTGGCCCGGCCCGACCGGCTTGAGTTCGGGCCCGGTGCTGCCGCAAATGGTAAGGCTGTGCTCCACGCGCGACCGGCAGCGCGGCGCAAACCGGCAACCGGCCGGTAAGTTGATCAGGTTGGGCACATTGCCGGGGATGGTGTCGAGGGCGTCTTTGATGACGCCGAGCACGGGGATGGAGCCGATGAGGCCCTGGGTGTAGGGATGCTTGGGCTCGGCAAACAAGGTGCGCACGTCGGTCTGTTCCACAATTTGTCCGGCATACATCACGGCCACGCGCTCGGCCATTTCGGCGATGACGCCGAGGTCGTGCGTAATGAAGATGATGGCCGCATTCATCTTGTCGCGCAAGTCGCGCATCAGGTCCAAAATCTGGGCCTGAATGGTGACGTCGAGAGCGGTGGTCGGCTCGTCGGCGAGGAGCAGTTCGGGCACGCAGGCCAGGGCCATGGCGATCATCACCCGTTGGGCCATGCCGCCCGACAGCTCGTGCGGGTAGGCATGCGCGCGCCGTTCGGCGTCGGGAATGCCCACCATCCGCAACAGCTCAATGGCGCGGTCCCAGCCGGCCGTTCTGCCCAGCGCGCGGTGGATGTTCAGCACTTCCGCAATCTGGTCGCCGACTTTAAAGACGGGGTTGAGGGACGATTGCGGCTGCTGGAAGATCATCGAAATGCGGTTGCCGCGAATCTGCACCATTTCGTTCTCGGGCAGGGTCAGGATGTCTTTGCCGTCGAAGAGGATCTGGCCGTCAATGATTTTTCCCGGAACACCGATCAAGCGCATGATCGACAGCGACGTGACGCTTTTGCCGCACCCGGACTCGCCCACCAGCCCGAGCACCTCGCCGCGCTTAACCGAAAAGTCGACGCCGTCGACCGCTTTGACAATACCATCTTCCGTATAGAAATACGTCTTGAGATTCTTCACCTCAAGAATGCTGTCGTTTTGATGAGAGACCGGTTGTTGGCTGTTACCGTTGGTCAAAGTATCCATCCTTCGCGCGCTTCACCCCGCGCGCATTCCAGAGTTTGAATTGAAGTGGCCCGATGCCGTACTCCACTATAGCTTCAAGCGCGGATCGAGCGCATCACGCACCCCATCGCCCACAAAGTTGAAGGCCAGCGAACACAAGAAGATGGGCGTGCCGGCAACCAACGGCAGCCACGGGTACCGGAACATATACCCCTGACTGGCGGCCAGCATATTGCCCCAGGTGGGGGTCGGGTCCTGAATGCCAAGCCCGAGGAAGCTCAGCGCGGCTTCCGTGATGATGAAGCCCGATAGCCCCAGGCTGGCGCTGACGATCATGGGCGCCATGGCATTGGGGATCATGTGAGTCAGGATGATGCGAAGATCAGACGTGCCCAGCGCTTTGGAGGCCTCGGTGAAGGTCTGTTCTTTGAGCGAAAGCACCACGCCGCGCATCAAGCGCGAATCGCCCAGCCAGCCAAACGCCACCAGAACCCCGGTCACCAGAATCACCTGCACCGAGTCCCGAGGTGGAATGCGCAATAGCCAACCTATGGCCTGGGTCAGGGCCTCTGGGATGGGAATCGCCTCCTGATTCTGGATAATGATGGAGGAAACGATCAAAAGCAAAGGCAATTGGGGAATAGTGAGCAGGAACTCCACGACGCGCATGAGCACCGAATCCAACGCCCCACCGGCGTAACCCGACGTCGCTCCCACGAGGATGCCAATCAGTGAGCTGCTGAGTTGCGCCGTGACGGCCACCGTCAGCGAGATGCGAGCCGCAAAGATGATGCGCGCCCAGTAGTCGCGCCCGAGCGAGTCGGTGCCCAGATAATGCACCCGCACGCCGTCGGTGCCCATGGCGCCGGGACGAACAAAATCGTTGCCCACTTCTATGGCGTTAGGGTCGTACGGAGAAATAAACGGCGCGAGAATGGCGATGAGGATGACAACACTCAGAACGGCCAAAGCAGCCACCGCCAGCTTGTGGCGCAGGAAGCGCCGGGTGACAACCTGAAGTTGATTGACCTCTTCGGGCATGGCCTCGGCGGCGGCGAGGTCGAGCGAAACAGGGGTTGTTGCAGTAGCCATGAGACGGTCCTTAATCTATCGGCCCGATCAGCTTAGCCGGATGCGAGGGTCGACCACCGTGTAAAGCACATCCGCCAGCAAAGTGGCGATCACCGTCAGCACCGCAGTGATCAACAACAGCGCCATGGCTACCGGGTAATCGGTGCGGCCCAGAGCGTCGAAGTAGAGCCGCCCCATGCCCGGCCAATTGAACACCGTCTCGGTAATGATGGCGCCGCCGAATGCCGCCGGGATCGAAAATACCACCAGAGTAATGAACGGGATTAGAGCGTTGCGTAGCGCGTGCTTGGCAATTACCACTCGCTCGATGAGGCCCTTGGCCCGCGCCGTGCGGACGTAATCCTGTCGCAGCACTTCGAGCATGCTGCCACGGATGTACCGGCTCCAGCCGGCCACGTTAAACAGGGTCAGCACGGTCACCGGCATGATCAGGTGCAAGAACTTATCCAACAGGGTGCCGGCCTCCACCGCGCCGATGAAGGGGATCACATAGTCCTTGATGGATTCGGCGTTGCCGGGCGGCAAATACACCCAGCCGAAGCTCTTAAAGGTGATGGCAAACACCAGAATCATCAACAGCGCGAAAAAGAACGTGGGCATGGAAGAGCCGAAAAAGGAGAGTGAGGTCACCACGTAATCGAAGCTGGAATACTGCCGGATGGCGGAGTATACGCCCAGCGGAATGCCGATAAGAATCGAGATACTGATGGAAATCACCATGAGTTCAAGCGTGCGCGGCAAGCGCGAGAGCACCACAATCGACACCGGGCGATCGCGCGTGATTTGCCATGAGTTGCCAAAATCGCCGAAGATCACCCCTTTGCTGGAGCGCCGCCCGACCAGGTCTTTCAACGTCACGTTCTGACCGGCCTGGCAACCGGCGGTTCGGGTTTCAATCTTGCCGCTGGAACTTCGCACCTGAACTTCGATCGGCCGGCGGCAGCCCACCACGAAATCGGCTAAATAGGTTTGGCCGCCCACAATGATTGGCCCTTGCGGCTGGCCGGCGAGCCAGCGCGAAAACCGAAACGGGAGATACAGATCAAGCTCAAAATAAGCTCGCACACGGGCAATATCCTCCTGGTTCAACCGCCTCTGCACCGAAGTCAGAAAAGTCAACGGGCCGCCCGGCGCCAAATTCAGCAGGGCATAAGAGGCCGCCGCCGAAAAAAACAGGACTATTGCCATTTGGAAAATACGGCGGATAAGATAATTTACCATGCCTGTCTCCAGCACTTCAATCGGGGCTTGCCGTTACCGGGTCGCAGCACCCGATCTATCCAATCTCGCTCAGGACTATATATACACATGCAGGCGCAACAGACAACCTGCTGCGCCTGCATGTTAGTGATTGACTTGCTTTGAGCGCCCGGGGCCGCCCGCCACGGCAAGGCCGGTGTTCGAACTCCGGCAGTTGTCAACACAGACAGCCGCCAGTCGCTCATCGCAACGCCCTGATCGCGCCTGAATTACGGAACGTTCAGGTTCATGTCGATGTGCTCCCAGGTCGCGCTCGGCACGATGTGCACCTGCAGTATGTCCTGGTTGTCGAGCACGGTTTGAACTTCATCGCCAGCACCCAGGGTCGAAGAGTCGAGCACATCCACCTCGCCTGTGAGCAGTTGGGCCACCGCCTGCTGAGTGTCCTGGACGAATGAAATGGTGATGTTCTTGATCTTCACCTCACCCTTGTAGTAGAAGGGGTTCGCCACGAACTCCATCTTGACGCCCTTTTCCCAGTTCGTCAGGATGTACGGGCCGGCCCCCAGCGGGGTCTCGGCGATTTCCTTCAGCGAAGCCCATTCCGCTGTCGGCACGTCGTTCAGCTTGCGGCCATCGGACAGAACCTGGTGTGAGGGGTAGTAGCCAATGGGCGGCAGGAAGTACAGCGCGGCCTGGTAACCGGGCTTGTAGGTCACGGTGTACTCGGTGTCGCTGTTGAACTCAACGCTCTGGATCGACTGGCAGAGGGAGTAGTCCACCGCGCCCGAGGTCGGGTCGCAGTCGTTCTTGTAAGCCAACTCGAAGTCGGCCTGCACGACCGGCTCGCCATCAGACCACGTGAGGCCGTCTTGCCAGGTGTAGGAGACGACCAGTTGCTTCATCGTCACCGCGCCACCGGCGTATTCAACTTCCTGGCCATCGGCGGTCTTGATCTTGAGGCCGGCGGTGAGGGTGAGCAAGTTGCCATCGGCATCGGTGGGCGTGCCGCTGGAATCTACCACCGGGTCGCCTTCTTTCACTTCCACATCGTTGTTACTGGCGGCGCCGCTCTCGACCGTTGCCAGATTAGCCTGGCTGGCCTGGAAATCGTAATCCACCTGTGTGGTGGACGTCCCAAAGACCAACTGCGCCGGGAAGCGCTGAGAGGCCGAAGACTCGACGACGGTGTACATCGAGGCCGGCTCCTGCGACTGGCCTGTGACCAGCGTATCGCGGCCATCGGCCAGTTCCCACTGATCGGCGTTCCAGGTGAAGTACTCGGTGGCGCTGGGCCGGAAGTTGATCAGATCCAACGTCGCCGCATTGCCTTCTGCCCGCTGGAAGACCGGCAGGCTCACCATGTCTTTGGTGAATTCGATCTGGAAGATCTTGTATTGGGCAACGCGGTCGGCGCGGACGAGGGAGTTGTTGGCCGCGTTGATGGCGTCACTTGCCGTCTTGTTGCACCAGCCCATGTAGTTCTGGCCGGCCCAACCATTTTCGGCCGTCGGGATCTGGTTGCAGGCATACAGGGTCTGCCCCTTGGGATCCGTTTCGCCCACCCAGGCATAAGCGCCCAGTTCGAAGTCGCGATGGCGCAGGCCGGTGGAACTGCCGAACCACCACGAAGCAGGGGCGTACAAGGCCAGGATTTCGAGCCCGCACGCCTTCATCTGCGAGACAAACACGGCGGACCATGTCTTGCGGAATGCAGCCGTGGTGGTGGTGAACTTGAGGCTAAGCCTGTCACCATTGGCGTTCGAGCGAATGGTTCCGGCGGGGGCGTCTGCGCCCGCCGACCAACCGGCCTCTTCCAGCAGGGCCATGCCCTTGGCAGCATCGAAATCGTACTTGGTGGTCTCGGGGCCGGTATAGTGCGCCCAGCTGACGCCCGGGATGTTGGTGTCCATGAACAGGTTGGCCTGTTGATCCGCGGGGAGCCACGTGTATACGGATTGAATCAACTCGGCGCGGTTGGTGCAGAAGGCAATGGCCTGGCGCACTTTCAGGTCGCTCAGGATCGGGTGCGGCTTGCTATACGAGGGAGCCTGCACTTCCACGATCTGGGTCTGAACTACGGGAACCTCAACATTAACTTGCTGGGTTTCCTTCACAACCACGGTGACAGGGACTTCGACCGGCGCCGCGGGGGCGCAGGCGGCCAGCAGGATGGAGGCAATAGTAACGAATGCCAGGGCCATCATTGCGTGTTTATGGTTACGCATTTTTTCTCCTCCTAAGAGATTTGATGTTCTACTTCATTGGGGGTTTCAAGCATGTTGCTGTGAACGGGGCAGCGTTTCGTTTACCGGGGAAATCACCTCCTTGGTATTCGACACCTAGCGGATTGATCCAATTCGCTAAACCCGCTTGCGGGGCGCAGACCATTGGAATAATTGTAGGTGTCGAAGTAGACTGCATTGGGCAAGGTTTACAAACGATTTTCGCCACTATAGCATAACGATATAGCGTCGTCAAGCAATGGCGCCATGGCAACTGTGGAGAGAGCGTCAGGTTTGGCTAAAACGCCCGCGTTTTAGCGGCTCGCGTCCCACTCTTCCACGTTCCACGTCTCCGAATCCTCCGTCGGGTCAAGCATTAATCCCGATACGGCCGGGCGGGCTACGGCAATTTTGACCTTGGCGAAGAGGATCACCGACGGGACATCCTGTGAAAACAGACTCATCGCCTGGTGGTGAAGCCGCTTCTTCTCCACGGCCTCCAGCGTGCCCATGGCTTTCAGGCAAGACTGGTCGAAGCCGGGGTTGATGTATCCCGTGTTGTTGCCGCCATCGGGGTAGCCGGTGGCAATGCCGTAAGCGTCGGAGACGCCATCGCCGCTTCCAGTCCATTCGCGGCTGGTGAACAGCGCGCACGGCGGTTCGCCGTCCGTCACCCAGGCAAATTGGCCGAGATCATATTTGCGCCCGAACAATGGCCCGTCGGGATACGAGGCAAACAATTCGCTCAGGGGCAACACGGCGGGCACGATCTCGATGCCGCAATTGCCCTTCAACTGCGTTTTGAGCAATCCCGCCAGCGACTCGCGCAATCCGTTGCCCGGCGGCCCGTAAGTGTAGCCGAGCGTAAGCGTGCGCCCGTTGCTATCCAGCACGCCGTCGCCATTGCTGTCGCGCCAGCCGGCATCGGCCAGCAGCGCCCGGCCCGCCTGCGGATCGAAGCCGTATTGCGCCAGGCCGGAGGGATCGAACAGCGGATGATCCGTCGGCACGTAAGCCCACGGCATAGCCGCTTCGGCGCGGCCGTAGAGCAGGCTTTTCACCAGCGCCGCCCGGTCGATGCAGCGGGCAACGGCCTGCCGCACGCGCGCATCTTGAAAAACCCCGGTAGCAGCCGGCCCGGTGTAATCGGGCGCAGGGCTGATATTGAAATCCAGGTGCTCAAACGAGGTGCCGGCCGAAAAATAGGGGACCAGCACCCCCTGCGACTGAGCCTGCAACACGGCATCCATCTGCGACTCGAAGAATGAGGTCTGCCCCCCGCCCTGCAAGCCAATGCCCACGTCGCACGCGCCGCTGCCAAGCTGCGCCAGCATCTGCGCCGGGTCGGGCACAAAACGGTAAATCAGTTGATCGAGATGCGGCAAGCCTTCGGAGGCGCGAAAGTAGTTGGGGTTGCGCGACAGGGTGATGTGGTCGTCCGCCACCCACTCGTCGAGTTTGAACGGGCCAAACGACAGCGGCTTGCGATTGAAGCCGGGATCGGCGGCCACCTGCGCCGGAGTGAAGCCGCCATCGCCCGCCAGGTGGTGCGGCAGCGGCACGGGAAAGCGCGTGAAGTAGAGCGGGTCTTTGAATCCCGGTCGATACGTCCAACGGATGGTCTGCGCGTCGACCACCACCGGGTCCGACACACGATTGCTGAAGAAGAGATCGGCGGAATGCGTGTCGAGGTTTTTGGCAAGCTCCCAGGCAAAGGCCACATCGGCGGTGGTGAGGGAGACGCCATCTTCCCACTTGAGGCCGGGCCGCAGCCTGAAGGTCACCGTCATTTGCATGGTTTGCACAAAGCCGGAGAAGCCGTCGTAGGCTTGCTCGTTGCCGGAAGTGTCGAAATAGCGCACGCCCGCCGCCAGCGTGGTGAGGTTGCCCGAAGAATCGACAATCGAGCCGCCCTGAGCCACGGTGGAGGCGGCAATTACGGCGTCGCCGTTTTGCAGGCTGGGCAGTGTTTGCAGAATCACCGGCTGATAATCGTAGCCACGGTGATCAATGGGGCCGTCGCGCAGGGCTTGCAGCACGGCGGCGCGGGCCAGCAGCCCTTCGCGGCTGGTGGCCGGGCCGTAGTCATACAGCGTATCGGGTTCGAAGGGCATGCACACGGTGACGTGCTTAAGCGCCGGGGTGGATGTGGCCGCGGGGAGGCTGGGGACGGGTTCGGGTGTCAGCGTTCCCGGCGGCACATACCCGCCGGGAACGTTGGTGATGGCGGCCACGGTCACTGCCGGGCCGCGTGGATCCACGGGCGCTATCGCCGGGGAGGTTTGCGGCTGGCAGGCGCTCAACAAGGTTGAGGCGAGGACGATCCCGACCAGGATTTTGAATGGCGTGTTGCGCGGCAAGGCGGACCGGCCCCTCATGCCGTTAGCGGTGCGGGCCACTGAGCCAACGCGCGCTCAACACGGTCCAAAGTTTCCAGCCGCCCCTGTTGCAGAATGCCGAGGCGATCGGCGTATTGACCGGCGGCTTGCGGCTGACTCACCAACCAGAGGAAGGCGATGCCTTCGTTGCGGCGCAGTTGAGCCATGAGCCGGAAGAAGGCCTCGCCCGCGCCGGGCGGCAGGGTGCTGGTGGGGTTGTCGCAGATGATGAGGACCGGGCGCAGCGAGAGCACACGGGCCAGGGCCACGTGCTGGCGCTGCCCCGCCGAAAGCGAGGTGAGCCGGCGATCCATGAGCAAGCTGTGCAGGCCCACCAGTCGCAAGGCCTGGTCGACGGCGACCAACTGTTCCTGGGCATTACCCAGGCCCTGCACGCGCAGCGGCTCCAGCATCACGTCGCGCACCAGGCTTTGCGGGTTGAGGGCGGTGCGCGGATCGCTGAACACAAACTGCAACCGGCGGCGCACGGGCCGCAGCGCGCCATCGCTCAGGCGGGTGAGGTCGCGCCCCTCGAAGATTACTTTGCCGCTTTTGGGGCGCACCAACAGGCCGAGCGTGCGGGCCAGCGCCGTTTTGCCCGAGCCGGCTTCACCGGCAATGGCGACGATTTCCCCGGCAGACACTTCAAAACTCACGTCGCACACGGCGGGCAACAGCCGCGCGGGCCGGGCGCCGGGCAGGCCGCGCGGGCGATCGGCGTCCCTTTGAAGGTGCTCAACCTTCAGCAAAACGGTCATGTTTACGGACGGGCGCCCAATGTCAGGTCGATGTCTTGTGGCGCGCCATCGCGCAGCACGGTAATTTTCACGGTTTGGCCCACGCTGGCGTGGTTCACCAGATAACTGAGCAGGTCGGCAAAGACGTTCACCGGCCGCCCGTCAATGGCGATGATCAGATCGCCGCCGGCCAACAGCCCGGTGATGGAGGTCGGCTGAGTTCCGACGCGCAACCCGGCCTTTTCAGCCGGGCCGCCTGCCGTCACGCTAGTGACATACACGCCGGTGGAGCGCGGCAACTGCAGCGCTTCGACGTCGGCCAGCGACAGTTCGTCGGTGCTGGTGATGCCCAGATACGGATAGACGAACTTGCCGTCTTTGATGAGCGCCGGGGCAATGCGCCGCACCGTGTTCGAGGCCACCGCAAACCCGATACCGGAGTTTACGCCGGTATCGGACACGAGAGCCTTGTTGACCCCGATGACCTCGCCCCTCATATTGATCAGCGGCCCGCCGGAGTTGCCGGGGTTGATGGCCGCATCCGTCTGGATAATATCCGGCGCGGAGAACGAGCCGCCGCCGGGCGCCGTGGCCTGGGCGGAGAGCGTGCGTCCCAATCCGCTCACAATGCCGATCGTCATCGTGCCGTTAAGCCCAAACGGATTGCCGATGGCCACCACGCGCTCGCCCACCTGCACCAGATCCGAGTCGCCCAGGGTGACCGGGGTGAGCTGGTCGGCGGGGACGTTCACGCGCACCACGGCCAGGTCTGCCGTGGCATCGGTGCCCAGCACTTCGCCGTGCACTTTCATGCCGTTGGCAAAATCCACCTCGATTTCTGAGGCCCCCTGCACTACGTGGGCGTTGGTCACAATGTGCCCGTCGGTGTCGATGACGAACCCGGAGCCAAGCCCCACATCGCCCTGCGAGTCCAGCACACGAATGGCGACGACCGCCGGATCCAACTGGTGGTAGAGCGCGACGAGGCTGGCGTCGCCGGCGTCGGTCAAAGGCGCCACTGCGGGAACAACCGGCGCCAGCGCGTCGGGCGTGGCGGTGACCACCACGGTCACAGGCGTGGGCGGCACGGCAGGCGCGGTGGCCGCGCCGGTGAACTGGGCGCAAGCCAGCGTGGATGCCGCAAGGAAGAGGCCGACAGTCAAAAGGGAAATACGCTTTGGTTTCATTAGCTCTTCTTTCGGAGCGCCGCCAGTTTTTGGAACAACGACCGTTCTTCGTCTGTGAGGCGCCTGGGCATTTGCACTTGTACCCGCACATATAGGTCGCCCCGAGTGGAGGTTTCGCGCAGTTTGGGCAGACCCTTGCCGCGCAGGCGGAGGGTTTGCCCGGTGGCGCTCTCGGGCGGAATGGTGAGCAGCACGGCTGAGCCATCGAGAGTGGGCACGCGGGCCTCGCCGCCCAGCACAGCGGTGTACAGGTCAATCGGATGATCGACCTGCAAATCCAGCCCCTCGCCGCGCAGTTTGAAGACCGGATGCTCCATCAGCTTCACCACCAGAATCAGATCGCCTGGCTGGCCGAATGCATCCTCGGTGCCCTCTCCGGCGTAGCGCACTTTGGTGCCGGTGACCGCGCCGGCCGGGATTTTTATATCCAGCTTGCGGCGGCCGCGCTCCAGCCGCCGGGTGGCCCCGGTCAGCGATTCTTCGAGGGTGATCTCAACTGTTTGCTCGTGGGTCGGCGGCTCGCTCACCGCCGACCGGGCGCGCCGCGTGCGCGTTTGGGTGCGCGGCTGCCCCGCGCCCCCGCCGAATATGGATGTGAAAAAGTCCGAGAATTCACCGCTGCCTCCGAACAAGTCAGATAGGTCGCCGAACTCCACCCGCGCGCCGCGCCCGCCCGCCCCTTGCTGCGCGGCCCACTGGCTCCAATCGAAGCCGCGCGCGTCGCCGCCACGCGAAGCGTGCTGATACTGCGCCCATTGCGCGCCCAACTGATCGTACTTCTGCCGTTTGGCCGGGTCGCCCAGCACCTCGTTCGCTTCGTTGATCTCTTTGAATTTCTCCTCGGACTTCTTGTCGCCGGGATTCTTGTCGGGGTGATGCAGCTTGGCCAGCTTGCGGTATGCGGCCTTGATCTCGGCCCCGCTCGCGCCTTTGCTCACCCCCAGGATTTTGTAGTAGTCTTTGTAATCCATAGAATCACTGAGACGCTGATTGCGCTGATGCGGAGCAGCCGAGGTTCTCGCCAAACACGCTTCCGCTTTCAGCCACTCCGCGTCAGCGATTCAGTATTCAACCGCCTACTTGGCCTATTCTAAAGCGTGGAGGGGACAGAGTCAACACACAGGGGATATTCTTACGAAGCTCTAACGTGCGCGCAATAACTTTCAGGGTTTTTACAAACCCGAAGGACCGAAGAATTAGGAAATTGCGTCGACAAGGGGGTTGGCTCGCGCCGGGCTTGTCACAGCGAGGCGCGAGCCGATTCGATATTTGCCCGGAACGAATCTCAACTTCGAGATCGTTCGCGGCCAGGGCCAGAGCCGGTCCGGCTCTCGTCCGGCGCCTCGGCGGTTCAGCCCGAAAGCTCAACCGCAATTCCGGCGATGTCGCGCCAGCCGTGGGAGACCGCCACCCGAAAACCGATGTTGTTGTTACGATTGTCGGGGTGGTTGTTGTTGCGGTACGCACAGCGCGCGTTCCTACTATTGTTGTTGAACGCGCCGCCGCGCAGAACCCGATCTCCGTCGGCCCGGCCCCGCACCCAGGGGCAAGCTTCGTGCTTGCCCCTCAAATGCCAACCGTTTTCATCCACCCGCCCAACAGCCGCCCGATCTCGGCGATCATGCGCGCCGCATGTTCGTATTGGCCTGAGGTGAGCCACTGCCACTCGCGGCACAGCCGCAGATAAAGCCTGACTTTGCTCAACGCGGCATCCGCTTGCCGAAGCCGCTCAAGCCTATTTGCGCCACGCGCCGAGTCGGCGTCCACGATCAATTCCTGAAAATCCAGCGCGGCGTTTTGCAGCCGCTGAGTGACGGCGAACCTTTGCGGGCGTGGAAAGTTTTGCGCGCGCGGCAGCAGCCACGATAGAAAATCAAACGTGCGGGCGAACAGCGGTGAATTCTCCATCTATCCTTCCCAAAGTAATTCCGAACCCAGCACGGCGCGGCGCAGCCCCCAGGTATCGCCGTACTGGACGTGATTGATCCAGCCGCGCACCGAGGCGTGCAGATCGGACAGCGCGATCTGCCCGGAGGCCAACGCCGATACCTGCCCTTTGAATTTGCGCCGGAAAGAGATCGCCTTTTGCGCTTTGAGCCGCCGGTGCGTCGGAAACACGGTGAAACCCAAAAAGGGCAAGCCTTCGGCGACCGGGCGCGGATGCGCCCGTTCAATGTGAACCGTGAGCCGCAGACCGGCCAGATAGTCAACGACGGCGGCACGCCACTCCCACAATGTCCGTTTGCTGTCGGCAAAAAGAACCAAATCGTCCACGTATCGCGCGTAGGCGCGGCACTTCAGTTCTCGCTTGACGAATTGATCCAACGCGTCGAGATAGACGTTGGCCCAAAATTGCGAAGTCAAGTTGCCAATCGGCAGGCCGCGCGGGCGGTTCGCCGCCAACAGACCCTGCCCTGAGCCGGTCGAAGGGTCGTCGCCCGGAAAATAGACCATGCGATATTCTTCGGCCTGCACGCCGCGCCCGCCGGCAAGAATCACGTCGCACAAGCCCAAGACTTGCTCGTCGCCGATCACGCGCCACAGAGCAGTCCTCAACAACTCGTGATCAATGCTGGGGAAGAATTGCACGACGTCCAATTGCAGCGCGTACGAATAGCGCCGGGAAAACTGCTGGCAGCGATCCAGCGCGCGGTGCGTGCCTTTGCCCACGCGATTGGCATACGAATCAAAAATAAACCGGCGCTCGAACAGCGGCTCGATGACGGCGCACAACGCATGATGCGCCACACGATCCCGGAAAGGCGCGGCGGAGATCAAACGGTGTTTCGGCTCGTGAATGTAAAAACTGTGATACGCGCCGGGGCGGTACGTTTGCGTTCGCAGTTCGTCTTGCAATGACACAAGATTATCTTCGAGCGTGCGCTCGAAACCGGCCGCAGGCGCGTGCCCGCGTTTGCCGGCCCGCGCCCGATGGTAAGCCCGCTCCAGATTTTCCCAATCGTAGATTTGTGGATAGAGATCGGCGACAGGTTTCATATTCTTGGTTTGAGAATGGCCGCGCTGCCTGTCAACGAATGTCAAACGAATAAACGAATGGCCTGCCGCATCTCATTCGTTTACGCGAAGCGGTTGCCCATTCGTTGACAGTTGAAAACTGAAAACTTGGGGAAGGGGCAAAGCCCCTTCCCCAAACCCCATCCCCACAGAGAACAGAGAGTCCAGAGATCAGAGATTCAAGAGCGAGAGCCGGGGGAGACCGCCACCCGAAAACCGAAGTCGTTGAGACGAAAGACGGGGAGGTAGACGAGACGCACAGCGCGCGACCCTACCACTGCGGCCGAACGCGCCGCCGCGCAGAACCCGACTGTCGTTACCTGTAAGTTCTTCTCGCCCATCTTTTGCATCGTATGGATATTTCTCGCGTTTCGATTGCGTCCACTCCCACACGTTCCCGCTCATATCCAAACAGCCGTTAGGTGAAGCGCCCGACGGAAAGAGACCGACGGCGCACGTCCGGCCAATGCCGCTCTCGCTGGTGTTGGCATTGTTCGCGTCAAATTCACCCTCCCAGGGCCACTCGCGCTTATCTCCTGAGCTTGCCGAAGGACCGCGCGCCGCCTTTTCCCACTCGGCTTCGGTCGGCAAACGCGCCACTTCATTCGCGCCAATTTTCCCCGCTTTGCGCCACTCGCCGGTCAGCCAGTCGCAGAAGGCGCGCGCGTCGCGCCATGATACATCATGCGCCGGATGATTGTCGAATCCTTCGAGCGAGTCGGGGTCGCACTGATAACTCCTCTCGGCCACAAATCGCTTCCACAATCCAACCGTCACCGGATACTTGCCAATTCTGTAATCGGGCAGAGCCACTTGATGTTGAGGGCGCTCGTCATCAAATGATTCTTCCGTTTCGCTCCCCATCCAGAACGGCCCGGCAGGAACGGGGGCGAGTTCTTCGAGGTCGCGAGGGTCGTCCATTACAGAAAGCGCCTCGCCGGCCAGCGCGCGATCCACCGGCGGAAGCAGGCCGTGTTTCACGATATAAGTCAGCCAGCCTCGGACGCGATCAACCTTCGGGCGGTTCCGCTCGGCGGTGTTGGAGAGGCTGTTGTTTTCGATCAGCACTTGGGCGGCGAGTAATGCGCACCATAGGTCGGCCCCCTCCTCTTTCCCTTGTAGGGAAGGGAGCCGGGGAGATGGATCTTTGTAGCACAGAGCTTCGGCCAGACTCCATGCGGCAGAGGCCGCGCCACGCACTGCTTTCGCTCCGGCCAGCAGAACAACTTCACGCCAGCGATTCGGATCAACGCGCAACAACTCGGCCAGTTCGTCCGGGAAAGTATCGCCCGTGAGGTGGCAGGCCGACAAGTATTCTTGAAACGTGCGATGGGGAAACGCATACACCCCGACCCCGCGCGGCTCCAGCAATCCGGTTCGCAAGCCGAGATATTCTTCCAGCCGTTTCGGGCGCACGTCAGGATTCGTATTGAGCGCCAGAAGCTCATCCACCAATTTTTTCTGCGCAATGTCGGCAGTGCCCTGCAAATCCGGCTGGTCACGGTGCGCGTCAAAAGCCATCCGGTTGAGCAGTGCGCGCACCGCCTTCTGATCCACTTTGAGCCATTCGGCCAAACTCGGTTGAAGAAACTCGTATGAGCCGTCCGATTTGCGCCTGACTTTTTGGCTCTCCCACTGATCCAGCAGAAGATCGACGGCGTCCGAATAGAGTTGTTCGCGCTGTTCGGGGAGCGTGCCGCCACGCCAGGCATGGAGCGAGGCCATGAGCGTGAGGAGCAGCGGGCGCGAGCCCAGTTCAGTCAAACGCGGGCTTCGTTCAATGGCGGTGTTGAGTTGAACGGCGCGGCCCTGGGCATCATTCACCGACAGGTTGCGTATCGGGCCAACGTAGGCATACCAGCGCTCCACAAAGCGGTGAATCTGGCTCCGCCCAAACGGAGCCAGCACGGCTTCGGCAAACCCGTCCAGCTTCCACGCCTGCTTCTGGTACGCGTAGGTGCGGCTGGTGACGAGCGCGCGCACTTTCGGAAACGCGGCGACGAAACCCTGCACAGCGGTTTTTACCTGCTCACGGCGGTCGTCGGCTTCCGGGACTTCGTCCAGCCCGTCCAACAACAGCAAGCCGCCCTTGTTCAACAACTCCTCGCGCAAAGGTTTCGCAAAATCGCGGGCGGTATCGGGCAATTCGGCGACAATGAAATTCCATAGCGTATCGCCGCCAACTTTCTTGCCCGACGGCGGCATGCCGCGCGCCACAAAATCACGCAGGATCACCCGCGCCGGAATCAGCGCGCCGTATTTCCACTGTTGGGGTTGCGGTTTCTCATCCTTGCGGCGTGGGCGTCTTTCTTCATCAGGTAGGGGCGTCGTGAGCAAGGCCAGATTCGCATCGGCGCGGCTCAACATTTCACCGGCCATGCACAACGCCACGAAATTGACAAACGTGCTTTTGCCCGAACCGGGATCGCCCAGCAGGGCCAGATGCTCTTGGGCGTTCAGCATTTCGAGCGCCGAGAGACGGGCGTCTCTACCCTCCAACTCAGGCGAGGTATTCTTGGAATCGATTTTTTCCGTTTGTTGAGTCATCAGTGCGGTATACACCGCCGCCAGATCGAGATCAGACCTTGTCTCCTCACTGATGCTTTTGCGATCCACTCCGGCTAGCGACACGGCGCGGCACTGCTCTATCAGCCAACCGAGGTACGCCACGCGTAGTCCTTCAGGCGGCGCGGAGGCAGGTAAAGCGCCAATGACGATATCGCCATACACACTGCCGGCCACGGCCACCGTTCCGCCGGCGACGCTGCCGTGTGATGCGGATACGCCGGAGTTGTCAACGATTGTCATGGGTTGAGATGGCGAAACAACCGGCTTCTGACCTACCTCCCACTCGCGTCGCGCTTTGGTCACCTCGGCCACCACCCGCAGGGCGGTATAGGCAATGAGCGCCCCGACGACGACGAAATAGATCAAATTGACGAACGTCGCCGGAATCTGCGCGCCAAACAGAGCCAATGCAATGATGACGGCCAAGCCAAACAAAAACACCGGGTCTTTGATCCGGCTAACTGCAATTTTCAGAATGTCCAATCCGGGCGGTTGTGGGCTGTCACTCATCGCGCCTCCTGTCGAGTCGATACCCAAAGGGCCTCATAAACCCCTTTGGGTCTTTATGATACTTCCGATTTGCCGGCAGGGGAATTGCCTGCCCGTCACTCCCACACCCCCATACCCCCATACCCCCACACCCCCACACCCCCGCACTCCCATCCCCCGCCCTCTCCCATTCTCCCTGTCTCCTTCTCTCCCCATCGTGTAAAATGATCCTCGCCAATGGACGCCAAATCGCTGCGCACGCTGGAACTGCCAAAAATCCTCGACCGCCTCGCCGGCTATTGCTCCTTTTCGGCAGGCGAGGCCCTGGCGTTGGCCTTGCGCCCCACCGCCGATTTGGGCGAAGCGCGGCGGGGGCAGCAGCAAACGGCCGAAGCCCGCAAACTGCTCTCGGTCAAAACCGACACCTCCATCGGCGGCGCGCGCGACGTGCGCCCGTTCGCCGCCAACGCCGCCCGGGGCGCGGTGCTGCTGCCCGGCGAAATCCTCGACATCAAAAACACCCTCATCGCCGGGCGGGCGCTCAAGCGCACCCTCGGCAGGCTCGGCGACCAGTTTCCCCGGCTGGCGGTCATCGCCTCCGGCATCGACGACTGTCCCGGCATCGTCGAAGCCATCGGCCGCACCATCGACGAGCGCGGCGAAGTGCTCAGCTCGGCCTCCGAAAAACTGGCCGACATCCGGCGCGAAGTGCGAGTGGCCCACGACCGCCTGCTGCAAAAACTGCAAACCATCCTCGGCAGCTCGCGCTACACCGCCTACCTGCAAGACCTGCTCATCACCCAGCGCGACGGCCGTTACGTCATTCCGCTCAAAGCCGAACACAAAGGCAAACTGCGCGGCATCATCCACGACCAATCGGCCTCCGGCGCCACGCTGTTTGTGGAGCCGTTGGCCACGGTGGAGCTGAACAACGCCTGGCGGCAACTGCAATTGCAGGAGCAGGAAGAGATCCGCCGCATCCTCGCCGAACTGTGCGCTCTCATCGGCGAGCAAGCGCAGGCCATTCAGTACAACGTCGAAGCGCTGGCCGAACTCGACCTGGCCTTCGCCAAAGCCAAATACGCCGACACCCTCCACGCCACCGAACCGACTCTTCACGACTTCCACCCCCACACCCCCACACCTCCACACACCCCCACCCCCCCGCACTCACACCCCGGCTCCATCATCAAACTCCGCGCCGCCCGCCACCCGCTGCTCGATCCGTCCACCGTGGTACCCGTCGACTTCGTCCTCGACGACCAGACCTACATCGTCGTCATCACCGGCCCCAACACCGGCGGCAAAACCGTCAGCCTCAAAACCGTGGGCTTGCTGGCGCTCATGGCCCAGTGCGGCCTGCACGTCCCAGCCCAGTCCGGCTCCGAGCTATCGCTGTTCGAGGGCATCTATGCCGACATCGGCGACGAGCAATCCATCGAGCAGAATCTCTCCACCTTCTCCTCGCACGTCACCCACATCATCGGCCTGCTCAAAAACGCCGACGCCCGCTCCCTCGTTATCCTCGACGAACTCGGCGCCGGCACCGATCCCACCGAAGGTTCCGCCCTCGCCCGCGCCCTCCTCTCTTATCTATTGGATATGGGAGTCACCACGCTGGCAACCACCCACTATCCCGAACTTAAAGTCTACGCCCACACCACACCGGGGGTCGCCAACGCCAGCGTGGAATTTGATCTCGAAACCCTGGCCCCCACCTACCACCTCACCATCGGCCTGCCCGGACGCTCCAACGCCTTCGCCATTGCCCAGCGCCTCGGCCTCGATACCACCATCATCGCCGACGCGCGCACTCTCATGCCCGCCACCGACCTGGAGGCCGAAAAGCTGCTGGACGAGATTCACCGCCAGCGCGATCTGGCCCGGCACGAGCGCGCCCTGGCCGAAGCCGTGCGCGCCGACGCCCTGACCCTCGAGGCCGAACTCACGCGCCGCCTCGAGCGCATTGAAGACGAGCGCCGCGCCATCCTCGACTCGGCCCGCGACGAAGCCGCCGCCGAAGCGCAAACCCTGCAAACGCAAATCCGCGAACTGCGCCGCCGCCTGCAAACTGCCGCCATGCCCCTCACGGCCCTCAAACAGGTCGAAGCCGCCGCCGACGATCTGGCCGACGATCTCGAATCATCCGTTCCCTCTCTCAAATCATCCGTTCAATCCGCTAAATCCTTTGACGAAAAACGTCCTGTCAAATTGGGCGACACCGTCTGGCTGCCCAACCTCAAAACCGAAGGCGCCGTCCTCTCGCTCACCGCCACCGAAGCCGAGGTGCAAATAGGCCGCCTGCGCGTCCGCGCCAAGCTGGATGAACTGCAAACCAAATCGCAAACTCCAAACTCCAAACCTCAAATACCGAATCCCAACTCCTTACTCCCACACCCCCACACCCCCACACACACTTCACCCGGCCTCGAAATTGACATCCGCGGCCAAACGGTGGAAGACGGGCTGATGATGCTGGATCGCTATCTTGAATCAGCCTACATGGCTAACCTGCCGTGGGTGCGAATCATCCACGGCAAGGGCACGGGCAAATTGCGACAAGCCGTGCGTGACGCACTTCGCGCCAACGAACTGGTGCTCTCACACCAGCCCGGCGTCGACGCCGAAGGCGGCGAGGGCGTGACTGTTGCCCGCCTGGCCATTGTGGATTAACCCGAGCCTCTCATGACCCGACACTTTTGGAAGGCCACGCTCGACTACCTCATCGAGCAAGCCGGCCCGCAGAGCTACCAACTCTACTTGCGCGCTGCCGACGCCGACGCCGACGCCGATGAGGCCGGCAGCCTGGCCCCGGCCTATCACGACTTATTGCTGATCGCCCTCGGCGCCGCCCTGCTGCGCCAGACTTTTGCCCTGCCCACCGGGCAACTGCCCCTGCTCGCCACCGACCTCGAGCGCGTGTGGCAAATCATCATCACCGACCGGGACACCACGTCTTGGCAGGGGCGCGACCTCGAAGAAGATGACCACCTCCTTAGCGAACTTGAAAACCTGCGCGATGAGGCCGATGGCCTGCTCGCCTTGTTGCAGGCCTACGCCGCCGGACACCTTGCCCCGGCCAAAGACCTCAACGACACCCTGCGCCGCGTGCTCACCCTGGCCGATTACGATCTCGACGAGGCGCGGGCCGCATTCGCCGGGGCCGGGGCGGCCGCCTTGCAGGGGGCGCACTATTGGCCGCTGTGGCACACCGAAGCATCCCACCCGCCCGTCAACGGCTGGCTCATCGGCCTGGCCTCGCTCGTGCACCTCACCCGGCGCCTCGGGCTGTATCCCCTGGCCCCCATCGCCGAACAACGGCGCATCGTCAAATCGGCGCACTTCGAACCCGCCGAGCCGACGATTAGTCCGCACCAGATTGCCGCCATCGACCTCGTGCTGTCGGGCCGCGCGCGGCTGGAGCCTGAACAGCTCGCCGCCCTGCACTACACTCCGGAGGTGATCGACTCGCTGGCCGACGTGCTCAACAACCTCGCCTACGAAGACGAGGCCGCCGAAGGCGGCGGCCTTGGCCCGCGCCATGCCGCCTACCTCCTCGGCCAATCAGCCTCGGCGCAGGCCGTGCCGCCCCTGCTCACCGCCCTCTATGGCCGCCCCGCCGACGACCCGCTGTACTCGTCGGTCGTGTCGGCCCTCACTCAGCTTGGCCCGCTGGCCCTGCCTGCCACGCTCGAAGCCATGCGCTGCTCCACCGACTACGACTACAAAAGCGCGCTGGCCGACGTGCTCGGCGGCGTGGGCCGCGGCGACGACCGCGCCTTTCGCGCGCTCGAAACCTACTTCGTCAACACTTCCTGGGAAGACGACCGCCCCCGCGCCGTTGAAGCCCTGGCCGCGCTGGGCGACCATCGCGCCCTGGCGCTGCTGCGAAAATCGCTCACCGACCGCGACACTACTCCAACCGCCATTCGTCACATTTCTTCCGCCCTGCGCAAACTCGATCCCGCGCACCTCCCCGCCGAACTGGAAGCGCTCGAGACCGCCGCCATCCGCCGCTACGATCTGAACACCGTGCGCTTCGACAAACTGGGCCGCGCCTTTTGCCGCGACTGCGGCGGGCCCATGCGCCGCGCCGCCACCGGCGAGTGGATGCACGTGGAACCCGAGCCGGCGAGTTTTCGCGCCGGGAGCAAATATGCCGGCGTGGGCCGCAACGACCTGTGCCCGTGCGGCTCCGGTAAAAAATTCAAGCACTGCCACGGCTCCGGCC
This sequence comes from Chloroflexota bacterium, assembly GCA_016213135.1. GTDB lineage: Bacteria > Chloroflexota > Anaerolineae > Anaerolineales > VGOW01 > VGOW01. The sequence goes on along the minus strand of JACRBQ010000063.1, from coordinate 1,453 downwards.
AAATGAGCATCAACTGAAGCCCGCTCTCTCCGTGTCAACCCATCCCACTTTCAAATACCTCGACGACGCGCTGCACTGCGAGTCCGTATCACTGGCCGCCCTCGCCGCCGAATTCGGCACGCCGCTGTATGTCTACTCCGCCGAGCGCCTGCGGCAAAACTATCAGCGCGTGGCCCGCGTCTTTGCCCCGCTGCGCCCGCTTATCTGCTACGCCGTCAAAGCCAACGCCAACGGCGCGCTGCTCGCCCTGCTCCGGCAACAGGGCGCGGGCTTCGATATCGTCTCCGGCGGCGAACTGCATCGCGTCCTCCGCGCCGGGGCCGAACCGGCGCGCATCGTGTTTGCCGGTGTGGGCAAAACCGAAGCCGAACTTGAAATGGCCGTGCAAGCGAAAGTCGGATGGATCAACGTCGAATCGCAAGGGGAGCTGGAGCGCCTCAACGCGGTGGCCGCCCACCACCGCGCCCGGCCCACCGTGGCTATCCGCCTGCGCCCCAACGTGGACGCGGCCACCCATCGCCACATCAGCACCGGGTCGGCCGCCGGCAAGTTCGGCCTCCCCGTGTCCCACGCGCTCAAACTCGTCGCGCACAGCCGCGCCCTGCCGCACGTTCACATTCGCGGCGCGCATATCCACATCGGCTCGCAGCTGGCAAACCCGCAGGCCACACTGCAAGCCATCGAAGTCGCGCTGGACTTCATCGCGCAGGCCAACGCGCGTGGCGCCGAGATCGACACGCTCGATCTCGGCGGCGGCTTCCCCGTGCCCTACCGCGACGACGACCCCGTGCCCGACCTCGACACGTTCGCCGCGCCCATCGTGGCCCGCTTGGCCCGCAGCGGCCTCGAGCATTTTCACATCGAGCCGGGCCGGGCTATTGTGGCCGACACGGCGGCCCTGCTCACCACGGTGCAATATGAAAAAGAAGACGCCGGGCATCGCATCGTGATCGTGGATGCCGGAATGCACACCCTGCTCCGCCCCGCCCTTTATGAGGCATACCACCGTGTGTGTGCCGTGGCGCACCACTCCGATTCGCCCCTCACCCTTGCCGACGTGGCCGGCCCCATCTGCGAGTCCGCCGACTTCCTCGCCCGCGCGCACCCATTGCCGCCTCTCGCCAGTGGCGACCTGCTCGCCCTGCTCGACGTGGGCGCATACGGCGCGGCCATGGCCTCCAACTACAACTCTCACCCCCTCCCCGCCGAAGCGCTCGTCGAAGGCCACCGCTACCGGCTCATCCGCCGCCGCCAAACGTACGACGATTTGATAGCGAACGAAGTGATAGAGTAGCTTTCAGCGGTCAGCCTTCACCATCGCTCACCGTTCACCGTTCACCGTTCACCGTTCACCGTTCACCGTTCACCGTTCACCGTTCACCGTTCACCGTTCACCGTTCACCGTTCACCGTTCACCGTTCACCGTTCACCGTTCACCGTTCACCGTTCATCG